>NZ_JBEXMJ010000004.1:0-300000 GCF_040610475.1 Actinopolymorpha sp. NPDC004070 | reverse complement strand
CGTCGTCGGCAGGTGCTCCGGCTCGCCGCGGGCACCCGGTGAGTTCGCGGCGATCCGGCTCGACGGCGGGTCGAGTCAGGTCGTACGGACGTGCGGGCACGCGGCCTACGGTTGCGGGTCAGCGCCGGATTCGGACCGGCTTCCCCTGCGTGCGAGACCTGGGTGGGTCTCGCCCGACGACGTCGTGCAGGACGGACGCTCTCACGGCCGACCCGGGAAGTCAAAGATGTCCGGAACCCGGTGAGGCGCTCCGGTGGGAGGGAACTGTGCCGGGACCTCTGCGGGGCCTGTTCGGGTCGGGTGCGGTCCCGCGCGACCGGCACCGGCCGTGCCCGACCGAGCTGACCACGACGACCCCCGGGAAACCTCTAAGCTCGGCTTTCATGACCTGGACGTGGCGACTCGAAGATTCCGAGGGCAACCCCGTGGACGCCGGCGAGCTCGCCCACAGCGAGTTCCCGTCGCAGAGCGACGCCGAGAGCTGGATCGGCGAAACCTGGCGCGAACTCGCCGGAAGCGGTGTCGACCAGGTGACACTGCTCGAAGCCGGGCGCGAGGTCTACGGCCCGATGAGCCTGCACCCGGCCGACTGAGAGACCGGCCCGGGAACCCGAAGCCGGACGCCGGGCGGGGAAGGTCGTACCGCTAGGCGGAGATCTTCTCCCCGCCGGGCTTGACCTGCGGCTTGGGCATCCGCAGCCGGCGGATCTGCGTCGACCGCATGATGCCGTACGACAGCGCGCCGCGGTGGCTGTCGTTGGGGAACTCCTCGCGCAGCCGCTTCTTCAGCCGCCGCCCCAGCAGGAGCAGGTCCAGCGGCACGATGATGATCGCCACCAGCCAGAGGTAGGTCGCCACCACCCGCACCTGCGGCATCGGCAGGGTCATGAAGATGAAGATGACCAGGAAGTACGGCAGGAGGTACTCCGCCGGGGTGCGCCGGGAGTCGACGTAGTCGCGGACGAACCTCCGGACCGGGCCCTTGTCCCGCGCCGGGAGGTAGCGCTCGTCGCCGGTGGCCATCGCCTGCTGCATCCTGGCCCGCTCCGAGCGTGACTTCTCCCGCTGCTGGCGGACCGCCTCCTTGCGGTCGCGCGGCGCGCTGACCCGCGTCTTGCGGGCCTGCTCGGCCTCGCGGCGCTTGGGCGTGGGGCGTCCCTTGCCGCCGGCGCCGGCGACCTTGGTGGACGGCGTCGGCTCGGTGGCCGTCTCGGCGGGGGCCTCGGTTGTCGTACGGCGTCGGAACACGCCCACAGAGTAACGGTCCGGCAAATCAGCGCCCCAGCCCGCCCGGGGACGTCGCCGGCGCGGTCCACGACGGGATCCGCCCCGGATTAGCCCCGGGATCTGCCCGGGCTCCGCCCGGACCTCCACCCGGCGTCGCGGCGCCGCGAAACGCCCGGAATCACCGTCGGAACACCGGGGGAAACCGCGTGGGGGAGTCCGCCGGGAACTCCGCGGGATCGCGGCTCGTCTAGGGGAAATGTCCGGGACAGGTGGGGTCGCCCTTGTACGTTCGTCGGCATAGGGTGAACCCACACACGACGCCGTCCCGTGCCATCCTGCGGCAGGGAGGCACGACCGGCCTGGAGACGAAGGGGGCGGCCGACCTCGATGGGTATTCTCAACCGCTTCGCGATGATCTTCCGCGCGAAGGCCAACAAGGCGATGGACCGCGCCGAAGACCCGCGCGAGACGCTCGACTACTCCTACACGAAGCAGCTGGAAATGCTCCAGAAGGTCCGGCGTGGTGTGGCTGACGTCGCGACCAGCCGCAAGCGGCTCGAGCTGCAGATGAACCAGCTCAACCAGCAGTCGAACAAGCTCAAGGACCAGGCGCAGAAGGCGCTGTCGATGGGGCGGGAGGATCTCGCTCGCGAGGCGCTCACCCGCCGGTCCGGCGTGGAGCAGCAGATCGGCGACCTCAGCACGCAGCACGCCACGCTCCAGGGCGAGGAGGAGAAGCTCACCCTCGCGGCGCAGCGCCTGCAGACCAAGGTCGAGGCGTTCCGCACCAAGAAGGAGACCATCAAGGCCACCTACACCGCGGCCGAGGCGCAGACCCGGGTGGGCGAGGCGTTCACCGGTATCTCCGAGGAGATGGGCGACGTCAACCTCGCCGTGCAGCGGGCCGAGGACAAGACGGCCGAGCTGCAGGCCCGTTCCGGTGCGATCGACGAACTGCTGGCCTCCGGTGCGCTGGACGACGTCACCGGCACCAGCAAGGACGACATCTCCCTGGAGCTGGAGCGCATGGCGTCGGGCAACGACGTCGAGAGCGAGCTGGCCGCGATGAAGGCCCAGCTCGGTGGGGGCTCGGCACCGGCCAGGGAGATCGAAGGACAGGCCACCCCCGGCGAGGAGGCATCGCCGTCCGCGACGCAGCAGTCCGCCCAGCCCGCACCGGACCGGCCACAAAGGCAGGGTGAGGGATCGTGATCGTTCGCATCCTCGGCGAGGGGCAGCTTCGGGTTCCCAACGAGCACCTCGACGCACTGAACGAGCTCGACGCGAGGCTGGAGGTCGCGGTCAACGCCGGGGACGAGGAGGGTTTCCGGGGAGCGCTGACCGGCCTCCTCGACCAGGTACGCGCGGTGGGCACGAAGCTGCCGGACGACTCGCTGGAGGAGTCCGACCTCTTCCTCCCGCCGGAGGACGCCACGGTCGACGAGGTGAAGGAGCTTCTCGGGGAGGAAGGCCTCATCCCCGGATAGATCGGACGGTCCCCGCAACCGACCCGACACAGCAGGTGAGTGACCTCATACGCCACACGCGCGAGCGCCGGGAACATTCCGGTGCTCGCGCGTCGTCGTATGAGTGACTCTTCAAGGAGCGGTGAAACACATGGCTCGCACACGATTCCAACCCGACCGGGGCCTCACCTCGCGGATGGTCCTGGTCATGTTCCTGCTCGGCCTGCTGTACGTCGCGGCCGTCGGCGGACTCATCGCCGCCGGGCTCAGCTGGGCCTGGGTGATCATCATCGCCGGCGGGTTCCTGCTGGCGCAGTGGTTCTTCTCCGACAAGATCGCGCTGGCAGCGATGGGCGCCCGCGAGGTCACGCCCGACGAGGCGCCGGAGCTGCACGCGGTGATCGACCGGCTGTGCGCCCTCGCCGACATGCCCAAGCCGCGGGTGGCGGTCGCCGACACCGACATGCCGAACGCCTTCGCCACCGGGCGCAGCCCGAAAAAGGCCGTGGTGTGCGTCACCACCGGCCTCATGCGCCGGCTGACCCGGACCGAGTTGGAAGGCGTGCTCGCCCACGAGCTGTCCCACGTCGCCCACCGCGACGTCGCGGTGATGACCATCGCGTCGTTCCTCGGTGTGCTCGCCGGCCTGGTCGCGCGGTTCGGGATGTACTCCGGCATGGGCCGCGGCAGCCGGGACAACAACGCCGCGATGGTGTTCGCCGTGGTCTGGCTGGCCAGCATCGCGGTCTACGTGATCAGCTTCCTGCTCACCCGGGCGCTGTCCCGCTACCGCGAGTTCGCCGCCGACCGGGCCGGTGCCTACCTCACCGGCAACCCCTCCGAGCTGGCGTCCGCGCTCACCAAGATCTCCGGTGACATCGCCCGGATCCCGACCCGGGACCTGCGCAGGTCCCAGCCGGCCCAGGCGTTCTTCTTCGCCCCCGCGGCGGTCGGCAAGTCGCTGGGCAACCTGCTGTCCACCCACCCATCGACCGAGCAGCGCCTGGCCCGGCTGGCGCAGGTCAGCGCCGAGCTCGGCAAGCCGATGCTGTAAGGAAGTCCCACCATGTGGGCGCTCACACCGAGTGGGCGCCCACGGTCGTTCACCTCCAGGCCTCCGTCCCCGTGGACCCGAAAGGCTGCCGGCATGAAGTTCCTCGACGCGATCCTCGGACGTAGCCAGCCGAAGCGGCCCGACCTCGACCAGCTGTTCGGGCTTCCGCAGGCCGCGCTGACGCTGCAGGCGGCCGCCGACTTCCGGCCCACCGGCGTGGGCTCGGTCTGCTACCGCGCCGCCGAGGGCGGGGCGTTCGCGACCACCCAGGCCGACATCCAGGAGCTGCTGGACGCCGACGAGGGTCCGAAGGTCGAGCGGGTCAGCGACGACTACGGCTTCACCTGGCTGGTCATACGTCACGACCCGGAGGACTCCTCCGGCCTGGTCACCGACCTGCACGCGGTCAACTCCTCGCTGGAGGCGGCCGGGTTCGGGCCGTTCCTGCTGTGCTCGCTGGTCACCTTCGTCAACGGCGACGGCCGCCGGCTGGCGCTGGTCTACCTCTACAAGCGCGGCGCGTTCTACCCCTTCGCCCCGCTGTCGGGCGAGCGCCGGGACAACGCGCTGGAGCTGCAGACCCGGGGCATGGTGGCCAACGACCTGAAGATCGAGCAGGACCTGTCCCGCTGGTTCCCGGTGTGGGGTGCGCCCGGCCTGTGAGCGGCGGTGCGCCGCGCCTGCGGGTCCGCTTGCGAGCTGGTCAGAGGAACGCGCCGGACGGCAGGTACGTCGCGGGCGGGCGCATGTGCCGCAGGCACAGGTAGCCCTCGGTACGCAGGGACAGCCCGGCCGCCAGGGCCACGTCGACGGCCCACTCCTGGTCGGCGGTGAGGTAGTCGATGTGGACGTCCGCGCCCTGCGGCGACACCGCCAGCGCTCCCCACAGCAGCCGCTGGGCGATCTTTCGGCTGGTGGCGGCCAGCATCACCGGTGACCCGGACGGGTCGACGAAGCAGTAGCCGCTCCCGGTGAGGGTGTCCGACACCAGCAGGCCGTACTCCGCGCACAGGAACTCGTGGTCGACGCCGTGCGCGGCTCCGCGTACCCGCCGGTCCACCGAGTCGCACAGGTCCTGGTCGCCGGGCCCGCCCGTACGTACACCGTCCACCACCGGCAGTGCCGAACGATCGACCGAACCGGCGATCCGGATGGTCGGGTGCAGCGTGAAGCCGGCGAGCCGGTAGCGGCGGGCGGCTCGGGGGTCGGCGGTGGAGATGATGATGCCGCGCAGGCAGCCCTGGCTGTAGCCGAGGGCGGCGTCCAGCAGTGCCGCTCCGACCCCCGCGCTCTGCGCCTGCGGGTGGACGAAGTAGGCCGACAGGCCCCACAGCTTCTCCCGGCGCAGCGACATCGCCACCCCGACCACGTTGCTGCCGCCCCTGCTTCCGCCGTCGGCTTCGGCGACCCAGCACCCGTCGGCGTCGTGCCGCAGCAGGTGCTTGGCGCGGCGTTCCCAGCGCCCGCTCCAGTCAGGTGTCGGCGGGCCGGACGGGGGAGCCGGCAGCGCGGCCGGACGGGTGGCCGCGCGGCTCCGCTGCAGCGCCTCGTGGGTGAGCGCACGCGCTGCCCCGATGTCGTCGTCACGCATCGGCCTGATCAACACGGGCTCGACCCTAGTACGGCGCATTACACGGCGGCATCACGTGAGGACCTGGGGCGTTCGGACCGGATCAGGCGCACCCCGGAGCCGGGTGCGCCGCGCCGACCCGCAAGGATGGCGCCCGTGCGCGTGTTGATCGCTCCCGACAAGTTCGCCGGAACTCTCACTGCCGTCGAGGCCGCGCAGGCGATGGCCGCCGGTTGGCTCGACCAGGCGCCGGACGACGAGGTGATGACCGTACCGATGTCGGACGGCGGCCCGGGCTTCGTGGACGTCCTGTCCGCCGCACTGGGCGGTGAGCTGCTCGCGGAGACGGTCACCGGCCCACTCGGTGAGCCGACCCCGGCGACCGTCCTGCTGGACGAGGGCACCGCCTACATCGAGACGTCGCAGGCGTGCGGACTGGACCTGGTGCCGCCGGCGCTCCGGGACCCCGAGCGCGCCACGACCTACGGCGTGGGCGAGCTGGTCGCGGCCGCGCTGGAGGCGGGTGCTCGCCGGCTGGTGCTCGGCCTCGGCGGGAGCGGTACCAACGACGCGGGTGCGGGCCTGCTCGCCGCCCTCGGCGCGACCTCGGAGCCGGCCGGTGCCCTGACCTCCGGCGGAGCGGCCCTGGCTCAGGTGACGGCGCTCGACCTGGCGCCCGCCCGGGCGCGGCTCGCCGGCGTCGAGGTCCTCGCCGCCAGTGACGTCGACAACCCCCTGCTGGGGCTGCGGGGCGCGACCAACGTGTTCGGCCCGCAGAAGGGTGTCACGGAGGAACGCCGGATCCCGCTGGACGCGGCCCTGGAGCACTTCGCCGACCTGGCCGACCGGTCGCTGGCCGATGCCAAGGGCGCGGGCGCGGCCGGCGGGCTCGGCTACGCACTGTTGCTGCTCGGTGGCACCCGGGTGCCCGGCATCGAGACGATCTCGGCCGCGGTGGGGCTGCCGGACCGGGCGCGGGCGGCCGACCTCGTGCTCACCGGGGAGGGGTCGTTCGACTTCCAGTCCGCCAGCGGCAAGGTGGTCTCCGGCGTGGCGGCGGTGGCCGGTGAGGCGATCCGGCCGTGTGTCGTACTGGCCGGTCAGGTGCTGGTCGGAGTCCGGGAAATGCGGACGATGGGTGTCGAGTCCGGATACTCCCTGGTCGACCTGGTTGGCCGGGAGCGGGCGCTCGGCGCGCCGCGCGACAGCCTGGTCGAGCTGGCCCGGCGGGTGGCTCGAACCTGGTCCCGCTGAGGCCGGACGAGGTCCCGAAGAGCGTCGTCCGCTTCGAACTATGCGACCATGGTCGGGTGCATCGGAATGTACGGTGCACCCGCAGGCGTTGAGCCTCACGACATCTATCTCCGGGACAACCACGGGAGTCCGAAGGATGACCATTCAGGGCGACGTGACCCAGCAGGACCAGCAGGCCGACGGCGTGGTGCTCACCGACGCGGCCGCGTCCAAGGTCAAGAGCCTCCTCGAGCAGGAGGGTCGGGACGATCTTCGACTGCGACTCGCCGTGCAGCCCGGTGGCTGTTCGGGCCTGCGCTACCAGCTCTTCTTCGACGAGCGCGACCTGGACGGCGACACGGTTCGTGAGTTCGGGGGCGTCGGTGTGGTCGTCGACCGGATGAGCGTTCCCTACCTGCAGGGTGCGGTGATCGATTTCGTCGACACCATCGAGAAGCAGGGCTTCACCATCGACAACCCCAGCGCCACCAGCTCCTGCGCCTGCGGCGACTCGTTCCACTGAGTCGACCCGCCACGCCCTGCCCGGACACCTGAGCCGGGTGGGTGGGGCGTAGCTGACGGCTGTCGGAGCATCGGACGGCCCCTTCGGCGCGGACTCTGTGTCCGCGCCGAAGGGGCCGTCTCGTATGTCCGGGGGCGGGTTCTCGGGGGGCTCAGCTTTGCCCTGCCGGGTCGTCGGCGTCCAGGAAGATCGGGTTGGTGAACGCCGCCATGCCCTCGAACACGGCCGGCTGGGGGGAGGTGTGGCGTACCTCCACCCGGACGTACTTCGAGACCGCGGCAGTGGTGGTCCAGGTGACCCGCCAAGGCTCCACGTCGACCTCAGCTTGAGCCTCGACCCCGGATCGAGGGTCGTCGGCCGGGTCCGATCCCGCGCCCGATTCCGGCGGGGCGAGCGCCGGCAGCGGCAGTTGGGCAAGAATCCCCTCGTCGGAGACGAACCGGACGAACCCGTTCCGGACACCTCGGACCGTCACCGCGAGCTCGACCGGAGTGTCGGACGCCACTGGCAGCCGCTCACCGATGCCGACGGCCCGCCCGTCGGCACTGGCGCCGAACGTCACCTCCACCGCGGCCGACTCCGCGACGTAACTGCGGCCCGCGCGCACGCCGGCGAGGATCGCGTCCCGCGTCAGGTCCTCGGCCCACACCACCGTCTGGCCCAGCCCGACCGCGTCGTCGTGGGCGTGGGTGTCGCTGCTGCCGACGGCCGGCAGCCAGCGGCCTTCGGCGTCCGCGACCAGCGCCGCGTCCCACTGCCGCAGCGACACCTCGTCGTCGGGGGTCCACGGGCCGTTCCACACCTCCACCACGTCCACCTCGGCGAAGCCGAACTTCCAGGCACAGCCGACGTACGGGCAGAAGGGATGGGCCGCGATCGCCAGCCCGCCGAACCCGTGCAGCATCTCGACCACGCGGGGGAGCACGCCGTCCACGGCCCGGAACCGCCAGTCGACCCAGGTGCCCGCGGGCAGGCCGGCCACCACCAGGTGACCGTTGCGGGTGGTGACCTCCTCGCCGTTCACCACCAGCAGGTCGTCCGGCACGTGGTGGCCCCAGATGCCGTGGGCGGAGGTCGTGTTGTGCTCGGTGGAGACGACGAAGTCCAGCCCGGCGGCCCGCGCGGAGGCGAGGAGTTCGGCCGGTTCGCGTACGCCGTCGGAGTGGACGGTGTGCGTGTGCAGGTCGCCGCGGTACCACGCCGGCCCGCGGCCCGCGGCCCGGAGCGGGGCGGGGCTCGGGACGAACGGCGGCCCGGGGTCGCCGGTACGAGCGGTGACCTCGACCCGGTAGGCGAGACCCTGCGGCGCGACGGTGTAAGGGCCGAGCGCGATGTGCCACGTGCCGGGCTGGATCGGTCCGGGCAGGTAGCCCGGGGTCGCGCCGGAGGCGGAGAGGACGAACTCGTCGCGCGCGCCGCCGGACCAGCCGCGGAACCCGGCCCGGTCCTCGACGCGGTGCCCGCGCGGGTCGAAGATGCCGATGTCGAGTGCGTTGCCGGGCACCCCGGGCGGTGCGGCGGGACGGTCGTAGTCGTAGCGGACGGCGAGCTCGGTCACGCCGGGCGGTACGTCGACGGGCAGGTAGACCCAGTCCGGCGTACCGGGCTCCAGCCGGCCCGAGAGGACCTGGGTGAGGAAGTCGTCCCGCCGGGTGTTCGCGGGGTCGGGCACGGCGGGCGGGGTGTCCGGGGTTTCCGGGGAGAGCGTCACGGCACCGAGTATGGCCGGGCAGCCGCGGTCGCGGAGGCGGTGCCGGGACCGGCCGCGGGCCGGCGTTCAGTCCGACGTTCAGCCGACGTTCAGGCCGACGTTCAGGCCGAGGACGTGGGACGGCGGCCGAAGCCGGCGAGGAACCGGCCGATCCGGGTGGCCGGCCCGGAGTCCGGCCGGGCCGGCTGCGCGTCGGCGGGGAGTTCCTCCGGCCCGGTCGGCGGTGCGGCGCCGGCCCGGCGGGCGTGCCGGCGGGCCAGCGTGAGGTACTGCTCGGCCACCGCGGTCGGCGGCCCGCTGCGCAGGCGCCGGCTGCGTTCCAGCCAGGCCTGCGCCTGCCGGGCCGCGGCCACCTCGTCGTGCGGACGGCGGCGTTCCTCCAGCAACAGCCCGGTCAGCTCGGGGGCCACGAGCACCGCCGAGCCCAGATGCTGCAGACACCTGGCCTGGCCGGCGGTGTCGGCGATCTGACGGAACCCGGTGAGCGCACGCTGCCAGCGCACGACCGCCGCCGGTGAGCGGCCCTGCATCCAGGCGGCGACACCGCGGAGTTCGTGCGTGTACGCCAGGCCGCTCGGGTCGGCGCTGTCGGCCGCCCGGGCCTCGGCCAGGTCCAGCCGGTCCAGCGCGCGGCCGGGCAGCCCCTGTCGCAGATGCACCTCCGCCATCGTCAGCAGCGTCGTCACCTCGCCGGACACGTCGCGGACCGGCAGGGCGGCCCAGCACAGGTAGAGCTCCTGTTCCGCGTCGCGCAGGCGTACGCCCGCGGCAGTCGGATCCTCCGCAGCGGCAGCCAGGGCCAGCTGGTGCAGGGCGGCCTCGTGGTGGCGGCGGGCCTGCAGAGCGGAGGCGTACCTGCGGTGGCGGACCGGCAGCCGGGTGTCCGCGGCCCGCGCGAGCTCCGCCTCGGCCTCGGCCAGCCGTCCCGCCTGGCGGACGGTGGCGGCGTGCCGGATCCGCGCGAGCTGGGCGAGGTCGGGCCGGCGGGCCTGTCGCAGTACGCGGACGAACTCGGGTGGCTGTCCAGCCGGGTCGCCGGGCCGTCCGGTCCGGGCGCGCCAGCGGTCCAGCGCGTCGGCGAGGGTGCACAGGTCGTCGACCAGCCCGGCACCCAACCCGGCACCCAACCCGGCACCGAGCCCACGCCCAAATGCCGGGCCGGATCCCGACGAGGGGCCCGCGACGGGCTCGGCACCCTCGTCGTGGGGGCCGCCGGCCAGCAGGGCGTTCAGCAGCGGCTCGGTCGTCTGGAACCAGCGCGCCGCCGCCGCGGCGCCGGCGGTGGAGTCGAGTGCCCGCATCCAGGTGCGGGCCAGGGTGGCGTAGTGGCGTACGAGTGCCTGCCGGGCCACCGCCGCACCCGCCGCGCCCTCGGGCGTACTCCCCGGCGCGCGGATCACCGCCCGGATCTCGTCCGGCAGGCGGTACCTCCCAGCCTCGGTCTCCCGGACGAGCCGGCGGTCCCGCAGCTCGGCGACCGGATCGGGGCTCGGCTCGACCTGCCCGCCGGGCAGCGGGTCCTCGCCGCGTTCGAGGATCTCGATCAGGTCGTCCAGGCTGCCGCGTACCGCCTCGATGGCCTCCACGGTGAGCTCGGTGACCGAGAGCTCGGCCAGCGCGCCCAGCAGCAGCCTGGCCCGCCGGGACAGGCTGCCCCCGGTGCGTTTGAGGATCACGGTCCAGACGAGCTCCATCCCGGGCCGGCCCACCGTGCCGTCGAACGCACGGAGCAGTTCGTCCGGCGTCCACGGCCCGCCCGGGCGGACGTATTCGCGGGCGAGGTCGTGCGCCGCCTTGGGCAGGCCGCCGCAGTGGGGGAGTACGCCGTCCAGCCAGTCCCCGGGCGGATCGCTCGGGCCGCCCGCGTTCACCCAGACCGCGCGGAGGGTCTCGGTTCCGACCGGCGGCAGCGTCACCACCTCGTACGGCCGCCCGACCGAACCGTCGCGGTCGGGGTCGGTGCGCTCGGCGAGCTGGTCGGGCTGGCCGAGCTCGCCGGGTTGGTCGTCGGGTTGGTCCGGCCGACCGGGCTCGATCGGCTCGAACAGCCCGGCCAGACCAGGCCGCCCGACCACGAGCAGCCGGGGTTCGCCCGGCCGGGCGGACAGTACCGGCGCCAGCCACTCCAGCTGGCCGGTCGCGGTGAGGTTGTCCAGCACCAGCAGCACCCGGCGGTCGGCGAGTACGCCGTGCAGCCGGCGGGCGGCCTCGGGCAGGTCGGCGTCCGACGTCGGCGCGGTCAGCCCGAACGCCGGCAGCAGGTGGCTCGCCAGGGTCAGCGGACTGTCCGGCTCCCACGCCCATCCCCGCAGGTCGAACGGTGCGACCTGGCCGGCCCGGATCGTGCCCAGCTCGAGGAGCGTGTGGACGACGCCGGCGGCCACCGCCGAGGTGCCGGTTCCGGGTTCGCCGAGGATGGCGGCGACCCCGTGTTCACGCAGCAGGTGGGCACCGCGCGCGACGGCGGCGTCCCGGTCGTCCAGCACCGGCCTGGGCCGGTGCCAGACCGGCCGGATCGGCGTACCCGGGGCGACCAGCGCCAGTTCCCTTCCCCGGCCGGCGGCCTGGACGCGCCGCCGCTCCAGCACCCGCAGGACCACGGTGCCCAGCACCACGCCGACGAGCACGACCACCAGCCCCACCCGCACCGCGCCGTTGAGGTCGGCGCCGAGTGGGCTGGTGTTCCACACGTCGGTGAGGACGTTGACCGCCACGCCGCTGAGCAGTGCCAGGGCGATCGCGCTGGTGCTGCGCAGGAGGAGGTGGAGCGGACCCGAGCGCGGTCGGCGCAGTACCCACGGCTCCGGGCCGCCGAGGTCGGTGACGTCGGCGGGGGAGACGCGCTCGGGCTGGCGCGCCGGGCCCGGTCGGTAGCCGGGACCCGACGGTGCACTGCCCGGGCGCTGGCCCGGCCCGCCGTCCCCGGCGCCGGAACCGGGGACGTTGCCGGGGACGACCGCCGGAGAAGCGCTCGGAGGCCGGCTGTCGTCCACCGGTGGCGTACTCATCGCAACACCCCGCCGGTGAGGCCGGGCACCACCCAGCGCCGCCAGGTCAGCAGCAGCAGGATCGACGGCACGGCGGCGGAGACGACCGCCGCCGCGGCGACCGGACCGGTCGAGGTGGCGAACTGCCGAGCCTCGCCCCACAGCACCAGGGTGAGCGGGCTGGCGCCCGGGCCGCTGACCAGGAAGCTCACGATGAAGTCGTCCCACACCAGCACGAACTCCACCACCGCCACCGCCACCAGCGCCGGTCCGGTGGTACGCCAGACGCGGGTCGCACCGGTGCGGTAGCCGGTCAGCCCGCCGAGCGCGTCGGCGTAGCGGCCCTCGTTGCCCGCCGACAGCGCCGCCCGCAGCAGCAGGATCGCGAACGGCAGTCCGGCCGCGGCGTGCATCATGACCAGCGGCAGCCGGGACCCGCTCAGGCCGACCGCGGTGAACGCCTGGCGCAGCGGTCCGACGTACATCTGCACCGGCAGCACCGCGAGGACGCTGAGGACGGCCAGGACGACGGTGAGCGCTCGGCCGCGGACGACACCGGCGGCCAGCGCGTGCGCGGGCACCACCGCGATGCTGACCACGAGCAGCGCGGAGCCGGTGGCCACGCCGAGCGTGCCGAGCAGCGCGCCGGGCAGTCCGGCGTTCCACACCTCGGCCAGCGAGGCGAGGCTGAGCAGGTGGCTCGCCGGCTGCCACCAGCCGAGCAGGCCGGCGTCGCCCGGTTCGCGAACCGCAGTCGCGACGAGCACGAACAACGGGAACGCCCACAGCAGGCCGACCGCGATTCCGACCGTGCCGCTCAGCCACGGAACGCGGCGTCGCCAGCCGGCCAGCAACTGGCGCCGCCACCACGGCGGAGGTGGCTGCGGCACGCCGTGCGGGATGCGCATCCCCTTGCGGGCGGCCAGCGCGGCAGCGGCCACCACCGCGAGCAGGACCAGCGCGATCGCGGCGGGTTCGCCCTGCTCGGTGGCCGACGTGGTGAGCCGCCACCAGCGCACCGACACCACGTCCACCTCGTCCTGCATCGGCACCGGCACCACGATCAGCACCAGGTCGAAGATCCGGGCGGCGGCGACGAGGAGGGTGAGGACGACCACCGCGGTGACCGGGCGGAGCATCCGCCACTGCAGCCGCCACACGCCGTCCAGCCAGCCGGTCGGTCCCTGCAGCCGGGCCCGGCGGATGAGCTCGGGAGGGATCGCCTCCAGCCCGGCCCGGAACAACGAGACCACGAAGCCGAGCCAGGTCCAGGCGAACGCCGACACCAGCACCCACCAGACCCACCACGGGCCGAGCCAGACCGGACTGCCGCCGAAGAGGTACGTCAGCAGGGCGGTGGCGGTGCCGCGTTCGGGTGCGGGGTCGAAGATGATCCGGAACGCCGCACCCGAGGCCAGCGCGGACAGGCCGAACGGCAACATCAGCACGTTGACGAAGACCACCGACCAGCGGCCCAGCCGCCGGCTGAGCAGCGCGATCCAGAAGCCGACCAGCACCAGGACCAGCGCCACCACCAGCCAGCCGATGGTGTTGAGGAACGCCCGCCGGGAGTCCTGGTCGGTGAACACCCGGGCGAGGTGCCCGAGGTGCAGCCAGCGCGGCGACCCGAGCGCGGAGCCGGCGGTGAGGACCGTCGGGACCACCAGCAGCGCGACCAGGAGGGCGCCGGCGGCCACGAGCAGGGCCGCGTACAACCCGGCGAACCCGCGGCCGCCCGGAACGAGCGGGCCGGACATCGGGCGGCTGGTGACCTCCAGTCGCAGGCCGCGGTGGCTTCGGATCACCATCAGCCGCCGCCGGTTCCGACGCCGATGTCGCGGGAGGTGCCCTCGGCGCCCTCGGAGGCGTTGGTGCCGCCCGCGCCGGCCGCTCGTTCCCGCTCCTCGGCCAGCCGCATCCGGGCGACGAACCGCGCGATCGCCTCGTCCACGGTCCGGCCCGCGCCACCGTCCTTCCTGGGTGCCACGTCGGCGAGGAAGTCCTTCAGTGCCCGCCACATGCCTTCCCGGGACCCCACCGCGCCGAGCTGGTCGGACAGATCGAAGTGAAACCTGCCGGTGCGCAGCTCCTTCGCGAGCGCGGCGGCCTGCGGGGAGTAGGACGTGGCGGGCGTGTCGTGGTCGGCGGCGATGAAGCCGCCCGTCCGCGCGATCCACGGACGCGGGGCGAGCGGGTTCGCGAGCCGGCGGAGCAGGTCCACCGCCTCCGGGGCGGCCGGCCGGGTGAGCACCATCACGTCGCCACCGGCGACCAGCGGAGCGGGCAGGTCGGGCGACATGTGCGGGAAGCGGAACACCCCGACGCTCGCCCGGTCACCGGCGGTGAACCGGCGTACGTACGGCTCGGCGTAGTCGGCCACGACCACCATCGCCGCCCGGCGGTAGGCGAACACCTCCAGCACCGACTCGGGGAACTGCCGGACCAGCGACCCGGTCACCCCGCCTGTCAGCGTCCCGGCCGGACCCCACAGCTCGGCCAGCCGGCGCAGGCACGCGCGCACGGGGGCGCTGCCCCACAGGGCGGGCCGGAGCGCGGGATCGCCGGCCAGGCGTTCGTACGTCGCCGGCGAGGTGCCCACCAGGACGTTCTCGAAGAAGTCGGTGAGCGACCACCCGTCGGCCACGCCCAGGGCCAGGGGGTGCACGCCGGCGGACCGCAGCGTCCGGTTGAGCCGCAGCCACTGGGCCCAGGTGCCCGGCGGTCGCAGGCGGAGGCGGCGGAACAGGTCGCGGTCGTACCAGACCGCCGACTTGTTCGACATCTTGAACGGCAGGCCGTACGGCCGGAGCGTGCCGGCGTGGTCGGCGGCGAACAGCAGCGAACGCCACACCGGCGCGTAGCGAGCGGCCCGCCCGGCGGACCGGGAGGAGTCGGCAGCCCCGGACGTCCCGGCGGAGGCGTCCGGCCACAGGTCGGTGGGGATCGGTGCCAGCGTGTCGAGGTGGCGGCGCAGCTCACCCGGCAGCGGCAGCATCACGAGGTCCAGCCGCCCCGCGCCGCGCGCCGCCGGCGCGGTCCCGATGTCGTCCCCGAACGGCACCGGCGTCACGTCGTAGGTCATCGGCCCGAAGCCGGGCAGGTGGTCCAGCCCGGCGAGCACGCTGCGGAACGCCGCCAGCTCACCCGCGCTCCAGCTCACCGCGACCCGCACGGTGGGACGCTCGCCGAGGACGGTGGACGCGCCGCAGCCGGTCGCGGCACCGGCCAGCGGGGTCAGGGCGGCCGCGCGCAGCAGGGCTCGCCGCGTCGGCGCGGGCGGCTCAGGCATGGCGGCTGCCGCGGTCGGGGTCCCGGGACGCGCCGCCACCGACCCGCTCGGCCGGCTCGTCCGGCTCGTCCGTCTCGTCCGTCTCGTCCGGCTCGGCCGGCTCGGCTGTCTCGGTCGGTCGACGTTCCGCCGACCGTGCCGGCGAGTCGCCTGCCGGAGCACTCGCGGGGTGTACGTCGACCGGGTCGGGGTCGAGCAGTCTGGTGCGGGCCGGGTCGGTGGTGAGCACCAGCCCGGCCACCTCGCCGAACAGCCCCCTCGGCCCCGGCACACCCGCCGGGTCCAGCCGCAGGCGTTCGAACTCCAGTGCGGCGTCCCACGTGGGGAGGTCGGGGGAGTCCTCCACCACCAACGCGCACGGCCGCCAGCACAACGCCATCGCGAACCCGCCGAGCTGGCGCTGGCCCACGGTGAGCTGCTCGGGGTAGCGGCCCAGCAGGCGGCGCAGCCCGAGCCGGCTCGCGGTCTCCCGGGCCTGCGCCGCCGCCCTTCGCCGGGACACCCGCACGGTGGGACAGCTCGCGCGGGTGAGGTTCTGCTGGAGGGTCAGGCCGGGTTCGAGTCCGCCCGAGGGCGGGACGTACCGCACCCGGCACTGGTCGCCGTTGCCGGCCCGGTGCCGGCGGCGCCGGTGGTGGTCGTCGGGTTGCTCGAGGACGTTCACGTCGTCGACGAGCACCCGGCCGTCGTCCGGCGCGACCAGCCCGAGGACCACCTCGAGCAGGTCGCGCACCGACTCCTGGTCGCGTACGACGGCGGCGCGGACGGTGCCGACGGGCACGTTCAGCGACCAGGACGTGCACACGTCCTCGACGCTGAGGTCGTCCAGTCGCAATCCGGCCATGCCGCTCCCCGTACCGACGCCCCGACAGGTAGCCCACCCGACAGACAGGTAGACCACCTTAGGTGATCACGCTCAGGCCTCTACCCGAAGATCACCGGAGTCAGGTCGGGGTCGTCGAAGTCGGCGTCCAGCGGGTGGATCGGACGTACGACGTGCTGGTGGTCCAGCCGGAGCAGGTCCTGGTCGACGCCGCCGGGGGTCAGCGCCAGCACCCAGCCCTTGGCGGCCTGGTACAGGTCGGGCTGGAGGTAACCGATCTTCACCGCGGTCAGGTCGTGGTCGGCCGGCTCCAGTCCGAGCGCCTGCAGGTGGGCGACGTAGTGGAACGGCTTGCGCCTGCTGGTGAGCACCGCGGACACCCCGCCGGAACGCACCACCGCGATGTCGCCACCCACCTGGTCCTCGCGAGTGACGTGGGTGACCTCGCCGCTCATCGCCACCGGCTCGCCGCCACCGAAGACCCCACCGACCTCGACGTCGACCCGGCCGCCGACGCCCGCGTCCACACAGGCGCGAACGGCCTCGGGGGCGACGCAACTCGCCCAGATCGCGGTGCGTTCGCCGGAGGCGAGCGCCGGGGTCGCCAGCAGGTGGCCGAGCAGCCAGGCGACGTCGTTGGACCCGCCCGCGGTGGGGTTGTCGCCGGAGTCGCTGACGAAGAAGGGCCGCTGACCGGACTCGAACGCCTGCGCCACGCACCACTCGGCCGGTCCGGCCGGTGCGCAGAACTCGAAGTCGTGCCGCGCGTCCCACCAGGCCCGGGCGATCCGCTCGGCCTGGGTGCTCACCACGTCGTGGTCGGTGCCGTACACGACGACCGTCGCCGCCGAACGCGGCTCGTCCGCCCAGGCGTAGCCCACCCACAACGAGGCGTCCATGACGCCGTCCAGGCGTTCGGCCTCTTCCACCGAGGCGTAGACCGACTTCGCCGGCTCCACCCGGGTGCTGGTCTTCTCTCCCGGCAGCAGCACAGGGACCCGCACCCACGCCCGCACCGGGCGGATTCCCTCGACCAGGCACCGGACGAGGTTGCGTACCGCCCGCTCGCGCGTCTCCACGTAGTCCAGGTGCGGAGCCGTGCGGTAGGCGGTGAGCAGGTCGACGGTCTCGGCGAGGTCCTCCGACACCTGCCCGTGCAGGTCCATCGACGCCGAGATCACGCAGTCCGAACCGACCAGCGACCGAATCCGGTGCGCCAGCGCGGCCTCCGCGTCACGGCGCCCCTCGACTGCCATCGCGCCGTGGATGTCGAAGTAGAAGCCGTGCAGCTCGCCCTCGTCCAGCGCGGCCCGCAGCCGGTCCAGGATCTCCGCCTCGATGGTGTCGTACACCTCCGGCAGCACCTGACCGCCCGGCAGCGCGGACGCCTGCAGCAGCGGGACGAACTCCACCTCGGGCTGCTCCGGCAGCCGCCAGTCGACCAGGAACGGGTAGCGGTCGGCGAGCTCCGTGCCCCGGCCGACGCGGAAGTCGTCCAGGGCGGTGCGGTGGGTGGTGAACGTGCTCGACTCGGTGGACATGCCGGCGATGGCGATGCGGTAGGTCATGTCGGAGGTTCTACACCAGGGCGGGGACGGGTCGCGCCCGGGAGTACGGCGGTCGGTCGGGGATGGGTTCGGTTCGGGGTCAGTCCAGCGCGTACACCCGGCGGGCGGTGCCGCCGAACACGTCGGCGCGTTCGGCCGGGTCCAGGTGTGCGGTGAGCTCCCGGGCCGCCGCCACCCAGTCGGCGTACGACGAGGCCAGCAGGCACACCGGCCAGTCCGAGCCGAACATCACCCGGTCCGGGCCGAACGCCTCCAGCACCACGTCGACGTAGGGCCGCAGGGCGGCGACGTCCCAGGACGCCCAGTCGGCCTCGGTCACCAGCCCGGAGAGCTTGCAGGTGACGTTGGGGTACGCGGCGAGCCGGCGGACCAGCCCGGCCCACGGCTCGGTCTCGCCCTTGGCGATCTCCGGCTTCGAGCAGTGGTCGAGGACGAACGCCGCCTCCGGCAGCGCCTCCACCGTGTCCACGGCTGCCGGCAGCTGCACCGGGATCGTCAGCAGCTCGTAGCGCAGCCCGGCGTCGGCCACCGCGGCCAGGCCGCGCCGCACGTCGGGCCGGCAGAGCCAGGCCGGGTCCTCCTCGCCCTGCACCCCGTGCCGGATGGCGCGAAGGTACTGCCCGCCGGGCGCGGCGGCCAGCTCGGCGAGGTCGTCGGCCACCGAGTCCGCGGTGAGGTCCACCCAACCGGTCACCGCACCCACCAGGTCGCTGCCGTCGGCGAGGGCGAGGAAGTCCCGCGTCTCGTCGACGTCGGGCACCGTCTGCACCAGCACGGTCCGGGCCACCCCGGCCGCCTTCGCGTGCGGCGCGAGGTCGAACAGGTGGAACGTCTTGTCGATCGGGGCCATCTCCGGCCCCTCGATCCACGGCTCCGGTCGTACGGACAGGTCCCACACGTGGTGGTGGGCGTCCACGCCGCCGGGGCCGGCCGCCGCGCCCGGAACCGCAGTGGGATCTGCCGCGTCGCCCGGGCCGGCGCCGGCGTCAGGCGCCATGCCGCTTCACCCCCGCGTCGGCGAGGTCGTCCCACAACGCCTCCGGGATGTCGTACTCCATCATCTGGAGGTTCTCCTCCAGTTCGGCCACGCTCCGCGCGCCGGTGAGGACGGTGGCCACCGCCGGGTGCCACAGCGGGAACTGGATCGCCGCCGCCTTGAGGGGTACGCCGTGCCGCTCGCAGATCCCGGCCAGCTCCTGTGCCCGGGCGATCAGGTGCTCCGGCGCCTCGGCGTAGTTGTACGTCGCACCCGGCCGGGGGTCGGCCAGCAGACCGGAGTTGTAGACGCCGCCGATCACGATCGAGGTGTCCCGCTCCAGGCAGGCCGGCAGCAGGTCCTCGGCCCCGGGCTGCTCCAGCAGCGTGTAGCGCCCGGCCAGCAGAACCGCGTCGACGTCGGTCTCGCGGACGAACCGGGTAGGGATGCGGGACTGGTTCATGCCCACGCCGATCGCCCGCACGATGCCCTGGTCGCGCAGCTCGCGGACCGCGGGGTAGGCGACCGTGAGGGCCTCCTCCTCGTGGTCGTCCGGGTCGTGGATGTAGAGGATGTCCACCCGGTCCAGGCCGAGGCGCTCCAGGCTCTCGGTCACCGAGCGCTGGATGCCGTCCCGGGTGTAGTCGAACGTCGCCTCCGACGGCGGAGCGTCGGCGTACCCGTTCGCGTTCGGCCCCCCGGCGCCGTCCGCGCCCTCGACAGGCACGATCAGGCGGCCGACCTTCGTGGACAGGACGTACTCGGAACGGCCGATCCCGGACAGCGCGGCGCCCACCCGGCGCTCGGCGGTCCCGTGGCCGTACAGCGGAGCGGTGTCGAGGTAGTTGAGGCCGGCGTCCAGCGCGGCCTTCACCACCGCGGCCGCGGTTTCGTCCGCGACGGAGGTGAACAGCCCGCCCAGCGGGGCGGTTCCCAGCCCCAGCGTGGTGACCTCGACGTCGCTCGTGCCGAGCCGGTGCCGCTGCGTGGCCCGCTTGCCCATGCTTGCCTCGTTTCGCGTTGCTTCGCACACGGCAGGGGCGTGGCGTACGGTCCGACGGCCGCTCGCCGCGATCGGTCGACCGGCCCCGCCCGGCCACGTGGCAAGCTGATTCCGGATCCTAGTGGTCGTCTGACGTATTGGGTGGTCACGCGGACGGCCGTCTCCGGTAGCCGCGAACCCGGCTCCGCGGATCACCAAGCCCCTTCGAACGAGGAGACCCGGTGGCGAAACTGGTCGCGGTCGACGTACACGACGTGCGGTTCCCGACGTCCCGTGAGCTGCACGGCTCCGACGCCATGAACCCCGACCCCGACTACTCCGCGGCGTACGTCGTGCTGCGCACCAGCGACGGGCCCGACGGCCACGGCTTCGCGTTCACCATCGGCCGGGGCAACGAGGTGCAGTGCGCGGCGATCCGGGCGCTCGCCCCCGCCCTGGTCGGGAGGGACGTGGAGGAGATCTGCGCCGACCTCGGCCGGGTCTACTTCGACCTCGTGGACGACTCGCAGTTTCGCTGGCTCGGCCCCGAGAAGGGCCTGATGCACATGGCGATCGGTGCGGTCGTCAACGCCGTCTGGGACCTCGCCGGCCGCCGGGCGGGGCTGCCGGTGTGGAAGCTGCTGGCGGACCTGACGCCGGAGCAGATCGTCGGCCTGGTCGACTGGCGCTACCTTCGCGACGCGCTCACCCCGGAGGAGGCGCTCGACCTGCTCAAGGAGGCCGAACCCGGCCGTGCCGCCCGCGAGGAACGCCTGCGTACGCACGGACTCGCGGCGTACACCACCACGCCGGGGTGGCTCGGCTACGACGACGAGACCGTCGACCGGCTGTCCCGGCAGGCCGTCGCGGACGGGTTCGGGCAGATCAAGCTGAAGGTGGGGCGCGACGTCGAGGACGACCGGCGCCGGCTCGGCGTGGCCCGCCGGGCGGTCGGTCCGGACGTACGGATCGCCGTGGACGCCAACCAGTGCTGGGACGTCGCGGAGTCCGTGCGCTGGGTCGACCGGTTGCGCGATTTCGACCTGTGGTGGGTGGAGGAGCCGACCTCACCCGACGACGTGCTCGGCCACGCCGCCATCCGGCGCGGGATAGCGCCGATCCGGGTGGCGACCGGTGAGCACGCCCAGAACCGCGTCATCGTCAAGCAGCTGTTGCAGGCGGGCGCGATCGACGTCCTGCAGCCGGACGCGGCCCGGGTCGGCGGGGTGAACGAGAACGTCGCGATCCTGCTGCTGGCCGCGAAGTTCGGCGTACCCGTGTGCCCGCACGCCGGGGGCGTCGGCCTGTGCGAGCTCGTGCAGCACCTGGCGATGTTCGACGAGGTGGCCGTCGCGGGGCACCGGCCGGACCGGGTGGTGGAGTACGTCGACCACCTGCACGAGCACTTCGTCGACCCGGTGCGGATCGTGGCGGGCGCCTACGCCGCGCCGACCGCGCCCGGGATGTCGGCGGAGCTGCTCCCGGAGACGCTCGCCGACTACCGCTACCCGGACGGCCCGGTGTGGGCGGGCTCGCCGGCGCCTGCGGGTACCGGGGGAGTCGTAGGGGACGAGGGCGGCAGCGGGTCCTGGCCGTCCGGCGTCGCGGTCGGCGGCTGAGCGGCCGGACGCGGAACGGCCGTCGAGGGCCGCCGCGGGCTCTTCCGAACCGCGGGCCTCAGCCGCGCAGCTTGACCACCCGGCCGGAGGACCCGTCGACGAGCGGCCGGTCACCGACCGGCGCGTCCAGGTGGATGTCGACGGCATGCTCCTTGATCACCTGGGCGCAGATCACGTCGCTCTTGCCCGGCGGTTCACGGTGCAGCCTGACCACCACCGCGTCGGCGCGTTCGGTGACCTCGGCGCGCCTCAGACCCGGCGCGCACGGCGTCGGAAGGGTGTAGTGCACCTTGAGCGTTCGCGCGGCGGGCGTGCCGTCGGCTGCGTCGACCCGGATCAGTGGCTGCCAGTTGTCACCGGGCGGCTTCGCCGGCGGCATGCCGGGGTTGCCCGGGCCCTTGCCGCCCCGTGTCCGGGTCGGGCTGGGGGAGGACGGGGTCGGCGTCGGCCCGGCCGACTTCGTGACCGAGGCGGTGGGCGACGGCGTGGGTGAGGCCTGCTGGTCGCCGGACTCGGCGGTCGTACCCGCCCCGCACGAGGTGAGGACGAGCGCGGTGAGGACTGCCAGCGCGGCCAGTGCGATCAGCACGGCCGGTGGGGCCGAGGTGCGGGCTCTGTGGGCTCTGCCTGCTCCGTCGGCTGTTCCGGCTCTGCCGGCGGTGCCGAAGGGAACCGCGGACGGTGACCTCATCTGTTCCCCCGGGGACGTCGAGGTGCCTGGCTTCGCCGGCGTACCGGCGAGGACCGGTGGTGCCGGACGACCACGGCGGACCCGCGACCGGGGCGAACACCTGCCCGCCACATGGACGCGCTCCCGCCGCCGCCGGTTCCGGACGCGGCGCACTCCCGGAGTACGAGGGGAGGCGTGCGGGGAGACGGGCGGCCCGACCGGACTCGCCGGGCCGAGCGCGACGCCGACCGGCCCGGCCTGGGTATGGTGAGCTGCCGGTTCGCCGTCCGACCATTCCTGAGGGGAACTCTTCGTGCCAATCGCGGTTACCGGGTCGATCGCCACCGACCACCTCATGACGTTCGGCGGCAAGTTCCGCGACTCGCTCGTGGTCGACCAGCTGGACAAGATCTCGGTGTCCTTTCTCGCCGACGACCTCGAGGTGCGCAGGGGCGGCGTCGCCGCCAACATCGCGTTCGGCATGGCCTGCCTCGGCCTGGACCCGGTCCTCGTCGGCGCGGTCGGCCACGACTTCGCCGACTACCGTTCGTGGCTGGAGCGCCACGGCGTCGACTGCGGCTCGGTGCGCACCAGTGACGGACACCACACGGCAAGGTTCGTGTGCACGACCGACTCCGCGCACGCCCAGATCGCCACCTTCTACCCCGGCGCGATGAGCGAGGCCCGCAAGATCGAGCTCGCCCCGGTGGCCGAACGCGTCGGCGGGCTCGACCTCGTGGTGGTCGGCGCCAACGACCCCGAGGCGATGCGCCGGCACACCGACGAGTGCCGCGACCGCGGCTTCGCGTTCGCCGCCGACCCCTCCCAGCAGCTCGCCTGGTCCGACGGCGAGCTGATCCGTGAGCTGATCGACGGCGCCACCTACTTCCTCTCCAACGAGTACGAATCCGCGCTGACCGAGCAGAAGACGGGCTGGAACACCGAGGAGATCCTGACCCGGGTCGGCACGGTCGTCACCACGCTCGGCTCGGAAGGCGTCCGCGTCCAGCGCAAGGGCGAGGCGCCGATCCACGTGGGCGTCGCACCTGTGCAGGGCCTGGTCGACCCGACCGGCGTCGGCGACGGCTTCCGCGCCGGTTTCCTGGCCTCGGTCGGCTGGGGGCTCGACCTCGAGCGGGCCGCCCAGGTCGGCTGCCTGCTCGCCGCGCACGTGATCGAGACCCTCGGCCCGCAGGAGTACCACCTCACCCGGGAGACCTTCCTCGGCCGGCTCGCCGAGGCGTACGGCGACGACGCCGCGGCCGACGTGGAGCCCATGCTGACCCGGGTCCAGCAGAAGATCACCCAGCCCTGAGCAGACCGCCTGCCCGCCGGGAGGGTGCGGGTCTGCGAGTCCAAGTGCTGCGAGTAGGGTTCTGTCGCTGATACGAGGTTGCGCCGCTGTGCACCCGGTGGGTCTGTGTAGTCGCCGGTGCGGAGGGTCTGAGGGAGAAAGGCATCCCGTGAGGTCGAACGCTGGCGAACGCGCTCCGCGCCCGATTCTGCGCAGGGCGTCCGTGGCGCTCGTAGGCATCGCCCTGCTGGTGGTGAGCGGATGCTCCACCGAGCAGCTCGACACCTGGAAGCGGGGCGGCATGCCCCCGCCGGCGAGTGACCGAGCCACCCACACCCTGAGCCTGTGGCAGGGCGCCTGGATCGCCGCGCTCGCGGTCGGCGTACTCGTGTGGGGACTGATCATCTGGGCGGTGATCGCCTACCGCCGGCGTGACGACTCCGTTCCGCCACAGGTCCGTTACCACCTGCCGATCGAGATCCTCTACTCCGCGGTCCCGTTCGTCATCATCGCGGTGTTGTTCTTCTTCACCGTGCGCGACCAGAACGCCATCCTCAAGGTCGACAAGAACGACCCGCCCGCCACCGTCGTCAACGTCGTCGGCCAGCAGTGGAGCTGGACCTTCAACTACGTCGACGCGCCCGGCACCGGCACGGTGTGGGAGAGCGGGACCCCCGAGCACCTTCCGACGCTCTACCTGCCCGTGGGCAAGAAGGTCGGTTTCAAGCTCAACTCGCCCGATGTGGTCCACTCCTTCTTCATCCCGGCGTTCCTGTTCAAGATGGACGTCTTCCCGGGCAAGACCAACTACTTCGAGCTGACCCCCACCAAGGAGGGTGAGTTCGCCGGCAAGTGTGCCGAGCTCTGCGGTGTCTACCACTCCCGGATGCTGTTCACCGTGCACGTGGTGAGCCAGGAGGAGTACGACGCGCATCTGCGTCAGCTCAAGGCGAAGGGCCAGACGGGCCTGAACACCGGTGGTGCGGCCGCGCACACCCAGCAGGGCACGCAGGTGGAGGGAACCAAGTGACGATTCTCAGTGAGCGCCGGCAGGCGTCAGACTTCCCGACCGAGCCGGTACGTCGCCGCAGCACGGGCGCGAAGATCGTGTCGTGGATGACGACAACCGACCACAAGGTGATCGGCCACCTCTACCTCGTCACGTCGTTCGCGTTCTTCCTGGTCGGCGGCCTGATGGCGCTGATCATGCGGTCCGAGCTGGCCCGCCCGGGCATGCAGGTCCTGAGCAAGACCAACGGCGAGCTCCTCTACAACCAGCTGTTCACGATGCACGGCACGATCATGCTGTTGCTGTTCGCGACGCCGCTGTTCGTCGGGTTCGCCAACGTGATCATGCCGCTGCAGATCGGTTCGCCCGACGTCGCGTTCCCGCGGATGAACATGCTGAGCTACTGGATGTTCCTCTTCGGTGGGCTGATCGTGCTGGGCTCGTTCCTGACCCCCTCCGGAGCGCCGGACTTCGGCTGGACGGCGTACACCCCGCTCTCCGACGCGGTGCGGACCCCGGGCGTCGGCGGTGACCTGTGGGTGATGGGCCTCTACATCGCCGGTCTGGGAACGATCCTCGGCTCGGTCAACTTCGTCACCACGATCTTCTGCATGCGGGCGCCGGGCATGACGATGTTCCGGATGCCGATCTTCACCTGGAACGTCCTGGTCACCAGCGTGCTCGCGCTGATCGCGTTCCCGATCCTGGCCGGCGCCCTGCTGATGCTGGAGGCCGACCGGCAGTTCGGTGCGCACGTGTTCGACCCGGCCAACGGCGGCGCCGGTCCGCTGTTGTGGCAGCACCTGTTCTGGTTCTTCGGCCACCCCGAGGTCTACATCATCGCGCTGCCGTTCTTCGGGATCATCACCGAGATCATCCCGGTGTTCAGCCGCAAGCCGCTGTTCGGCTACGTCGGCATGGTGCTGGCCACGATGGGGATCGCCGCCCTGTCGGTCGCGGTGTGGGCGCACCACATGTTCGTGACGGGCATGGTCGACCTGCCGTTCTTCTCCTTCATGACGTTCCTCATCGCGGTACCGACCGGGATGAAGTTCTTCAACTGGATCGGCTCGATGTGGCGCGGCTCGGTGAGTTTCGAGACGCCCATGCTGTGGTCGATCGGGTTCCTGGTGACGTTCCTGTTCGGCGGGCTCACCGGCGTGATCCTCGCCGCGCCGCCGCTGGACTTCCACGTCAGCGACACCTACTTCGTGGTCGCCCACTTCCACTACGTCGTCTTCGGCACCGTGGTGTTCGCGATGTTCGCGGGCTTCTACTTCTGGTGGCCGAAGATGACCGGCCGGATGCTGAACGAAACCCTCGGGAAGATCCACTTCTGGACGCTGTTCTTCGGCTTCCACCTGACCTTCCTGGTGCAGCACTGGCTGGGTGTGGAGGGCATGCCCCGCCGGTACGCCGACTACCCGGTCGAGGACGGCTTCGCGACCCTGAACACCGTCTCCACCATCGGCGCATTCCTCCTCGGTATGTCCACGTTGCCGTTCCTGCTCAACGTGATCCTGTCCTGGAAGTCTCCGAAGGTCGGGGTCGACGACCCGTGGGGCTGGGGCCGTTCGCTGGAGTGGGCCACCTCGTCCCCTCCGCCGCGGCACAACTTCACCTCGATCCCGCGGATCCGCTCCGAGAGCCCGGCGTTCGACGTCCACCACCCGGAGATCGCGCTGCTCGAACTCGCGCAGAACGATCCGCACGGCGTCGCCGACCTGCCTGAACACGACGGCCGCGACAGTCAACTCCAGTCCAGCTCGCAGCAGAACCGGAAGGACCGCTCGTGAAGGCCGAGGGATACATCTTCGCGATCCTGACCGGATTCTTCGTGATCGTCACGCCCATCTACTGGTTCCTCTCGCACGACCCGACCGGGACCAGCGCACTGGTGATGACCACGCTGCTCGCCGCCCTGGTGGCGTTCTACGTGCTTCTCACGGCCCGCAGGGTGGGGCCGCGACCGGAGGACCGCAAGGACGCCGAGATCGCGGAGGGAGCCGGCGAGCTGGGCTTCTTCAGTCCGCACAGCTGGTGGCCGCTGGCCTGCGCGGGCTCCCTCTCGGTGGTCGTCCTCGGCATCGTCTTCGGCTGGTGGCTCTTCATCATCGGCGCCGCTGTCGGCGCGGCGTCCGTGCTCGGCATGGTTTTCGAGTACTACCGCGGGGAGCACGCGCACTGATCGACGCTCGCTGAACGAGGGGGGCTGTCCGTACGGACAGCCCCCCTCGTTCTGTGTTCGGTTGATCCGGTTCAGTATTCTTTACAAGGACACATCTACTCATGTGCAACTTCCCGGGAGATCGAGACGTCTTCAACCCGGGGGTCCCTGCAGGGGGGATCGACCAGCTTGAGTAGCACCGCCGGGACGGGAGCATTCATGGGGAATCGGGGGCGCATGCGGTCAACGGTGCGTAGGGCAGGGGCGCTGGCAGCGTTGCTGGCGATGGTGCTGGTGGTCGGATGTCAGTCGAAGTCCACAAGTGATCCGATCGAGGCGAACGCCAATCCGGGCAACGGCTCGAAGGAGACTCCCAAGAAGACGGCACCACCGGCGAAGGTCGAGCTGTCGGTGAAGAAGTCGTCGAAGGGGGCACTCACCGACCCGGTGAAGGTCTCCGCCGGCGGCGGAAAGCTCGACAAGGTGACGGTCACCAGTGAGGGCGTCGACGACCTCCAGGGCACGCTGAACGCCGCCAGGACGGTCTGGACAGCGAAGGCAAACGCACTTCTGCCCGACAGGACCTACAAGGTCGTTGCGAGCGCCAAGAACGCCGCCGGCCGGACGACGAACCTCACCCAGAGCTTCACCACGGCCCCGCCGGCGAAGGTGCTGGGCACCGACATCACCCCGCTGAACGGCTACAACGTCGGCGTGGGGATGCCGATCATCGTGAAGTTCACCGAGCCGGTCAAGGACCGTGCCGCAGCGCAGAAGCGGTTGGTGCTGGAGACCTCCAAGCCGGTCGAAGGGGCCTGGCACTGGTTCAGTGACTCCGAGGTGCACTACCGCCCGAGGACCTACTGGCCCGCGCACACCAACGTGACGCTGAAGGTCAACACGAAGGACTTCGACGCCGGCAACGGCGCGTGGGGGATCAAGGACAAGGTCCGCACGTTCAGCATCACCAACTCGGTGGTCACCAAGGTCGACCTCGACCGCACCCACACCGCGAAGGTCTACGTCGACGGCAAGCTGGCCCGCACGATCGACGTGACCGGTGGAAAGAAGGGCTGGCGCACCCGCAACGGCACGAAGGTGATCCTGGAGAAGCGGGAGAACGTCCTCTTCAAGAACGAGGCCATCGGCGAGAAGGAGCACTACCGGCTGACCGGAAGGTGGGCCCTGCGGCTGACCTGGAGCGGTGAGTTCCTGCACACCGCCGCCTGGTCGACCGGCTCCCAGGGGCGCGCCAACGTCAGTCACGGCTGCGTCGGCATGAACACCCGTGACTCCGACTGGCTGTGGCACGTGTCGCACGTCGGTGACCCGGTGGAGGTCGCCAGCAAGTACGGCGCCCCGATGCAGACCACAGGCAACGGGTACGGCGACTGGAACGTCTCCTGGAGCGACTGGAAGGCCGGAAGCGCGCTGTAGGGCGCAATGCGACGCAGCGGGTCCCACGCCTACCAGGCGTGGGACCCGCTGCTTGTTCCCGGTGCGGTCCCACGTCTACCAGGCGTGGGACCCGTTTGCTTGTTCCCGGTGCGGTCCCACGTCTACCAGGCGTGGGACCCGTTTGCTTGTTCCCGGTGCGGTCCCACGCCTACCAGGCGTGGGACCCGTTGCTTGTTCCCGGTGCGAACTCCGATCTGGTGTCGTTGGCTGCGCGCAGGGCGGTCGTCGCCAACGTGGTGTACTGCATCGTGAAGTGCCCGCCCAGCCGGTCGATGGCCTCGCCGACGGCTTGGAGGATGTCGGCTGTCCGGTCCGACGGCAGCTGGGTGAGGCCGCCGGTGGTGGGCAGCAGGTCCAGCCACTGGTCGCGGGTGTAGGTCAGCTCCCAGTCGAACCTCCACTGCTCGGGGAGCTCGAACAGCCCGGTGGCGTGGACCTGGTCGGCGAACCTCGCGTAGCCCTCCTGGTACACGCTCAGCGGCCGCCGGGCCGGTTGGGAACTGAACGGGGAGTCGGGCGCGGCCCGGCGGAACGCGGCGGCGAACGGCTCGGCCACCTCGCTGGGCGGCTCGTACACGTGCCCGAAGATTGCCAGCCGGCCTCCCGGGCGCAGGACCTGCGCGGCCTTCACCGCGCCGACCGCCTGGTCCACCCAGTGCCACGCCTGGGCGGCGACCACCGCGTCGAACATCCGGCCGGCCGACTGCCAGACCTCGAACGTCGCCACCTCGACCCGCAGCCCGCGGGTCCGGGCGAACTCGGCCATCCGCGCATCAGGCTCGACGCCCAGGACGCTGCAGCTGGCTGCCTCGAACTGACGGGCCGCGATGCCGGTACCGCAGCCGACGTCGAGTACGTCCGGCCCGGGGCTCCCCGCGACGATCCGCGCCACCAGCGCGTCGGGGTAGCCGGGCCGGGCCTGGTCGTAGCGGTGGGCGTCCGAACCGAACGACTCGGCCATCCGGCGGGCGCCGTGCAACCTGGGGAGGGAGGGCTCAGCCGACTCCCAGGGTAAAGTGGGCACACGCCCACCGTAGTGGGCAAGCGCCCACTACGGCAACGGAGTCGGCGGTTGCGGGGCGAGTTGCAGGGAGGGGGGACGACGAGTGCCGACCGGGGTGCATCTTCGTGACGCACGGCAGCAGCTGTTCGACGCCGCCGAACGCGTGCTGCTGCGGGACGGGCCCAGCGGGCTGACCACCCGGGCGGTTACCGACGAAGCTGGTTGCGCCAAGGGGGTCCTGCACCGGCACTTCAGCGACCTGGACGCCTTCCTCGCCGAGCTGGTGCTGGACCGGGCCGCGCAGTTGGAGAGGCAGGCGAACGCCCTGCTGGAGTCCGCGGGCAGCGGAGCCGTGACCGACAATCTCACCGGTGCCCTGATCGGCCTGTTCGGGCCGGTGCCGATGGCGATCATTCCGTTGATCACCTTCCGGGACGGGCTGCGCGCCCGGCTGCGGGAGGCCAGGCCCGGTGGGGGAGTCGGGATCCTTGCGCAGGTCACGAATGCCGTCGCCGCCTACCTGGCCGAGGAGCGCGCGCGGGGCCGCATCGTGGCCGACGCCGACATCGACTCCCTCGGTCTGTCGGTGGTCGGGGGAGGGCACCTGCTGTTCGCGGACCGCGAGGCAGGCGCGCCGACCACGGAAGCCGTACGGAAGTTCGTGGCAGGTGTCCTCGCCGACGCCGTACGAACTTCCTGAGGTCTGTCCCGGACAGCACTGTGCCGCGGCCATCAAGTGGTGGACCGCGGCACAGATGCGGGTTGGGCGGGGTTCCCGTCTCAGTGCTCGGAGCGGGTGCTCCCGCCGCCGGCGCCGACCTGCTTCGTGCCCTCGCCGTGGCCGTTGCCCTCGGCCAGCTCGCGGGCATGGCCGTTGCCGTTGGCGAGTTCGTGGCCGTGGCCGTTGCCGTGAGCGGCCTCCAGCTCGGCCTTCGTCGGCACCTGCAGTTGGTCGCTGAAGTAGAAGCGGGACGCACGTGCCCGCAGCTTCCGCCGCCGGAAGTGGGGGTCTGCCACACCGTGGGCGTCCACTCCCGAACCGACCTCCAGGGGCTCCTGGCGGTCGTGGCTGGCGATCGCCCAGGCCTCCTCCGGGTCGAGGGGAGCGTGGATCTCGCTGACCTCGCCGTTGGGGGCCCGCATGACGATGCCGGTTTCCCGGCCGTGGAGCAGCCGGTCCCGGTCCGCGCGCTGCAGGCCGATGCAGATCCGCTTGGTGATCAGGAACGCGATCACCGGGCCGATGAAGATTGCGAAGCGGAGGAACCAGGTGATGGCGTTGATCGACAGGTGGAACGTGGTGGCGAGGATGTCGTTGCCTCCGCCGATCCACAGCAGGCCGTAGAACGTCATCCCGGCCACACCGAACGCGGTCCGCACCGGCTGGTTGCGGGGCCGGTCCAGCAGGTGGTGCTCGCGCCGGTCACCGGTCACCCAGGACTCGATGAACGGGTAGAGCGCGAGGACGACGGCCATCAGCCCGAGCAGGCCGAAGCCCGGGATGAAGATGTTCCAGCTGATGGTGAAGCCCGCGATGTGGGTTTCCCAGTTGGGCATGATGCGCAGTCCGCCCTCGACCCACCCCATGTACCAGTCGGGCTGGGTACCGGCACCGACCTGGGACGGGTTGTACGGGCCGTACACCCAGACCGGGTTCAGCTGGAACAGCGCGCCCATCAGGGCGGTGACGCCGAAGACGATGAAGAAGAAGCCGCCGGCCTTGGCCATGTACACCGGCAGCAGCGGGTAGCCGACGACGTTCTGGTTGGTCCGTCCCGGGCCCGGGAACTGCGTGTGCTTGTGGTAGACGACCAGCGCCAGGTGTGCGGTGATCAGCGCCAGGATGACTCCCGGCAGCAGCAGGATGTGCACCGGATACAGGCGTGGAATCACCACGTCACCCGGGAACGCACCGCCGAACACGAAGTACGACAGGTAGGTGCCGACCACCGGGAACGCCCGCAGCAGACCCTCGATGAACCGCAGACCGGTGCCGGAGAGCAGGTCGTCGGGGAGGGAGTAGCCGGTGAAGCCCTCGACCAGACCCAGCTGCAGCAGGATGGTCCCGAGCAGCCAGTTGAGCTCGCGCGGCTTGCGGAACGCGCCGGTGAAGAAGGTCCGGAGCATGTGCAGCGTCATCGCGCCGATGAACAGCATCGCCGACCAGTGGTGGATCTGCCGCATCAGCAGACCACCGCGGACGCCGAACGAGATGTGCAGCGTGGAGGAGAACGCCTCGGACATGTGGACGCCGCGCAGCGGCAGGTAGGGGCCGCTGTAGACGACCTCCTGCATGCTCGGCTTGAACCACAACGTCAGGAAGGTGCCCGACAGCAGCAGGATGATGAAGCTGTAGAGCGCGATCTCACCGAGCAGGAACGACCAGTGGTCGGGGAAGACCTTGCGGATGTTCTTCTTGACGAGCTTGGCCAGGCCGATGCGATCGTCGAGGAACTCCAGGGGCTTGCCGAGGGGGTGTGGTGTCGCGCTGCTCATCCGCGCTCCCAGTAACTCGGTCCGACGGGCTCATGAAAGTCGCTCTGGGCGACCAGGTATCCCTCGGAGTCGACCATGATCGGCAACTGTGGCAGCGACCGCGCAGCCGGCCCGAAGACGACCCTTCCATTGTCGGCGAGGTTGAACGTCGACTGGTGGCAGGGGCAGAGGACGTGGTGTGTCTGCTGTTCCCACAGGTTAACCGGGCAGCCGACGTGGGTGCACACCTTGGAGTAGCACAGGATGCCGGAAACGCCCCAGTTGCGGCGGTTCGGCAGCGCGTGGATGTCGTTCTCCTTCATCCGGACGATGATGATCGACGACTTCGCCCGGGCGTCCTGGCGTTCGGCGCCCTCGGGCACGTCCTCCAGCGTGATCGGCACACCGTTGACCAACTGACCGAGCTCGAGGTCCTCGGCCTTGATCGGCTCGAACGTCACGTCGTTGGCGAGCCGGGTGCCGCGACGCCAGATCGTGTGCGCGGAGGAGTTGCCGGGCAGCGGCCCGAGGTCACGCAACAGCACGATCACCGGCAGGCCGAGGGCTGCCAGCGCGCCGATGAGGGAGTTGCGGATCAGCTTGCGACGGCCGATCCCGCTTTCTTCGGCGCCCTGCCGGACGGTCGCGATGGCCTCGGCGCGTTCCTCGTCGGTCGACCTGGCCGGGTGGCGTTCCTCGACCATCTCGGTGTCGGACATCAGCTTGCGGGCCCACTGGACCGCACCGATCCCGATCAGCAGCAGAGCGAGACCGAGCGCGCAGCCCATGATGAAGTTGGACGCACCGAAGCCGAGGAAGCTCGCGTCGGTGGGGATGGCGAAGTAGGCGACCACGAAACCGAGCGTCAGCAGCGTGGCCAGCCCGAACATCGTGGCGACCTGGCGCTCGGCCCGCTTGGCGGCGCGCTCGTCGACGTCGGTGGGACGCGGCTCGTGCGTCGGCAGACCGGGGTTGGGCACCGGGTCCTCGTGCCCGGTGCCGGTGGGGCCGGCCGGGACGGGAACCTCGCCACGAGAGGTCTCGTCGCTCATTTGCCCTGTGCTCCCTTTCCGTTGGTCCGTGCGGTCTTCGCCGCGATCCACACCGCGAGAACGACGCAGGCGGCGAGACCGACGAGCCAGGCGGCGACGCCCTCGCTCACCGGGCCCAGCCCGCCGAGGCCGAACCCTCCCTGGGTCGGCTGGTGCTTCAGTTCGTCGAGGTAGGCGATGATCTGCCGCTTGTTCTTCGGGGTGATCACCTGGTCGGAGAACACGGGCATGTTCTGCGGGCCGGTCAACATCGCCTCGTAGATGTGCCGGTCCGAGGTGCCGTCGAGGTTGGGCGCGTACTTGCCGTGGGTGAGCGCCCCGCCCTTGCCGGCCACGTTGTGGCAGGAGGCGCAGTTGGTGCGGAACAGCTCACCGCCCTGGGCGATCTCGGCGTCGCTGAGGTCGGAGGTGTCGAGATCCTGCTTGGAGGGCACCGACGGGCCGGGGCCGAGCGAGGCGACGTAGGCCGCCAGCGCGGCGGTCTCCTCGTCGCTGAAGGCGACGGGCTTCTTGGGGATCTGGGCACCCGGCTGCTGTGCCGGCATCCGCCCGGTGGCGACCTGGAAGTCGACCGCCGCGGCGCCGACCCCGATCAGCGGGGGACCCGCGTTGGTACCCGCCGCGTTCGTACCGTGGCAGGAGGAGCAGCTCACCGCGAACAGCTTGCGGCCCTGCTCGACCTGCGTCGACTGGGCGGCGTCGGCGGACGCCTTCGACGAAGGGGATGCGACGGCGTAGACACCGCCGAAGACCGTCAACGCCAGGGCGACGACGACCAGGCCGGCGAACCGGTTGCGCCGTCGCGCGCTCAGGATGGTGCTCAGCCGGGGACGAGTCCGGAACCCGACCGTCTGGAACCGGGGGCGACCCCGGACGCCGAAAGGCACGTCTTCCAGCTCCGTCCTACTTGATGAGATAGATGGTCGCGAACAGTCCGATCCACACGACGTCGACGAAGTGCCAGTAGTACGACACCACGATGGCGCTCACCGCCTGCTCGTGCGTGAACCGCTTCGTCATGAACGTGCGACCGAGGACCAGGAGGAAGGCGATCAGGCCGCCTGTCACGTGGAGTCCGTGGAAGCCGGTGGTGAGGTAGAACACCGAGCCGTAGGCGGTGGAGGAGATCGAGACGCCCTCGTGGATCAGCTCGGCGTACTCGTAGGTCTGGCCGCCGATGAAGAACGCACCCATGAGATAGGTAAGGACGAACCACTCCCGCAGGCCCCACTTCGCGGGGTTCAGGATGCCGCTGGCGCGCCCCACCTGGCCGCGTTCGGCAGCGAAGACGCCCATCTGGCAGGTCACCGACGACAGCACCAGCACCGTCGTGTTGACGAAGGCGAAGGGGACGTTGAGCTTCGCCGTCTCCTGCGCCCACAGGTCCGGCGAAACTGCCCGAATCGTGAAATATGCCGCGAAGAGCGCGGCGAAGAACATCAGCTCGCTCGCCAGCCACACGATCGTCCCGACACTGACCATCGAGGGGCGGTTCGGGTGGCCGTGGAAGCGCGCGGTGGGTTCTATGGTTGCTGTCGCCACGTGCGCCATTATGTCGGTCGATCCCCGCCGCCTTCGGGCGACCCCCGGGCGCCCGCGGGTCGGGCGCGTGACGGCGAGCCGGGTAACATCACCGCCGTACGCCGACAGGCGTCTTCACCGACGCCCCCGCCAGTGACGAACTCTCGCCGAGGACACCCCGATGAGCGCTGAAGCCACCGCGTCCCAGTCCGGTTCGAACGCCGGCTCGCCCCCGGGTTCCCTCCGGATCCTCGTCTACTCCGACGACCGGACCACCCGCGACAAGGTGAGGTTCGGCATCGGCAAGCGGCCCGAGCGCGATCTCCCCCCGGTGGAGTTCGTCGAGTGCGCCACGCAGTACGCCGTCCTCAAGGCGCTCGACGCCGGCGGCATCGACGTGGTGATCCTCGACGGGGAGGCGGTCCCCGCCGGCGGCATGGGCATCGCCCGCCAGCTCAAGGACGAGATCTTCAACTGCCCACCGATCCTGGTGCTCACCGGCCGGGTCCAGGACGCATGGCTGGCCACCTGGTCGCGAGCCGAGGCGGCGGTGCCGTACCCCATCGACCCGATCGCCCTGTGCCGGGCCACGGTGGCCCTCGCCCGGCAGCGCCTGGCCGCCACCTCCGGGCGATGAGCCGCCCGTCATGGCGCAGCAGCAGCCGGCCCTGACCTGGCCGCGACTTCTCGGCCTGCTCCTGCGCGGAGAGGACCTCACCAGCGAGCAGGCGTCCTGGGCGATGGGCGAGATCCTCGACGGCCAGATCACCCCGGTGCAGGTGGCGGGTTTCGCCGTGGCACTGCGCCTGAAGGGGGAGACCGTCGACGAGGTGGACGGCATGGTCGGTGCGATGTACGCCCACGCCCGCACGATCGACGTGCCCGGCCGCGCGGTCGACGTGGTGGGTACCGGCGGGGACGGCGCGCACACGGTCAACATCTCCACCATGGCCGCACTGGTCGCCGCCGGCGCAGGCGCCCGGGTGGCCAAGCACGGCAGCCGCAGCGCCTCGTCCCTGTGCGGTGCGGCCGACCTGCTGGAGTCCCTCGGCATCCCGCTGGACCTGCCGCCCGCCCGGGTCGCGGAGATAGCCGCGGAGGTGGGCATCACGTTCTGCTTCGCCCCGCACTTCCACGCCGCCATGCGCCACGCCGCGCAGACCCGGCGCGAGCTCGGTGTACCCACGACGTTCAACATCCTCGGGCCGCTGTCCAACCCCGCCCGGCCGGGCGCCCAGGCGGTGGGGGTGGCCGATCCACGGATGGCGCGGATCGTCGCCGGCGTGTTCGCCGCGCGCGGCGTCGACGCCTTCGTCTTCCGCGGCGACGACGGGCTGGACGAGCTCACAACCACGACCACCTCGTCGGTGTGGGTCGTGGGGGACGGCGTGGTGAGCGAGGAGAAGCTGGACCCTGCCGAGCTCGGTATCGACCCGGCGCCGGCGGATGCCCTGCGCGGCGGTGACGTGACGTTCAACACAGACGTCTGCCGGCGGGTGCTCGCGGGCGAACGCGGGCCGGTGCGGGACGCGGTGCTGCTGAACGCCGCCGCCGCGCTCGCCGTGCACGAGCCGTCACCCGAGCCGCTGCTGGACCGGATTCGCGCGGGCTACGCGCGCGCCGTCGACTCGGTGGACGAGGGCCGGGCCGAGGCGACCCTCAAGCGCTGGGTGGCCGCGGCCCGCAGTTAGGGCATGTCCTGGACGGCCGGCCACTCGGCCGGCCGTTCGGGTCGGGTTGGACGGCCCCCGGCCGCTGGGTCCTACTCGGGGATCCCCAGGCTGAACGCGGCCTCCAGGTCGTGCTGGGAGTAGGCCCGGAACGCGATGTGGGTCTCGGTGGACAGCACGCCCGGCACCTTGTTGAGCCGGTCGGCCACGACGTCGGCCACCTGGTCGTGCTCGCGGACGCGGACCAGCGCGATCAGGTCGATGTCACCGGTGACGGAGTAGACCTCGCTCACGCCGTCGAGCTGGGCGATCTCCTGGGCCACCTCCGGGATGCGCGCGACATCTGCCTGGACGAACACGATGGCGGTGATCAAGGTGCCTCCTCGGCGCCTGGGGTGATGGGGGTCGGGCACCTCATCGGGCCGGCCGGTGGGTCGGCCGCAGGCGCCTGCGGTCCTGGCAGGGTACGACGTCGTCACGGGCGGCGTACGCGGTGTCCAGCCACTCGGTGTGCGCCTGGGCGCCGCCGACCGGGCAGCTCCACTCACCGGCCAGCTCGACCAGGCGTACGCCCGGTTGCTCCAGCCAGGCGAGGATCCGCTCGGTCTCCTCGGCGGTGGCGGCCGGCGTGGGCGGCGGTGGCGGCTCGACCGTCTCCGCGGTGGCAACGATCTCGTCCACCCCGGCGCGTGCGGGCATGCCGCGGGGAACGACGCCGGCGGCGGCCAGCCGGCCGTACCGCACGACGTGTGCCTCCCAGCCGCCTTGGTCGGTGCGTTTCGCGGCGACCAGCTCGGGACAGCGGGCCAGGGCGCTCATCCGCTGGAAGCGTGCCGCGGCGCGGACGAACGCGGCCATCCGGTCGCGGTGGACGCTCGCCTCCTCGAACCTCGACTCTGCCGCCAGCCGGCCGATCCGGCGGGTGGCCGCCGCGATCACCGGGGTGGGGTCGGCGGCGACGGCATGCCGGATCGCGTCGACGTGGGTGGCGTACGTCTGCACGTCGACCGCGCCGACGCAGGGTGCCACGCACCGGTCCATCTCGGCCAGCACGCACGCGGAGCCGGCGCGCGGGGTGCGGGAGAGCCGCTGGGTGCACTGCCGGATGGGGAACGCCTCGTGGATCGCGGCGACGGCCCGCTCTGCCACCCGCCGCGAGCCGAACGGACCGAGATAGGTCGCCGCGTCGGCCTTCACCTCGCGGACCAGCGACAGCCGCGGGAACGGCTCCACCGTGATCTTGAGCCAGGTCGCGCGCTCGGGGAATCTGGACCGGCGGTTGTACCGCGGCTTGTGCGCGGCGATGAGGCGCAGCTCGCGTACCTCCGCCTCCAGCGGGGTGGCGCACTCGATGCCGGTCACCTTCGCCGCGAGGCTCACCATCTCGCCCATCCGCGAACGGGTCTCCGACGCCGTGAAGTAGGTGCGCACCCGGGTGCGGAGGTCCTTGGACTTGCCGACGTAGAGCACCCGGCCGCGGTCGTCGGTGAAGACGTAGACCCCGGGCGCGTGTGGCAGCTGGTCGGCGAGGTGGCGTTTGCGGCGCTGGGCGGGGGAGACCCGCGAGCTGAACGCGGCCAGCTCCTCCAGTGAGTGCACGCCCAGCGGGCCGAGACGCTCGAACAGCCCGTGCAGGACGTCGACGGTCGCCCGGGCGTCGCCGAGGGCACGGTGCTGGGGAACGGTGCCGGAACGGAAGAAGCGTGCAAGGGTGGCGAGCTTGCAGTTGGGTGCGTCGTCGCGGGTGAGGACCCGACGGGCCAGCCGGGCGGTGTCCAGGACCTCGAACGACGGCCAGGGCCGGCCGTGCTCCTGCGCGGCGGCCCGGAGGAATCCCACGTCGAAGGGCGCGTTGTGCGCCACGAGCACGCAGCCGTGCGCGAACTCCAGGAACGCCGGCAGCGCGGCACCGAGAGGTGGGGCGGAGGCCACCATCGAGTCGGTGATGCCGGTGAGCACGGCGATGAACGGCGGGATCGCCGAGCCCGGGTTGACCAGCGTCTGGAACTCGCCGAGCACCTCGCCCGCCCGGACCTTCACCGCACCGATCTCGGTGATCCCGGCCTGCTGCGGCGAACTCCCGGTGGTCTCCAGGTCGACCACACAGAAGGTCACGTCCCGCAAAGGGGTGCCGAGCTCGTCGAAGCTCGCCTGGACGGGCAGGGAGGGTTCCGCGACGGTCATGGGCCAGACGCTACGGGCGGCCACCGACAACCGGCCGAAACGGCGCGCCTGGGGTCCGGTCCTCGCCCGTGGCGGACCGAACGCGGGTCAGGCGGTCAGGCGCGCCGCAGGCGGATCTTCGACTGGCCGTGCGGCCGCTTCTCCCAGTCGGCCATGAACTCTCCGCGCAGGCCGTGCCGCTGGGCGAGCTGCAAGAGGGTCTCGGTGCGGTAGTAGAAGTCCTCGCGCAGCACCTGGTGCTCTCGTCCCTCGGTGCGGTCGAAGGTGAAGTCGAAGAACCCGCTGGGGGCGAGGACGCGCCCGACGTGGGCGAAACACTCCTCGATCACCGGGAGCGGGGAGTGGGAGAAGACGCTGTGCGCGTGCACCACGTCGAAGTACGCGTCCGGAAGGAACTCGAACCTCAGGTCGCGCACCGGTGTGAGGTGCGGGAGCTTGGCCTGCAGGCCGTCCTCGACCAGCGTCAGCTGGGCGGCGATCAGGATGTCGGGAGAGATGTCGATCCCGTAGTAGTTGCCGGCGTCGAGGTGATCGATGAACAACCGTCCGGCGCGGAGGTTTCCGCAGCCGATCTCGAGCATCCGGTGGCCGGGCTTCAGACCGTGCTCGACGAGGTAGTCGAACTGCATCCGGCCCAGGGCCAGCCAGCGTGCGTGCGACTTGCTGCCCACCGCGGCCTCGGCGCTGCGGGACGCGTCGGACTTCATCACCGCCCGGTAGTAGTCCACGTGGTCGCGGTTGCGAAGACGCAGCACCGTGTCCCGGGCGAGCCGCCGGGCGTAAGGCGGTACTTTCGCCGGGTTTCGCAGGGCGTATCGCAGCTGGTAGAGGAGGTTCTCGCGGTCCTTCGTCGTCACGCTGGCGAAGTTAACCACGCTTCGGTCGGGCGTTCGGCGCCACCTCGCCGTGTGCGCCTGCCCGGGCGTCCGGCTCAGCGTCTCATCCAGCGTCTGTCGCCCTCCGGGCGTCACGCTGCGCTCTCATTCGGACCAGGCCACGGTCGCGGCCGCGCGCCGGGCCCACTGCCGCGCTCCTTCGCCGCCGGGTTCCCATCGGGTGCTGAACGCCCTTGACCACCACCGCACCGTCGCCGACGGTGCGGTTGGTGTAACCGTGTGGCAGACGTCGCATGCCGGGCATTCTCCACCGACGTGTTCCGGCCGGGGGCCGCGGCGGGAGTTGCGCCCGAGCGAGCCGGTGCGCCGATACGCTCGCAGCCGTGAGCAACGGAGCAGCGGCGCCGCAGGACCCGCCCGACGACCTCGGCCGGCCGCTGCCCGAACCGGTGCGCCAGCGCGTCGTCGGGATGGCCTCGGACACCCTCGGCGAGCTGGCCGCCGACGAGGTGCCGTCCGCGCTGCGGCCGTTCGCCCGGTTCGCTCCGGGCCGGCGCGCCCGGCTGGCGGCCATCCCCATCGCGGCCGCCGTCGACGCCGACGCGGACTTCCGTGCCCGCGTGGCCGACCGCATCCGGAACCTCGTGCCCGATCTCGCCGCGGCGGTCGCCGAGGGGCGCCGGCCGTCCGCGGTCGATCCGATGGACGTCGCCGCCACGGCGTACGTCCTGCGGCCACTGGGCTGGGAGGTCGTCGTCGGCGAGGTGCTCGACCAGCTCGAACGCGAGACCGCCACGCTGGCCGGTGAGCGCGAGTCGGAGTCGCTCACCCGGTTGCGGGAGCAGGTGGCCGAGGCGCGCGCCGGAGTACGCCAGGAACGCGATCGCCGCCGGCACGAGCTCGCCGCGCTGAAGGAGGAGAACGCCACCCTGCGGCGGACGCTGCGCCAGGCCCGGGAGCGGGCACGGGCGGCGGAGGAGGAGGCGGCCCGGCAGGCGGAGCTGGCCGCCCGGGCCAGGGAGGAGGCGGCGGCCGACACCGCCCGTGCGGACGCCGAGCTGCGCCGGCTGCGAACGCGCATCGCGGACGCGGAAGCCGCCATCGAGGTGAACCGCCGCTCCGCGAGGGAGGGCCGGGACCTGGCGAGCGTCCGGTTGCGGCTGCTGCTGGACACGCTGGTGGACGCCGCCCAGGGGCTGCGGCGCGAGCTCGCACTGCCGCCCACCCAGTCACGGCCGGCCGACTCGGTGCCGGCGAGGGAAGCTGCCGTCGGTGGGCTGCCGTCCGGTCCGGAGGGCGTCATACCGCTGGAGACGCTGCTCACCGTGCCGCAGGTCCACCTGGTCGTGGACGGCTACAACGTGACCAAGACGGCCTGGCCGACCCTTCCGCTGGAGACTCAGCGCACCCGCCTGGTGACCGCGCTGGGCGGCGTGGCCGCTCGGACCGGCGCCGAGGTGACCTGCGTCTTCGACGGGGCGAAGCTCGCCGTGCCGCCGCCGCTGAACACACCGAGAGGTGTGCGTGTCCGGTTCAGCCCGGCCGGGATCAGCGCCGACGACGTGATCCGCCAGCTGGTCGCGGCCGAGCCCGAGGGCCGTCCGGTGGTGGTCGTCTCCAGCGACCGTGAGATCGCGGACGGGGTACGCCGCTCCGGCGCCCGGCCGATCGCCTCCGACGCGCTGGTGCGTCTGCTGGCGCGCTGACCGCGGCATCGTTTCGAGGCTCACCCCGGGCCGATCCGAGCTGTCCCGCGCGAACCGTCCCCACTCTGGTCCGAGGGCACTGTCGGTGGTCATGTCTAACGTTTTCGGCAACGGCGATGCCGGACGCGAGACAGGCGCCACCAGGTGCCGGGCGAACGGCCGCCGAGGAGACGGACGGAGGGCAGCATGCGGATCCAGTGCGATCGCTGCGCGGTGCGGGAGCGTCACTGTGAGGACTGCGTGGTCGCGGTCGTTCTCGGTGCGCCACCCGCGTCGATCGAGCCGGTGGGCGTCGAGCCCGTCGGGCCCGCGCCGGCGCAGGTGGAGCCGGTCGCGGTCGACGCGGCGTGGCTGGAGGCGTCGGGAGTGACCCCGCCGGAGTTCGGCGAAGTGGGGTTCGAGCTCGACGACGCGGACCGGAAGGCATTGCGGGTGCTGGCCGAATCCGGCCTCTGGTCACCCGACCACCCGCCGTGGCTCGCGGAGCCGGAGACGCCGCACCGGAACGGCATGTCGGCCGCCCGGTGACCGGTCCGGGACACCACCGGGAGCGGGGAGTGTGGAAGTCGCCACGATCGGCGACGGCCGCGTGTCGGCGTGACCCGGGACAGCGGCACCTGTTTCGGTGATATGTGCGCGCACGACGTCGGTCGGATTTGAAAAGTCTCGGGCGCGGTCACTACAGTGCCGCCCGAAGTGTCCGTTCTGCGTAAGTCGGCTACCCAGCCGGCGCGGGCACCCGCTTAGTCTCCACCGGCCACCCGGAGGAGAGCCGGGGACCCAGGTTTCCGGGGTGAATCGGCGGCCCTGGCGGTCCACGTTGACCGGCGGGCCACCGTAGGGCGACTTCCCGGCCCGAACCCGTCAGCTGACCCGGTAGGCGTCCGAGGAGAAGGGGCTCACCGCCCGATGTCCAATCGCCGCACCTGCCCACCCGGGCGCGCGCTGCTCGCCGTCGGCACCGCCGCCGTCGCGCTCGTCGCCGCGGTTCCCGGGGCCAGTTACGCCGAGCCCCGCCGCGACATCGGCCAGGTTCGCAAGCAGGTCGACGACCTGTACGCGCAGGCGGAGAAGGCCGCCGAGCAGGCCAACGAGCTGAACGACCAGACCAGGGACATCGGCCGCCGCCTCGGCAAGCTCGACGTCGACGTGGCCCGGCGGCAGAAGGGCCTGGACGCACTGCGTGGCCAGATCGGCCAGTACGCCGCCGCAGAATACCGCGCGGGTGCCGTCGACAGCACGGTGCAGCTTCTGGTCGCGAAGGACCCCAAGGAGTACATCGCGCAGATGAGCACCGCGGAGGCGTTCGCGGGCCAGCAGGGTGACCTCCTCCGCCAGCTCCAGTCCGAGCAGAAGCGTCTGTCCGAGCAGAAGGCGGCCAGGCAGGCGGAGCTGAACCGCCTCCGCGACGCCCGTGACGCCGCGAAGGCCCGGAAGAAGCAGGCCGACGCCAACGCCGCCAAGGCCAAGTCCGTGCTCAGCCGCCTCACCGCCGCCGAACGGCGCCGGGTGCAGGCCCGCGAGCAGGCGGCGGTCCGGTCCTCGCGAGGGCAGGAGCGCATCCCGCTTCCGTCCGGCAGCGGCCGGGGTGCCACCGCCCTGGCGTTCGCCCGTGCCCAGTTGGGTGAGCCCTACGTCTTCGGCGCCTCCGGTCCGAGCACCTGGGATTGCTCCGGTCTGACGATGATGGCCTGGCGGCAGGCGGGGGTGTCCCTTCCGCACTCCTCCAGGTCGCAGTACGCCATGTCGGCCAAGGTGTCCCGTTCGCAGTTGCGGCCCGGTGACCTCGTGCTCTTCTACTCCGACAGGCACCACATCGGCCTGTACGCCGGAAACGGCATGGTTCTGCACGCGCCCCGCCCGGGCAAGAGCGTCGAGTACATCCAGATGCGATACATGCCGTACGCCGGAGCGGTGCGACCCGGATAGGGTCCCGCGGAATCCTCGTACGGCACAAAGCTGTCCACTCGCCGCCTCTCCTCTTTCAGCGGGAGAGGCGGCGAGCTCTTTCCGTACGATGCGGGTGTGATCGGCGACTCTGCGCAGCGGGTTCGCCGTCGGGTCGCTCCACGCCGACGGTTCGTTGCACGGACCCTCTCCGCCTTGGTCGCCGGCTTCCTGCTGGTGTCCGGGGTGTTCGCGTCCACCGTGGCGGTGGTGACCGGAGCGGCCGTTCCGTCCGCGGTCGGCTCACTGGACGCCCGCGGCCCCACGCGTGAATGGGCCGCCGCCCCGACGGTCCGGCCCACGCCGGCCGCCAGGAGCGCACAGCTCACCGCTCAGCGTGTCGCGGTCGCGCAGGAAGTTCTCGGCCGGCAGGCCGCCGCGATCAGCCGGGACGACCGGCGTGCCTACCTCGCCACGGTCGACCCGCGGGCCCGTTCGTTCGCCGCGACAGCCGCCCGTACCTTCGACAACCTGCAGCGGATGCGGGTGCGCCAGGTGCGGTTCGGCACCCCGGTCGTCCACTCGCACGCGTTCGCTCCGGCCCGGCGGGCCGCGCTCGGGCCGTCCGCCTGGGTCGCCTCGGCCGAACTCTCCTTCCGGCTCGCGGGCGGCGACACCCAGCCGTGGAGGACCACACTGCGGATGGCGTTCGTGGACCGCGACGGAGTGAGCTACGTCGCCGGTGACCGGGAAGGGCCGGATGCCGGTTCCTCGCTGCCGCTGTGGCTGACCGAACGGATCGACGTCGTGCACGGCGAGCACAGCATGGTGGCCGGAGCCGCCCCTCGGGACGAGCTTCGACGCTTCGCCCACACCGCCGACCTCTCGGTCCAGCGGGTGTCGGGGGTGTGGGGGAGAAGCTGGGACCGGTACGTCGTCGTTCTGGTCCCGCCCAGCCAGCAGCAGATGGAACGCCTGATCGGGGTCGGTTCACACACCCAGACCGCGGTGGCGGCGGTGACGACCTCGGTCGGGCGACCCGATCCGGCTCTCGCCTCGCACATCGTGGTCAACCCGCACACGTTCGGCCGGATCGGCAGTCTCGGCCGGCTCGTCGTCCTCACCCACGAGGCGACCCACGTCGCGGCCCACGCCACCGTGAGCGGCGTGCCGGTGTGGCTGTCAGAGGGTTTCGCCGACTACGTCGGCTTCCACCGGTCCGGGTTGCCGTCCGCGGTGATCGCGCACGAGTTCCTGCGCGACGTGAACCGACGCGGCCCGCCGGGAGGGTTGCCGGGCGGTGCGGAGTTCGACCCACGAGCCAAGGCGCTGGACGAGGCGTACGAGGCGGCGTGGACGGCCTGCCGCTACATCGTGCACCGCTGGGACCAGGCCACGCTCCTGCGCTTCTACGTCGCGATGGACGGTGCCCGGACGAAGGCCGACCAGGAGCGCGTCTATCGGCGCGTGCTCGGCACGTCCTCCGACCGGTTCGTGCAGGGATGGCGTGCCTACGTACGAGACCACAGCGACGACGACTGAAGCACGGCCGACGACGACCGGCCGGCCAGGCTGACGTGGCTGGCCTGGCCGGCCTGGCTGACGTGGCCGGCCAGAGGTCGGCTGCCTCCGGCCGGCAACTGGCTGCCAAGGACTGGTTGACAACCACCCAACTACCTGAACCGACGACGGCGGGCTGACGACGGGGTGAGGATTATGGCGAGACCGCGGGCCGGGGGAACCTAGCCGGCCGGGCTCGGAGCGTGCGTTGGGGGGAACGTGCGTCGACGGGGGAACGTGCGCCTGCGAGAGTCCGCGCCTCGGCCGGATTCCTCAGGCCCACAAGAGATCGTGCACGGCCGGGTGGCCGTGCGTCACCGGACGAGCCGTCATCGGCCGGAGTACCAACCCGAAGCCGCGGGGTGCCGGCCGGGATGTCAACCGGGCTGTGGGTCAGCGTGTCAACCGGGAATTGACAGAGGCGCGGCGATACTCGCATTGGCGGCACTGCTGACCGGGCTCGTCGTGCTGATCCTTCTCACCACTCCGTGGAGTCCGTGGGCTCGCACGAGTGTGCTGCTGCCGACGTCGACCGCGCCGCTGACCGAGGACTTCGACCGGACCGAGATCGCCAGCAGCGTGGCGTTCCAGCAGTTGGTGCGCGCTCCCGCGTACCTCACCGGCCTGGCCGGGCTGGTGGTCTCGGCGTGGCTCGGCCTGACCAGGACCGGCGCTCGGATCGCCGGCCGCCTGCTGCCCCGCGTACGAAGGTGGTGGCTTCGGGTCGTGCTGGGGACCTTCGCGGTGACGCTGGCGGTACGGATCCTGGTGCTGCCGTTCGACCTGTGGCTGGAGTTCGTCCGCAGGGACAGCGGGGTGTCCACGCAGAGCTTCGCCGGTTGGGCGGGGGACACCGCGATCGCCTTCGCGGTGACGTTCGCGGTCACCGCCGCGCTGCTGGTCGGCATGCTGGCCCTGGTCCGGAGGTTCCCGCGCTGGTGGTGGGCGCTGGGGTCGGCGATCGGCGCCGGGATGGTGGTGGCCGGATCGTTCGCGTATCCCGTCCTGGTCGAGCCCCTCTACAACCACTTCACCCCGATGCCGGCCGGGCAGCTGCGCACGGACCTGCTCGACCTGGCCGCCCGCGACCACGTACCCGTCAAGGACGTCCTCGTCGCCGACGAGTCCCGGCGCACCACCCGGCTGAACGCCTACGTGTCGGGGTTCGGCTCCACTCGCCGGATCGTCGTCTACGACACCCTGCTGGCCGACGCCACGCCGGACCAGGTGCGGCTGATCGTCGCGCACGAACTCGGCCACGCCAAGCACAACGACGTGCTGCGCGGGACCGTGGTGGGCGCGGTCGGGGTGGCGGCCGGGATGGTCGCGCTCGCGCTGTTGCTGGACTCGGCCAGGTTGCGCCGGCGGGCAGGTGTCGGGTCGGCCGCCGACCCGCGGGTGGTGGCGCTCGTCATCGCCCTCAGCGCGATCGGCATGCAGGCCAGCCTGCCGCTGCAGAACGCGATCTCCAGGCGGATCGAGGCCAGCGCGGACGTGCACGCCCTCGACCTCACCAGGGACCCGCAGGGGTACGCCGAGGTGCAGCGCTGGCTCGCGGTGTCCAACCGCAGCGACCTGACCCCCGCGCCGGTGCTGTACGTCTTCTACGCCACGCACCCCACCGCACCGGAGCGGATCGCGCTGATCCGGTCCTGGTCGCGGCGTCAGGGCCTGCCGGCCGTCCCGGCGATGGCCACGACGGAGTGACCGCGCGATGACATCCGACGCCGACGGGCGCCGAACCGAGCGAGTACCGGCCGCCGCCCCGGTGCCGGATAGGGTCGGTCGTCGTGGCCCGCACTCTGGTGGTGACGAACGACTTCCCGACCCGGCAGGGAGGCATCGAGGCGTTCGTGCTCGCCCTGTGCCAGCGGATGCCGCCGGCGGAGGTGGTGGTCTACACCGCGTCGATGGCCGGTGGCCGTGAGTACGACGCCACCCTGCCGTTCCCGGTGATCCGCGACCGCACGTCGACGCTGCTGCCCACGCCGGGACTGGCCCGGCGTACCACCCGGGTGCTGCGCTCGGAAGGCTGCGACCGGGTGCTGTTCGGCGCCGCCGCGCCGCTCGGCCTGCTCGCGCCCACGCTGCGCCGGGCCGGAGCCAAGCGGATCGTGGGGCTGACCCACGGCCACGAGACGTGGTGGGCACGCGTGCCGGGCCCGCGCGGGTTGTTCCGCCGGATCGGGCGTTCCACGGACTCGCTCACCTACCTGGGGGAGTACACCCGCGCGGTGCTGGCCCGTGGGCTCGCTCCGGAGGACGCGGCCCGGATGACCCGCCTCACTCCCGGCGTGGACACGGAGACGTTCCGGCCGGGCACCGGCGGGGAGGTGGTCCGCAAGCAGCTCGGCCTTCCCTCCGACCGGCCGGTCGTGGTGTGCGTGGCGCGGTTGACCGAACGCAAGGGCCAGGACACGCTGATCACCGCCTGGCCGCACGTGCTGCGGGAGGTGCCGGGGGCGACCCTGCTCGTCGTCGGCGACGGTCCCTACCGCGCCGACCTGGAGCGGCTGGCCGACGAGACCGGCGTTCGCGAGAACGTCGTGTTCGCGGGCGCGGTGCCGTGGACCGACATCCCGCCGTACTTCGACGCCGGTGACGTCTTCGCGATGCCGTGCCGCACCCGCCTGGCCGGCCTTGAGCCGGAGGGACTCGGGATCGTGTTCCTGGAGGCGCAGGCCAGTGGGCTGCCGGTCGTGGTCGGCGACTCCGGCGGCGCGCCGGACGCCGTACGGCACGGGGAGACCGGCTACGTCGTGGACCCGTACAACCCGGTGGCGGTGGCGTCGAAGGTCGTCACGCTGCTCCGGGATCCGGCCGCCGCGCGGGCGATGGGTGAGCGCGGCCGCGCGTGGGTCCGGGAGAGCTGGACCTGGGACGCGTCGGTGGCACGACTGCGGGGGCTGCTGGGATACCCCGGCGAGGATGCCTGATGCCCCAGGTGGACCTCGCCGACGACACCTTCGTCGTGGCCGAACCGGACCGGCTGGCGCGGCGGCTGACCGCGCCGGAGTTCTGGTCCGCCTGCTGGCCGGCGGTCCGGCTCGAGCCGTACCACGACCGAGGCGTGGAGGGCATGCGGTGGTACGTCCGGGGCGAGTTCACCGGCACCGCGGAGCTCTGGCTGGAGCCGTACCGGGACGGCACAGTGGTGCACGTGTTCCTGCGAGCCGATCCGGCGGCCGGACCGGTGGCCGGCCGTCGGCTGGGACGAGTGCGGCGGGACTTCGCCGTGGCGGTGAAGGCGGCGATGTTCGCGGTCAAGGACGAGGTGGAGGCGGACCGGACGGTGGGCGTCGGCCGGCAGCCGCTGCCCGGACCGTCGGCCGGCTCCGGGCCGGCCACCGAACCGGCGCCGGCCGCTGAACCGCGGGCTGCCACCGAACTCGAGCAGGCCGACATCTCCGAACCCCGGGCGGACACGGATATCGAGCCCGCCGCCGATTTCGAGCCGGCCGCCGGATCCGAGCCCGCGTCGACGACAGAGCAGGGCCGGTCAGGCAAGCTCTCGGGCGACGACCCGCAGGTCGTCGACCAGCCCGGCGTACATGTCGTCTCGGTCGCGGGAGCGCAGGACCGCCGACGGGTGGATCGTCGCGACGACGGCCGGCCCGGCAGCGCTCGCTGAGGAGCCGTCCGCGGAACCCTCGCCCGCGGCGGTGCCCGCGAGGTCTTCGGGCGGCGGCAGCACCTGACCGCGTTGCCGGCTCACCCGGAAGTCCGGGCCGAACACCGCCTTCGCGGCCGTCGCGCCGAGGCAGACCAGCACCAGCGGGCGTACGGCGGCGAGCTCGGCGACCAGCCACGGCCGGCAGGCGACGATCTCGGTGCGCCCCGGCGTCTTGTGCAACCTCCGCTTGCCCCGCTCGGCGGGGGTGAACTTGAAGTGCTTCACCGCGTTCGTGACGTACGCGTGCCGCCGGTCGATGTCCGCGTCGGCGAGCGCGCGTTCGAGCACGCCGCCCGCGGGACCGACGAACGGCTCACCGCGCCGGTCCTCGACGTCACCCGGCTGCTCGCCGACCAGCATCACCCTGGCATGCGGGTCGCCCGCGCCGAACACCGTCTGGGTGGCGTCCCGGTAGAGGTCACAGCCCCGGCAGGTCCTCGCGGCGGCGCGCAGCTTGGTCACGTCGGTGGAGTCGGGAACGTGGTCGGCGGCGGTGTGGGTGGTACGCCGGGCCATCCAGACGGACTACCCGTCCCGGTGCCGGTCAAGCGTGCCGATCCACCACGGCCCCGTCCACCAGTCAGTCCATGGGCCGTGCATCACCCGGTCCACCGTCCTTCCACTGGTCCGCTCACCAGGCCGAACGCCTGCGGGCCCGGCCGATGCGGGACAGCGTGGCCGAGCGGGCCGGGCTCTGTCGGCGTCCCCGGTTAGGGTCTGTCCTGCGGATCATGGCCGGCGAAACTGGAGGACCGATGCCCGCATCCCAGGCAGCCACGACAGCTCGGATGGTCGCGGCGGCGACGGCGTTCCTGTCCGCGTTGACACCGGACCAGCGGACGGCGGCCACCGCTCCGTTCGACACCGACGACCACCGGGTCTGGACCTACCTGCCCGGCCCGCGGCCCGGGCTCGCCCTGGCGGACATGTCCGAGGAGCAGCGGGGCCTCGCGGCCGCACTGCTGGCGACGGGGCTGAGCGACGAGGGCAGCGGCCGGGCGCGGGCGATCATGACGCTGGACGGCATTCTGCGCGGCCTCGAACGCGAGGCCGGTTCGGACATGTGGAAGCAGCGCGACGCCGGGTACTTCTGGGTCCGCGTCCTCGGCGACCCGGCCGGCTCCCAGCCGTGGGCGTGGCGGGTCAACGGCCACCACCTGGCCGTCCACTTCGCCGTGGTCGGTGACGAGGTGGCCTCGACTCCGCAGTTCTTCGGTGCCAACCCGGCCAAGGTGCTGTCCGGTCCACACGCCGGGCTCCGCACCCTTCCGGAGTCGGAGGACCTCGGCCGTGCGCTTCTTGCCTCGCTCGACCCCGACCGGCGGGCGCGGGCCGTGGTCGACGCCGAGGCGCCCGACGACATCCTCACCCGCCGCGACCCGGTGGCCGACGCCGGCCGCCTTCCCCGTGGTCTGGCGTACGCCGACATGACCGACCCTCAGCGCGGCCACCTCGAGACGTTGGTCCGGCACTACCTCGGCCGGTCCACCGCGGAAGTGGCCGAGGCGTCCTGGCACGACGTGGAGAAGGCCGGTCTGGAGCGGGTCACCTTCAGCTGGGCGGGTTCACTGCGTCCGGGCGTGGGCGAGCGGCACTACTACGCCGTGGCCGGCCCGACGTTCGTGCTGGAGTACGACAACACCCAGAACGACGCCAACCACATCCACACCGTGTGGCGCGACCTGCGCAACGACTGGGGCGAGGACCTGCTGGCCGCGCACTACGCCCAGCAGCACCGCTGAGCCGGCGCCGCCGGCAGAGCCGAGCCGGCCGAGCTCCCGGTGCCGGCGACAGCATCGTCGCCTAGGTGCCCGAACCGGTCCGGGACCACTGACCGAACCCGGCGCGCGTGGCCGGTTGGGCCCTGCCCGGCCGGGTGCCGGGACCCGGCACCTGCTTTTCGGTAACCTGCCAAGGCGGGGACACCAAGCGTTCAGGCGGAGGGCACAGTGGCAGAGCAGACGAGCTCGAGCGTCACCATCGCGGCGGAGCCGGCGCAGATCATGTCCGTCATCGCCGACTTCGAGTCCTATCCGAGCTGGGCGGCGGCGGTGAAGGAGGCGGAGGTGCTCTCCGTCGACGAGGGGAGCGGCCGGCCGGAGCGGGTCCGCTTCGTCCTGAACGCCGGTGCGATCAAGGACGAGTACACCCTCGGCTACAGCTGGGACGCCGACCGCGAGGTGCGCTGGAACCTGGTGGAGGGCAAGGTCGTCAAGGCGATGGACGGCGCTTACACCCTGCGCGACAAGGGCCGCGGCAACACCGAGGTGACCTACCGGCTGGCAGTCGACGTGACGTTCCCGATGATCGGCCTGATCAAGCGCAAGGCGGAGAAGGTCATCATCGACACCGCGCTGAAGGAGCTGAAGAAGAAGGTCGAGCAGGGTCAGGGCCCGGCCTGAGCGAAGCACTGGCCGTTCCGGTCGCCCGGCTCGAGCTGGGCCGACTGGTGGGCCGACCGGTGACAGCGAAGGTTTCGGTGCGTGCGTGACCCGATAACCTCTGCCGGAAGCTCGGGTCCGCTCCTGGTGCCCCGGCCACCGACCGACCTGCCCGGGAGCATCGCTTCGGCATCAGCAACAGACGGTGAGAGGGGCACACTGGCGTGAGTGACGTGCGCGAGGCCGGTCAGGACAGTCCGGCGAGTACGCCGACGGCCGCGAGGACGGCTGCCGGCGTCGAAGGCTCGTCCGTGCTGACTCGCGGGCTGACCATCGGCGTGGACGTCGGCGGCACCAAGATCGCCGCCGGGCTGGTCGACAGCGCCGGGAAGATCCTCGCCGAAGGCCGCCGGGAGACCCCCGCCACCAGCCCGCCCGAGATCGTCGCGGCCATCGTCGCGGTCGTGAAGGAGCTCCGGAGCCGGGCGGAGGGCCGCGAGGTCGAGGCGATCGGGGTCGGGGCTGCGGGCTTCGTCGACGCCACCCGCTCGGAGGTGCTGTTCGCTCCCAACCTCGCGTGGCGCAAGGAGCCGCTGAGGGAGGCCGTGCAGGCCGGCACCTCGCTGCCCACCGTGGTGGAGAACGACGCCAACGCTGCCGCCTGGGCGGAGTTCCAGTTCGGCGGCGGACGCGACGTCGACGACGACATGATCCTGCTCACCATCGGCACCGGGCTCGGCGGCGGCCTGGTCCTCAACGGCGAGCTCTACCGCGGCGCGTTCGGCGTGGGCGGCGAGGTCGGCCATTTCCGGGTCGTTCCCAACGGCCACCTGTGCGGCTGTGGCAACCGCGGCTGCTGGGAGCAGTACGCCAGTGGCCGCGCTCTCGTGCGGGAGGCCCGCGACTTCGCCCGGTCCAGCCCGTCCCAGGCCGACGCGCTGCTCGCCCTCGCCGGCGGCACGGCCGACCGCATCGAGGGCCCGATGGTGACCAAGGCCGCGGCGGCAGGCGACACCGCGGCGACCGAACTCGTCCAGGACCTCGGCCGCTGGCTCGGTGAGGGCATCGCCACCCTCGCCGCCATCCTCGACCCGGCCGTCGTGGTCATCGGCGGCGGCGTCTCCGAGGCGGCCGACCTGCTGCTCGAGCCCGCCCGTAACGCCTTCTGGCGGCAGCTCACCGCCCGCGGCCACCGGCCGACCCTGGAGATCCGCCCCGCGGTGCTCGGCAACGAGGCCGGCATCATCGGCGCGGCCGACCTCGCCCGGCGGCGGTGATGGCGTTCATCCAGGCGCTGACCGTCGGGGTCGACATCGGCGGCACGAAGGTCGCCGCCGGTGTGGTCGACCCGGAGGGCAACATCCTCGAACGCGTCCGGCGGGACACGCCGTCGACCAGCCCGCAGGCCACCGAGGACACCATCGCCGACGTGGTGACGGAGCTGCGCAGCCGGTACGAAGTGACCGCCGTCGGCATCGGCGCCGCCGGCTGGATCGACGTGACCGGCGCCTCGGTGCTCTTCTCGCCGCACCTGGCGTGGCGGCACGAGCCGTTGCGGGACGCCGTGCGCCGGCGGGTCCGGCTGCCGGTCATAATCGAGAACGACGCGAACGCCGCCGCCTGGGCGGAGTGGCGCTTCGGAGCGGGCCAGGGGGAGAGTCATCTGGTCTGCGTGACCCTGGGCACCGGCATCGGCGGCGCGGTGGTGACCGACGGCGTGATGCTGCGCGGGAAGTATGGCGTGGCGGGGGAGTTCGGCCACATGACGATCGTCCCCGGCGGCCACCGGTGCGAGTGCGGTAACCGTGGCTGCTGGGAGCAGTACGCCAGCGGCAACTCCCTGGTGCGCGAGGCCCGCGAGCTCGCGGCCTCGGGTTCCCCGGTTGCCCAGAACCTTCTGGACCGGGTGGGCGGCGACCCGCTGCGGATCACCGGCCCGTCGGTGACCGAGGCGGCCAAGGACGGCGACCCGGTGGCGGTCGAGCTGCTGGAGGAGGTCGGCCGCTGGCTCGGCGTGGGGCTGGCCAACCTCGCCGCGGCGTTCGACCCCGGCACGTTCGTGGTGGGCGGAGGGGTGTCCGAGGCCGGCGACCTCTTCCTGGCACCGGCTCGGGACACGTTCAAGCGGTCGCTGACCGGGCGCGGTTTCCGCCCGGAGGCGCAGATCCAGCGCGCGGCACTCGGCAACGAGGCCGGGCTGGTCGGGGCCGCCGACCTGGCCCGGGAGAACATCCGGTTGTTCCGCCGACGCCGTCGCCGCCGTCGTCCGGCAAGTGAACGACTGCGCGAACGCGTCGACCGGTTGGCCGACATCTAGGACGCCGTGCCTCGGGATTTCCCTGCGTACGTAGGGAAATGTGGCATGCTCATGCCCGGGCCAGGGGAGCCAGTACGCGGTCAGCGCTCGATCAGGGTGAGCTCGAAGGCATACCGCGCGGCCCGGTAGACGTGCGAGCCGTACTCCACGGCGCGGCCCACGTCGTCGTACGCCGTCCGGGTCATCGTGAGCAGCGCGGCGCCCTTGCTCTCGTGCAGGTCCTTCGCCTGCACGGCCGAGGCGGCGCACGCCCCTATCGTCTGCCGGGCGACGCGGAGCTGGATCCCCGCGCCCCGGAGTACGGCGTACAGCCCGTTCGACTGCAGTTGCTCGGCGGTCACGTCGACCAGCCCCGGCGGGAGGTAGTTGGTCATCAGTGCCAGCGGCTCGTCCTGGGCGTACCGCAGGCGACGGATCCGCAGCACCTCGGACTCGGCGGGCAGCCCGAGCGCGGCCGCCGCGTCCTCCGGCGCCGGGCACAGCCGCAGGTCGCGGACGACTGTCGAGGGGTGCTGGCCGGCGCGGGCCAGGTCGTCGTACAGGCTGGAGAGTTCGATCGACCGGCGTACCTGCGACTGGACCACCTGGGTGCCGACACCGCGCTTGCGGACCAGCAGGCCCTTGTCCACGAGGTACTGGATCGCCTGGCGCATCGTCGGCCGGGACAGCGACAGCTGGTCGGCCAGGACGATCTCGTTCGGCAGCTTGGCGCCCGGTGCGAGCCGGCCGGCGACGATCTCGGCCTCGATCTGCTCGGCCACCTGGAAGTAGAGCGGCACCGGGCTACGCCGGTCCACCGTCACGGCGAGTGGCGTCACGGTCGCTCCTAGGCTGGAATCGCTGGGCTTTGGGTGTCTACTGGCTGCTGTACGGGCTCGCCGGTCGGGTCGCTGTCGGCGTCCAGTGTGCCGTACGGCCACCCCGACAGCCTAACGTCATAATGTCCTGACAAACTATTGACACGGTCGTACCGGGAGAGAACACTCTCCCGAGAACTCCCCGGACGAGAGGGCGGGTATGAAGGTCGGACTGGTCGGCGTCGGACGGATCGGGGCGCTGCATGCCGGCACCCTGCGTGACCTGCCCGGCATCGACGCCGTTCTCGTCGCCGACGCCGATCCCGGCCGGGCCAAGGTCTGCGCGGACCGGTTCGGGCTCACTCCGGTCGCAGGCGTCGACGAGCTGTTCTCCGCCCGGCCCGACGGAGTGGTGATCGCCGCACCCACCGCCGCCCATGCCGAGCTGGTGGGTCAGGCGGCGCGTGCCGGGGTGGCGGTGTTCTGTGAGAAGCCGCTCGCGCCCGACGTCGCCGGCACCCGCGCGGTGCTCGCGGAGGTCGAGGCGGCGGGGATTCCTCTGCAGGTCGGCTTCCAGCGCCGCTTCGACCCCGGTTTCCGGGCGGCACGAGAGCGACTGCGGTCCGGTGAACTCGGCCGGCTGCACTCGGTGTGGGCCTGCACCCTCGACCCCGCGCCGCCGCCCGCCGCCTACCTGCCCACCTCCGGTGGCATCTTCCGTGACTGCGGCGTGCACGACTTCGACGCGGTGCGCTGGGCCACCGGCGCGGAGGTCGTCGAGGTGAGCGCCACCGGGGCCAACCGGGGAGCGGACTTCTTCGCCGCCGCCGGCGACGTGGACACCGGGCATGCCCTGTTGACCCTGGACGACGGGACGCTGGTGTCGGTGGCGGTGTCGCGCTACAACGGCAGCGGCTACGACGTACGGCTGGAGCTGCACGGGTCGCAGGGCACGGCGGTCGCCGGACTCGACGACCGCGCCCCGCTGACGTCCACCGAACCAGGGTCGCAGCGGACCGGGTCCCCGGCGTACGCCAACTTCGCCGAACGTTTCGCCGCCGCCTACGTCGCCGAACTCGCCGCGTTCACCGACGTGGCGGCCGGCTGGATCCCGTCGCCGTGCGGCGGGGCGGACGCGCTGGAGGCGTTCCACGTCGCGGACGCCGCTGAACTGTCCCGCCGGGAGAACCGTCCCGTGCGGCTTGAGGAGGTACGCCGGTGAGCTATGACCTGATCACCATGGGAAGGGTCAGTGTCGACCTGTATCCCAACGACGTGGGCGTACGCCTGCCCGAGGTGACGTCGTTCGCGAAGTTCCTCGGCGGCAGCGCCACGAACGTCGCGGTGGCCGCCGCCCGGCACGGCCGGCGGTCGGCGGTGATCACGCGTACCGGCGCGGATCCGTTCGGCGACTACATCCACCAGGCGCTGCGCGGCTTCGGTGTGGACGACCGGTTCGTCACGCCGGTGCGGCACCTGCCCACGCCGGTGGTGTTCTGCGAGATCTTCCCGCCGGACGACTTTCCGCTGTACTTCTACCGCTTCCCGAAGGCGCCGGACCTGGAGCTGTACGAGTCCGAGCTGGACCTCGACGCCATCCGCGCCGCCAGGATCTTCTGGGTGACCGGCACCGGCCTGTCCGAGGAGCCCAGCAGGGCAACGACTCTGGCCGCGCTGCGCGCCCGCGAGCATCGTTCGCACACCGTGCTCGACCTGGACTACCGGCCGATGTTCTGGAACGACGTGGAGACGGCGCGTTCGGTGATCGGCGCCGCCGTCGAGCACGCCACGGTCGCGGTCGGCAACCTGGACGAGTGCGAGGTCGCCGTGGGCACCCGCGACCCCGACAAGGCCGCGCAAGCACTGCTTGACAGGGGCGTCGAACTCGCCGTCGTGAAGCAGGGACCGCGCGGTGTGCTCGCACGTACGCGGACCGAGGAGACCGTCGTGCCTCCGGTTCCGGTGGACGTGGTGAACGGCCTCGGTGCCGGTGATGCCTTCGGTGGCGCGTTGTGCCACGGGCTGCTGTCCGGTTGGGATCTGACCCGGGTGATGCGGTTCGCCAACGCCGCCGGGGCGTACGTCGCCGGACAACTCGCCTGCGCGGACGCGATGCCCGACGAGGCTCAGGTCGATGCACTGCTGGCGAAGGTCACCCCGTGATGGGCTCGATGGGGAGCGTGGTGAGTGCTCAGACCGTGGCCGGCACGCGTACGTCCGCGCCCGTGGACGTGGAGGCCCTGGCCACCAGGCGCTTCACCGATCCGGACGCGATCGCGCGGGCCTACGCGACCCGTCGCCGCCGTCGGCTGGTCGGACCGAGTGGCCGGCTGATGATCGTGGCCGCCGACCACCCCGCGCGCGGTGCTCTGGGTGCGGGCACGCGGGTCCTGGCGATGGCCGACCGGGCCGAGTTGCTCGGCCGGTTGCTGGTCGCGCTCGAGCGGCCCGGTGTGGACGGTGTGCTCGCCGCGCCGGACGTGATCGAGGACCTGCTGCTGCTCGGCGCCCTGGACAACAAGGTCGTCTTCGGCTCGATGAACCGCGGTGGTCTGCCGGGCGCGGCGTTCGAGGTGGACGACCGGTTCACCGCGTACGACCCGTCGAGCATCGCCCGGTACGGCCTGGACGCGGGCAAGATGTTGTTGCGCATCGACCTGGCCGACCCCGGCACCGCAACGACGCTGGAGAGCTGTGCACGTGCGGTGAGCGCGCTCGCCGAGCAGGGCCGGATCGCGCTGGTCGAGCCGTTCCTGTCCCGCCGGGTCGACGGGCGGCTGACCAACGACCTGGGCGGTGAGGCGGTGCTGCGGTCGGCGGTGATCGCCGCCGGGCTCGGCACCACCAGCGCCTACACCTGGCTGAAGCTGCCGGTGGTCGCCGACGCGGAGGAGATGGAACGCGTGGCCGCCGCCACCAGCCTGCCGGTGATGCTGCTCGGCGGTGAGGTCGCGGCCGACCCGGACGCGGTGTACGCGCGGTGGGCGAAGGCGCTCACCCTGCCCACCGTGCGCGGGCTGGTCGTGGGGCGCTCGCTGCTCTACCCGCCCGGCGACGACGTGGCCGCCGCGGTCGACACCGCCGTGAGCCTGCTCCCGGCGGACGCTCCGCCAACCTCCGCGACGCAGGCCCCGGCCCCGACGGCCCCGACGGCCCCGACGACCCCGACGGACCTGGAGGCATCGTGAACCACCACCTACCCGCCGGGTCGCTGGCCGAGGACGGCTGGAGCCTGCGGCTCACCCCCAAGCAGGCCGGCTGGACCTACAGCGGGCTCTACACCCTCGACCTTGCCGCCGGCGGCTCACACACCTTCGCCACCGGCGAGGAGGAGCTGGTGGTGCTGCCGCTGTCCGGGCAGGACGTCCGCGTGGAGTGCGAGGGCACGGCGTACGACCTGACCGGCCGGGCCGACGTGTTCTCCGGCGTGAGCGACTTCCTCTACGTCCCGCGCGACGCCGAGGTCACGGTGTCCTCGCCTACCGGCGCCCGGGTGGCCCTGCCGTCCGCGCGCTGCGAACGCCGGCTGTCCGTGCGGTACGGCCCGGCCGACCAGGTGCCGGTTGAGCTGCGCGGTGCCGGGCAGTGCAGCCGCGAGGTGCACAACTTCGCCGCGGCCGGCGTCTTCGAGGCCGACAAGCTGATCGCGGTGGAGGTGCTCACTCCCGGAGGCAACTGGTCGTCGTACCCGCCGCACAAGCACGACGAGGACCGGCCGGGGCAGGAGTGCCCGCTGGAGGAGATCTACTACTTCGAGGTCGCCGACGGTCCCGCCGGTCCCGGCGTCGCCTACCAGCGCGTCTACGGAACTCCGGAGCGCCCGATCGACGTGCTGGCGGAGGTCCGCACCGGCGACGTGGTGACGATCCCACACGGCTGGCACGGTCCGTCGATGGCGGTGCCCGGCTACGACCTGTACTACCTGAACGTGATGGCCGGACCCTCGCCCGACCGGGCCTGGCTGATCTGCGACGACCCGGCCCACGGCTGGATCCGCGACACCTGGACCGACCAGCCGGTCGATCCCCGGCTTCCGATGACGGAGCCGACGAACAACAACGGAGGGCAGCGATGAGCGACGGCGCATCCACGGTCCGGCTGACGGTGGGGCAGGCTCTCGTCAGGTTCCTGGCCCAGCAGTGGTCGGAGCGCGACGGCGTGGAGCAGCGGTTCTTCGCCGGCTGCTTCGGCATCTTCGGGCACGGCAACGTCGCCGGTGTGGGCCAGGCGCTCGCGCAGGCCGCGCACGCCGACCCCGACGAGCTGCCGTACTACCAGTCGCGCAACGAGCAGGCGATGGTGCACGCGGCGGTCGGCTTCGCCCGGATGCGCGACCGGCTGCAGACGTTCGCGTGTACGACGTCCATCGGGCCCGGTGCCACCAACCTGGTGACCGGTGCGGCCCTGGCCACGATCAACCGGATCCCGGTGCTGTTGCTGCCCGGCGACATCTTCGCCACCCGGGTCGCGAACCCGGTGCTGCAGGAGCTGGAGGACCCGCGGTCCTACGACGTCTCCGTCAACGACACCTTGCGCCCGGTGTCGAGGTACTGGGACCGGATCAACCGGCCGGAGCAGCTGATCCCGGCCGCACTGGCGGCGATGCGGGTGCTGACCGACCCGGCCGAGACCGGTGCGGTGACGCTCGCGCTGCCGCAGGACGTGCAGGCCGAGAGCCACGACTGGCCGGTGGAGTTCTTCACCCGCAGGGTGTGGCACGTCGCCCGCCCGGTGCCCGAGCCCGCGGCGCTGGACCGCGCCGTCGACCTGATCCGCTCCGCGCGTAGGCCCCTGGTGGTCGCGGGTGGTGGGGTGATCTACTCCGGCGCGACCCAGGCGCTCGCCGACTTCGCCGCGGCGACGGGTGTCCCGGTCGGGGAGACCCAGGCCGGCAAGGGCTCGTTGACATGGGACCACCCGGCCGCCGTCGGCGCGATCGGCGCCACCGGCACCGCCGCCGCCGACGAGCTGGCCGCACAGGCCGACGTGGTGATCGGTGTGGGCACCCGCTACAGCGACTTCACCACCGCGTCCAGAAGCGTGTTCGCCAATCCGGACGTGAAGTTCGTCAACGTCAACGTCGCGTCCTTCGACGCGGCCAAGCACGCCGGGCTCGCGGTGGTCGCCGACGCCAAGGCGGCGTTGACAGCGCTGACCGAGCGCCTCGCGGGCTGGCAGGTCGACGCCGACTATCGCACCCGTACGACCGAACTGGCCGGGCAGTGGCAGCAGGTCGTGGACGGCGCGTACGCCGCGACCGCGCCCACCAACCTTGCCCAGACCGCCGTACTCGGGGCGGTCAACGAGGCGGCCGGTGAGCGCGGCGTGGTCATCAACGCCGCCGGGAGCATGCCGGGCGAACTCCACAAGCTGTTCCGCGCCAGGGACCCCAAGCAGTACCACGTGGAGTACGGCTACTCCTGCATGGGCTACGAGATCGCCGCCGGCCTCGGCGTGCGGATGGCCGCACCGGACCGCGAGGTGATCGTGCTGGTCGGCGACGGCTCCTACCTCATGCTGGCGCAGGAGATCGTCACCGCGGTGCAGGAGAACGTCAAGCTCACCATCGTCCTGGTGCAGAACCACGGCTACGCCTCGATCGGTTCTCTGTCGGAGTCGGTCGGCTCCGAGCGCTTCGCGACCAGCTACCGCTACCGCAACCCGAAGACCGGTGCGCTGGACGGCGACGTGCTCCCGGTCGACCTCGCGGCCAACGCCGCGAGCCTGGGCGCCGACGTCATCCGTGCCGGCAGCCTGGACGAGCTGCGCTCGGCGCTGGTGAAGGCCCGGGAGGCGACCCGGACCACCCTCGTGCACGTGGAGACCGACCCGCTCACCGGTGCGCCCGACTCGCCGGCGTGGTGGGACGTTCCGGTCGCCGAGGTCTCCACCCTGGAGGCGACGCAACGGGCGCGCGCCGAGTACGACAAGTTCAAGCTCAGCCAGCGGCACTACCTGTAGGGCGTTCGGCAGAAGGCGTTCGGCAACTACCGAGAAGAAGGTTCAGGTCAATGTCCACCAGCGACTCCACGAGCACCGCCGGTACCGGCAGCACCCCGTCCATCGTCGAGCACTGGATCGGCGGTGCCCCGACACCCGGCACCTCGACCCGGCGCGGCCCGGTGTGGAACCCCGCGACCGGCGAGCGGCAGGCCGAGGTGGTGCTGGGCACTCCCACCGACGTCGACCTCGCCGTGCAGACCGCGGCGAAGGCGTTCGCCGGCTGGCAGGAGGTCTCGGTCAGCAAGCGGGCGAAGATCCTGTTCGCGTTCCGCGAACTGGTGAACAGCCACGTCGACGACCTGGCCAGGCTCGTCACCGCCGAACACGGCAAGGTGCTGTCCGACGCGCGCGGAGAGGTACTGCGCGGGCTGGAGGTGGTGGAGTTCGCCTGTGGGATTCCCCAACTGCTCAAGGGCGAGTTCTCCGAGCAGGTGTCCTCCGGGGTGGACGCCTACTCGTTCCGGCAGCCGCTCGGCGTGGTGGCCGGCATCACGCCGTTCAACTTCCCGGTCATGGTGCCGATGTGGATGTTCCCGATCGCGATCGCGTGCGGCAACACGTTCGTGCTCAAGCCGTCCGAGCGTGACCCGTCGGCGTCCCGGCTGATCGCCGAGCTGTGGCAGCAGGCCGGTCTGCCCGACGGTGTCTTCAACGTCGTGCAGGGTGACAAGGAAGCCGTCGACGCGCTGCTGGAGCACCCCGACGTAGCGGCGGTGTCGTTCGTCGGCTCGACCCCGATCGCGAAGTACGTCCACCAGAACGCGGCCAAGACCGGCAAGCGGGTGCAGGCACTCGGTGGCGCGAAGAACCACGCGGTGGTGCTGCCCGACGCCGACCTGGACTTCGCCGCCGACCACATCACCGCGGCCGCGTACGGCTCGGCCGGCCAGCGCTGCATGGCGATCTCCGCCGTGGTGGCCGTCGGTGCGGCGGGCGACGCCCTGGTGGAGAAGCTGCGCGAACGCGCCGCGACGGTGAAGGTCGGGCCGGGGGCCGACGACACCGCCGAGATGGGCCCGGTCGTCACCCCGCAGGCGCGTGACCGGGTGGTCGCGGCCGTCGAGCGGGGTACGGCAGAGGGCGCGAAGCTGGTCGTGGACGGCCGGGGACTGCGCGTCGACGGGCACGACGGCGGCTTCTTCGTCGGCCCGAACCTCCTCGACCAGGTGACCCCGGCGATGAGCGTCTACCAGGAGGAGATCTTCGGCCCGGTGCTGGTGGTGTTGCGGGCGGAGACGCTGGCGGAGGCGATCGCGGTGGTCAACGCCAACCCGTACGGCAACGGCACGGCGGTCTTCACCAACAGCGGCGAGGTGGCGCGGACGTTCCAGCGCCAGGTCACCGTGGGGATGATCGGCATCAACGTGCCGATCCCGGTGCCGATGGCGTTCTACAGCTTCGGCGGCTGGAAGGACTCGCTGTTCGGCGACCGGCACGTCCACGGCCCGGAGGGTGTCGGCTTCTACACCCGGGGCAAGGCGGTCACCGCCCGCTGGCCGCACGTGGAGCACGTCTCCGACGCGGCGTTCCACTTCCCGACGTCGGGCTGACCAGGAACGCAGACCCCACCCGGCAGGCCGGAACGACCGACCACGCCGTGACCGCAGGGCAGCAGTGCAGCAACGCAGGCGACGTAGCGACGCATCGACGTAGTACGGCTACGCGGCAACGCACCAACGCAGCAACGCAGCAAGGCAGCTACGCAGGTTCGGAAAGCGAAGGCCCGGTTGTATCCGTACCTCCGAAGGGGAGGACCGATGAGACTCATCCGTGGGCTGGGTGTGTGCGCCGTGGCGGCGATGCTCACCCTCGCCGGCTGTTCCAACTCGGCACCGCAGCAGTCCGGCACCGACGGGGGCGGCGGTGGTGGCGCCGCTGCCGGAGGCGGCGCGGACAAGGGCGGGGCCGGCAAGGGTGGTACGGACAAGGGAGGCGCGGCGAAGGCCGACCTGACCGTCGCGGTCGTCACCCACGGCCAGGCCGGCGACGCCTTCTGGGACATCGTGAAGTCCGGCGCCGACCGGGCCGGCAAGGACGAGCACGTCAAGGTCACCTACAACGGTGACGGCGACCCGGCCCGGCAGAGCCAGCTGATCGACAACGCGGTCGCCTCGCACGTGGACGGGCTGGTCGTGTCGATGGCCAACCCGGACGGTGTGCGGGAGAGCATCCACCGGGCGGTCAAGGCGAACATCCCCGTCGTCACGATGAACTCCGGCCTGGAAAAGTACAAGGAGTTCGGCGCGATCACCCACGTCGGGCAGAGCGAGGAACTCGCCGGCGAGGCGGCCGGCCGCAAGCTCGCCGAGGCCGGGGTGAAGAAGGTGCTGTGCGTGGTGCACGAGGCCGGCAACGTCGGGCTGGAGTCCCGCTGCAACGGCGTACGAAAGACTCTCGGCGGGACGGTCCGCAACCTCCAGGTGGACGTGTCCAACGTCGCCGACGCGCAGAACACCATGAAGGCACAACTGCTCGCCGACAAGAGCGTCGACGGCGTGCTCACCCTCAACCCGGTGATCGCCAAGGCCGCGATCTCCGCCCGCGAGGAGGCCGGCAGCACGGCGAAGCTGGCGACGTTCGACGTGTCCGCCGACATCTGCGCGGCGGTCGCACGCGGCGACATGCTGTTCGCCGTCGACCAGCAGCCGTACCTGCAGGGCTATCTGCCGGTGGTGTTCGTCGCGCTGAAGATCCGCAACGGCAACGATGTCGGCGGCGGTCAGCCGGTATACTCCGGTCCGGGCTTCGTCACCAAGGAGAACGCCGAGCAGGTGCGGAAGTTCGCCGAACGCGGGACCCGGTGACGCCATGGCCACCGAACCCGTTCGTACGCAGCAGGAACGTGGCCCCGAGCGCCCCGGCCGGCCCGACCGGCCCGGACCCGCCGAGGACGCGCCGAGCGCGGTCAGCACGCTGACGCGGGTCCTCCGCCGGCCCGAGGTCGGCGCCGCCGTCGCGGCCGTGGCGGTGTTCGTGTTCTTCTCCGCGATGACCCGCACGTTCCTCACCCCGGGTGGTGTCGCCACCTGGCTGGACTCCGCGGCGCTGTTCGGGATCATGGCGATCGCGGTGGCGCTGCTGATGATCGGCGGCGAGTTCGACCTGTCGGCCGGCACGATGGTCGGGTCGACCGGCCTGATCGTGGGCATCCTCACCACGCACTCCGGTGTCAACGTGTGGTTGGCGGTGGTGCTGGCGCTGATGTTCGCTGTGCTGGTCGGCGCGGGCAACGGGTTGCTGGTGATGCGTACCGGACTGCCGAGCTTCATCGTCACCCTCGGCACGTTCTTCGTGTTGCAGGGACTCAACCTCGCGGTCACCAAGCTGCTGATCGGGCAGGTCGCGGTGCAGGGGCTGGACCAGGTGCCCGGCTTCTACGACGTGAAGTGGATCTTCGGCTCGACGGTCGCGGTGCTCGGCACGGTGTTCCAGGTTTCGATCGCCTGGTGGGTAGGGCTGACCGCGGTCGCCACCTGGGTGCTGCTGAGGACCCGGGCCGGCAACTGGATCTTCGCTGTCGGCGGGGCACAGACCAGCGCTCGCCAGGTCGGCGTACCCGTGCTGTCCACCAAGGTCGGGCTGTTCATGACGACCGCGGCGGCGGGCTGGCTGGCCGGCATGCTGCAGTTGTTCCGTACGTCCACCGTGCAGGCGTCCACCGGAGTGGGCCAGGAGTTCATCTACATCATCTGTGCGGTGGTGGGCGGCTGCCTGCTGACCGGCGGGTACGGCTCGGCCATCGGGGCGGCGCTCGGTGCGCTCATCTACGGCATGACCTACCAGGGCATCGTCTTCGCCCAGTGGGACAACAACTGGCTGAAGACGTTCCTCGGCGTGATGTTGCTGGCGGCGGTGCTCGTCAACACCTACGTGCGCAGGCGGGCGGAGGTGAGCCGGTGAACGCCGCGGCAGACCACGTGACTCCGGCGCCCGCGGGCACGGCGCTGCTGGAGGCGGACCGGATCGGCAAGTCGTACGGCAGTGTCGTCGCGCTGCACGAGGTGAGCACCACCGTGCGGGCAGGCGAGGTGACCTGTGTGCTCGGCGACAACGGAGCGGGCAAGTCCACCCTCATCAAGATCCTGTCCGGCGCGCACGCGCACACCTCGGGGGAGCTGCGGGTGGACGGCACTCCGACGACCTTCGCCAGTCCCCGGCAGGCGCTGGACGCCGGGATCGCCACGGTGTACCAGGACCTCGCCGTGGTGCCGCTGATGCCGGTGTGGCGGAACTTCTTCCTCGGCTCCGAGTTCACCCGGGGCAAGGGGCCGTTGCGGCGGCTGGACGTCGGGCGGATGCGGGCCACCACCCGGGAGGAGCTGGCCCGGATGGGCATCCGGCTGCGCGACGTCGACCAGCCGATCGGCACCCTGTCCGGCGGTGAGCGGCAGTCGGTCGCGATCGCCCGCGCGGTGTACTTCGGCGCGAGCGTCCTGATCCTGGACGAACCCACCGCCGCCCTCGGGGTGAAGCAGTCCGGGGTGGTGCTGAAGTACGTCGCCGCCGCCCGGGACGAGGGGCTCGGCGTGGTGTTCATCACGCACAACCCACACCACGCCTACCTCGTCGGTGACCGCTTCGTCCTGCTGAAGCGGGGCAGGATGGCCGGGAGTCACGCACGAGCGGACGTGGGCGTCGCCGATCTCACCCGGGAGATGGCCGGTGGCGCGGAGCTGGAGGCGCTGAGCCACGAGCTCGGCGAGAAGTAGCGAAACAACCCGAATAGGCAAGCCACGAAGCACGCAACACGGCTACACCACGAGACACGCAACAAGGAGTTGACACGTATGGACCTGGGACCTCTGACCGGCAGAGTGGCCGGTGCGCCCATTTCCTGGGGAGTGTGCGAGGCACCGGGCTGGGGCCACGAGCTGCCGGCGTCGCTGGTACTCGCGCAGATGGCCGAGCTCGGCCTGGCGGCGACCGAGCTCGGTCCCACCGGGTACCTCGGCGCGGACCCGGACGCGGTCCGGGCCACGCTGGACACCCATGGGATCGGCCTGATCGGCGGGTTCTTGCCGGTGACCCTGCACGTCGGCTCCGAGGTCGACCTGACCGAGGCGGACGCGGCGATCCGTACCCTTGCCGCCGCCGGGTCGCAGGTCGTGGTGCTGGCCGCGGACGCCGGACCCGCGGGGTACGACAGCAAGGTCGTCCTCGACGAGGACCAGTGGAAGGATCTGGTGCACAACCTGGACCGGGTGCGGGCCCTGGTGGCCGACCTGGGCATGCGGACGACGCTGCACCCGCACGTCGGCACCGCGATCGAGTCCGCCGAGTCCGTACGCCAGTTGCTGGCGCGCTCCGACGTGCCGCTGTGCCTGGACACCGGCCACCTCGCCGTCGGTGGGGCGGACCCGCTGGAGCTGGCGAAGTCCGCACCCGAACGAGTCGGCCACGTGCACCTGAAGGACGTACGCAGCGACGTCGCGGCGCAGTTCAACGCCGGCGCCTTCAGCTGGGTGGACGCGGTGCGCCGCGGGTTGTTCGCGCCCCTGGGTGACGGCGACCTGGACATCGCCGGGGTGGTCGTCGAGTTGGAGCGGGCGGGCTTCACCGGCTGGTACGTCCTCGAGCAGGACACCGCGCTGGACGGCGTGCCCGCGGCCGGCGAGGGCCCGGTGGTCGACGTCCGCCGCAGCATCGAGTACCTCCGCGACACCGTGGTGCCGGCACTGGACGCGGGGGCGAACCCCCGTGGCTGAGCTGGGACCGAACGCCGAACCGAACGGCGGGCCTGGCCGTGACCTTCGCGTCGGGGTGATCGGCACCGGGATCATGGGTGCGGACCACGTGCGCACCATCGCGACGTCGGTCGCGGGTGCCCGGGTCAGCGCGGTCACCGACCTCGACACCGAGCGGGCGCGGGCCGCGATCGACGGCATCGACGGTGCGCGCGTCCTGTCCGACCCGCTCGGCCTGGTGGCCGACGACGAGGTGGACGCGGTGCTGGTCGCCTCGGCCGACTCCACCCACGAGGAGCTGGTCCTCGCCTGTGTGGAGGCGGGCAAGCCGGTGTTGTGCGAGAAACCGCTCACGCCCACCCCGGACGGCTCGCTGCGCATCGTGGAGGCGGAGGAGAAGGCCGGTCGGCGGTTGGTGAGCGTGGGCTTCATGCGCCGCTACGACCCTGGTTACGTCGATGTCAAGGAGACCTTGCGCGAGGGCGTGGTGGGCGCTCCGCTGTTGCTGCACTGCGTTCACCGCAACGCCTCCTCCAGGCCGGACGCCCCGAGCTCCGGGCTGATCACCGGCTCGGCCGTGCACGAGTTCGACGTCATCCGGTGGCTTCTGGGTGAGGAGCTCACCCAGATCACGGTGTTCCGGCCGCGTTCGTCGTCGATGGTCGCCGGGGACACCACCGACCCGCTGCTGGTGCTGGTCGGCACCGAGAGCGGGCTGCTGGCCGACGTGGAGGTGTTCGTCAACGCGCAGTACGGCTACGACGTGCGCTGCGAGCTGGTCGGTGAGCTCGGCTCGCTGTCCCTCGACGAGCCGGTGCGGGTGCGGCGCCGGGCCGAGCGGGCCCGGGCGAGCACGGTGTCGCTGGACTGGCGGGACCGGTTCGCCGAGGCGTACCGGCGCGAGCTGCAGGACTGGGTGACCGGCGCGGCGACGGGTGAGCAGCGCGGTGCCGATGCCTGGGACGGCTACGTCGCGACGGTGGCGGCCGCCGCCGGGGTGGCGGCGCTGGGCAGGCCGGGCTCCCCGGTGCCGGTGGACCTGTCGCCCCGGCCGGAGCTCTACGCCAGGTCCTGAGCGACCGGGGCGTTCACGCCGACTGCCGGTCGGCGGCCGGGACAAGTACGCGTTCGGGGTCCTCGCGCCGGTGGCGACGGCGTCGGCGTACGTAGCGAACCGCCTCCACCAGCGCGGTGACCCCGAGCGCGAGTCCGACGCCCAGGACGACTCCCTTGATCGGGTCGTTCTCGAACGCCATCCCGCCGACGTACCCGACGAGGACGGAGTACACCGCCCACGACGTCGCGGCGAGAACGTCGAAGCGGGTGAACCGGGGGCGGGAGTAGCCGAGCGCGCCCATGGTGACGGTGACCGCGGTACGCCCGCCGGGCACGTACCTCGCCACCACCAGCACCAGGCCGCCGCGTTCGGCGAGTGCGTCGGCGGCCCGGCCGAACGCCCTGCGCTGCCGGCTGCCCGGCCGTGCCCGGGCGAGCAGCCGGCCGCCCGCGCCGCGGCCGATGGCGTAGGAGATGTGGTCCCCGGCGAAAGCCCCGGCGGCGGCCGCGAGCACGACCAGCGCGAGGTTCGGCGAACCGCTCGACGCGGCGAACACCCCCGCGGTGATCACCACGCTCTCACTGGGGACCGCGGGCAGGAACGCGTCCGTGGCGGCGAGCAGGAACAGTGCCAGGTAGATCCACGGCGAGCTCATCACGTCGTGGACCACCTGCAGGATCGACTCGGTCACGGCCGGTCCCGCCTGTCGGCGAGGGTGCTGGTCGGGGAACTCATGCCTTCGACCCTTCCGGACTCCGGGCAGGCCGAAATCGGCCTGTGGTCGAGCGTGATCTCATCCTTAGGTAGTGGGTCCGGTGACGATCGGTTGAGGGCCCGCCCGGCACGTGCGTCCTACGCTGTCGACGTGGACAGGACCGAGGTGGTCGGCGAGCGGGTGCAGCGCTGGGTCGCGCGCGCGTACGACCGGAGCGCGCCGTGGCTGCTCGGCGTCGCTGTCTGCGTCTTGTCGCTGTCGACGGTCCGTGACTGGAACGCGCCGGTGGTGCTGGTGCTGACCGCGCTGACGGGTGTGGCCGCGTGGATGGCGAGGCGGCGGCGGTGGCCGTTGTTCGCCACGACGGCGGCCGGAATGCTTCTGCTCGGCCTGTGGCCTGGCCTGCTGGTCTCCGCCTACTACGCGGGTACGACGCTGCGCCGTCGCCGCGAGCTCGCCGCGTTCGTGGGCGGGTGCCTGGCGCTGATCATCCCGGCGTACACCTTCTACAGCGATCTCGGGATCCGGATGGCCGGCTGCCGTCAACCCTGCCTTGGCACCGGCGCGCAGCTGGAAGGGCTTGCCAACAAGGGCTCCGCGCTGCTGTTCGTCGGACTGGGCCTGGTGCTGGGGTTGTGGGTGCATGCCCGCCGGGAGGTGCTGGCCGGCCTGCGCGAGCGCGCCGAACGGCTGGAACGCGAACAGGCCGCCCGGGCCGAGCAGGCACGTGCACAGGAGCGGGCCAGGATCGCCCGGGAGATGCACGACGTGGTGGCCCACCGGGTGTCCCTGATGGTGCTGCACGCGGGTGCGCTGGAGGTGAACGCGCCGGACGAGCGGACGGCGCGGGCCGCCGAACTGATCCGGGGCACCGGGCGGGAGGCGCTGGACAACCTGCGGGAGGTGCTCGGTGTGCTGCGTGCACCGGCCGGCGGGCCGCCCGCTCCGCTCGCGCCGCAACCCGGCCTTGACGACCTCGACTCGCTGCTGGAGCAGTCGCGGGCGGCGGGTGTCGAGGTGACCCGCCGGGACGAGGGCGTGCCGGGGGAGCTGCCGGCGCTGGTGGGGAGTACGGCCTACCGGACCGTGCAGGAGGCGCTGACCAACGTGCACAAGCACGCGCCGGGCGCGAGTGCGGAGGTCGTGGTCGGCCACGGCCCGGAGGAGGTGTCGGTGACGGTTCGCAACGATGCCGCGCGGGGACCGGCCACCGGGCCCAGCGGTGGGTTCGGGCTGGTCGGTCTGCGCGAGCGCGTCCACCTGCTGGGCGGGTCCTTCTGCGCCGGCCCGACCGGACGCGGCGGCTTCGAGGTCGTCGCCCTGCTGCCCGCGCGGACATCCCGCACCGACCCAGATCCGACCGGGGCCGAGCCGGCCGGCGCGGATCTGGCAGACGCGGATCGGACCGGCGCGGATCCGGCAGACGCAACACACGGCAGAGGAGCGGCGGCGACGTGATCCGCGTACTGGTGGTGGACGACGAGGCGCTGGTCCGGTCCGGCCTGCGGATGATCCTGGAGGCCGCCGACGACGTGGTGGTCGTGGCCGAGGCCAGGGACGGCCGGGACGCGGTCGCGGCCGTCGGCCGGCACCGGCCCGACGTCGTTCTGATGGACGTCCGCATGCCGGAGCTGGACGGCGTACGGGCCGCGGAGGAGATCGGACGGGCACCGGCGCCACCCCGGGTGATCATGCTGACGACGTTCGACCTGGACGAGTACGTCCACGCCGCGTTGCGCGCCGGTGCGGTCGGCTTCCTGCTCAAGGACACCCCGCCGCGCGACCTGGTGGCCGCGGTCCGGACCGTCGCCGCCGGCAACGCGATGCTGGCACCGGAGGTCACCAGACGGCTGATCAGCTCGTTCGCCGGCCGTGGGCCCGGCCGGGCGGAAGCCGCGCGGGAACGCCTGCGGGCGCTGACCGGCCGCGAGCGCGAGGTCGTGAGAGCCGTCGCCCGGGGTCTGTCGAACGCCGAGATCGGCCGGGAGCTCGCGATGAGTGAGGCGACCGTGAAGGCACACGTCAGCAGGTCGCTGGCCAAGCTCGGCCTGGACAACCGCGTCCAGGCCGCGATCCTCGTGCACGACGCGGACGTGACCGATCCCTTGGCCTGACCCGGACCGAGTCGCGCGTTTCGGCCCAGCCCGGTCGGCTACGGTCGACCGGTGACGACGGTGCGGCTGATGACCTACAACGTGCACGGCCTGAACGACGACGTGGCTGCCCTGACGGCGGTGGTCGACGACCTGCGGCCCGATGTCCTGGTGGTGCAGGAGTCGCCCAAGCTGCTGCGCTGGCGGTCACGGTGCGCGGGGCTCGCCCGGGCCACCGGTCTGCTCTACGTCGCGGGCGGGCGTACGGCGGGCGGCAACCTGCTGCTCGCCCACCAGCGGACCGTCGTACACGGGCATTCGGAGGAACGCATCCCGCAACGGCTCCGCGACCCGATCCGCGGCGTGGTGTCGGCGACGTTCGCCGTGGGCGGCACGAGGTTCGGCGTCGTGGGTGTGCACCTGAGCCTGTCCGCGGCCGGCCGGGTGCGCGACCTCGACCGGGTGCTGGGAACGGTGCGAGCGTTCGGCGACCTGCCGGTCCTGGTCGCCGGCGACCTCAACGAACCCCCGGGCGGGCCGAGCTGGCGCGCGCTCACCGGCGCCGGGCTGCACGACGTGGCCGGTGACGGAACCCCCACCTTCCCGGCAGCCGAGCCCCGGGCCCGCATCGACGCGGTGTTCGCGTCCGGGAAGGGAGTTCGCGGCAGGACCGTCGACCTCCCCACCGACGACGAGGGACGTGCCCGGCTGGCCCGGGCGTCGGACCATCTTCCGGTCGTGGTGGACGTCGACCTGGACGCTGCCCTCGACGACCGGCCCGGTGCGGCGAGCCGGGGCCGGACCGGTTGACCACCGTCGGGGGTGCACCCGGGGGATTCGAAGGTCGTAAAAGACGCCGGCCGCACCGCCGGACACGCGAACGCTGCAAGCACAGACGCGCGACGCACTGACGACAGCACGCAACCAGGACGGAGCCCCATGAGCCGCATGAGCCACGTGAGTACACCCAGGCAGGGCGGGACGAACCTGCTCGCCCCACGCCGGCTCGGCTCGACCGGACTGGAGGTGACCCCGGTCTGCCTGGGCTGTGGCGTGCTGGGCGGCATGCCGGGGATCTTCGGGTACGACGTCGCCGCCGACCGCGGCGTCGCGACCGTACGCGCGGCACTTGCGAGCCCGCTCAACTTCCTGGACACCTCGGCCGGCTACAGCGACGGCGAGAGCGAACGCCGGGTGGGCGCGGCCATCGCCCAGCACGGCGGTCTGCCGCCGGGGTTCGTGCTGGCGACCAAGGCCGACCCGGACCCGAAGACCGGTGACTACTCCGGTGACCAGGTGCGGCGCAGCGCCGAGCAGAGTCTGGAGCGCCTGGGCCTGGACAGCTTCGACCTGCTCTACCTGCACGACCCGGAGGTGATCGGCTTCGAGGCGGCGACGGCGTCCGGGGGAGCGGTGGAGGCGCTGGTCGACCTGGCCGAGCAGGGCATCGCCCGCCACCTCGGCGTGGCCGGCGGGCCGGTCGACCTGCTGGGCCGGTTCGTCGGCACCGGTGCGTTCGAGGTGGTGCTCACCCACAACCGCTACACGCTGGTGGACCAGTCCGCCCGCGACCTGCTCGAGCAGGCGAAGGCGGCCGGAGTCGCGGTCGTCAACGCCGCGCCCTTCGGCGGCGGCCTGCTGGCCAAGGGACCGGAAGCCCTGCGCACGTACGCCTACCGCGAGGCCGACGCCGCGCTGCTGGCCCGGGTGCGGGCGATGGCCGACACCTGTGCGGCGTACGACGTTCCGCTCGGCGCGGCGGCCCTGCAGTACTCCCTGCGGCAACCGCTGATCACCTCCACGGTGGTCGGCATCTCCGCGCCCGAGCGCGTGGACCAGACCCTGGCCTGGGCGACCTGGCCGATCCCGGACGAGCTGTGGGCGTCGTTGCGGACCCTTGCCGAAAGCGGGAACGACCCCGGCAGCGACGAGGAAGGTGGATCATGACGGACGCGACACCGGTGCGGTTCCCCGACGGCTTCTCCTGGGGCGTGGCGACCGCGAGCTACCAGATCGAGGGTGCGGTCGAGGCCGACGGACGCCGCCCGTCCATCTGGGACACCTTCTCGCACACGCCGGGCAACGTCAGCGACGGCTCCAGCGGTGACGTCGCCTGCGACCACTACCACCGCTACCGCGAGGACGTCGACCTGATCGCCGGCCTCGGCGTGGGCACCTACCGCTTCTCGCTGGCCTGGCCGCGGCTGCAGCCGGACGGGCGAGGGCCGATCAACCAGGCGGGCCTGGACTTCTACCTGCGGTTGCTGGACGCCCTGCAGGAGAAGGGGATCCGGCCCTGGGTGACGCTCTACCACTGGGACCTGCCGCAGACGCTGGAGGACGCCGGCGGCTGGCCCGCGCGGGACACGGCGTACCGGTTCGCCGACTACGCGACCGCGGTGTACGAACGCCTGCACGACCGGGTCGCGGACTGGACGACGCTCAACGAGCCGTGGTGTTCGGCGTACCTCGGCTACGGCATCGGCCAGCACGCGCCCGGCGTCCGCGACCCGCGGGCGGCCCTGCACGCCGCGCACCACCTGCTGCTCGGGCACGGTCTCGCCGTCCAGGGCATGCGGGCGGCCACCCCGCAGACGCAGAACAGGTTCGGCATCACGCTCAACCTGTGGCCGGTGTCGGCGGCCACCGACACGCCGACCGACGTGGACGCCGCCCGCCGGGTGGACGGCATCAGCAACCGCGCGTTCCTCGACCCACTGCTGCGCGGCAGCTACCCCGACGATGTGCTCGCCGACGTCGCGGGCACCACCGACACTGCGCACATCCGGCCCGGGGACACCGAGACGATCGCCGCGCCGATCGACGTCCTCGGCATCAACTACTACAGCCCGGCCTACGTCCGGGCGCGCGAGTCGGCCGGGCCCGCGGGCAGCACGCCCTGGATCGGCTGCGACGACGTGGAATCGCTCCCCCAGGGTTTCCCCACCACCGACATGGGCTGGGAGATCGAGCCGGACGGCCTGCGCCGGCTGCTGGTGAGGCTGCGCGACGACTACCCGTCGATCCCGCTGTACGTCACCGAGAACGGCATGGCGGTCGCGGACGTGGTCGACGACGAGGGCAAGGTGCACGACCCCGAACGCATCGGCTACATCGACGGGCACCTGCGTGCCTGCCGGCAGGCGATGGACGAGGGCGTCGACCTGCGCGGCTACTTCGTGTGGACGCTGTACGACAACTTCGAGTGGGCCTTCGGGTACAGCAAGCGGTTCGGCGTGGTGTACCTCGACACGAGTACGCAGGTACGGATCCCGAAGTCGAGCGCCGCGTGGTACGCCCAGGTCGCCCGCACCGGGGAGTTGCCGTGAGCGCCGAGAGCTCGGTGGATTCGGTGGATTCGGCGAACTCGGCGGCGGACGCCGCGGCCGGCCCGGCCGGCGACGCGGCGGCGCCGCACGCGGGCCGCTCGGTCGTCGTGGTCGGCGGCGGGGGCGGCATCGGCGGTGCCGTCGCCAGGCGGTTCGCCGCACTCGGCGCGCGGGTGGCGGTCGCCGACCTCGCCCGCCCCGACGTACGCCCTGACGGGGCGGACGGCGCCGACGGTGCCGACCACCCGGGCGCGATCGCGGAGTACGCCGCGGTGGACGTGACGCGGCCCGACGAGCTGGCCGACTTCCTCACCGGGCTGGAACGCCTGGACGTCCTGGTGAACAGCGCGGGCATCATCCGCCGCCGCGAGGAGTTCCGGCTGGAGGTCTTCGAGCGGGTGCTCGACGTCAACCTCACAGGCACGATGCGCGCCTGCGTCGCCGCCCGGCCGCTCCTGGCGAAGTCGGCCGGCTGCGTGGTCAACGTGGCCTCGATGCTGAGCTACTTCGGCGGCCCGCTGGTCCCGGCGTACACCGCCAGCAAGGGCGGCATCGTCGCCCTCACCAGGTCCCTCGCGGTCGCGTTCGCCGAGGACGGCATCCGGGTCAACGCCGTCGCGCCGGGCTGGATCAGCACCGAGCTCACCACCGCTCTTCGCGAGGACCCCGAGGCCGAACGCCGCATCCTCGACCGCACGCCGCTGCGCCGCTGGGGTACTCCCGACGACGTGGCCGGTGTCGTGGAGTTCCTCGCCTCGCCGGCGGCGGCGTTCATGACCGGTGCGGTCGTACCCGTTGACGGCGGCTACCTCGTCGCGTGAGTGTCGAGGCGAACCCCGAAGTTCGCGTACCCCCTGAGATCGCATATCCCCGAGACGAAGGGACCACCCATGAGTGAGGCCAGCACCCACGACGTGGTGTTCGGCAAGGTGACCGAGTCGTTCGGCGTGCAGCCGGAGATCGCGGTCGCCGCGATGCCGGACGACGAGCGGCTCTGGGTCGAGCAGGAGAACGGCGTGTTCTTCCGCCCGCTGCTGTTCAACACCGTGGTCGGCCAGTGGTGCAACCTGCTGCGCGTCACCCGGTCCGGCGTGGTGTCCCGGCACCGCCACCCGGCCGCGGTGTTCGGCTACGTGATCAGGGGCAAGTGGCACTACTACGAACACGACTGGGTGGCCGAGGCCGGGCACTTCGTGTTCGAGCCCCCCGGTGAGATCCACACCCTCGCGGTGCCGCCGGACTGCGAGGACATGGTGACGTTCTTCAACATCACCGGCGCGATGATCTACCTCGACGAGGAAGGCCACCAGATCGGGTACGAGGACGTCTGGACCAAGATCGAGCTGTGCCGCGCCCACTACGAGAAGGTCGGACTGGGCGCCGACTACGTGGACCAGTTCATCCGCTGACCGGTTCGGTCGAGAATGCCGGATACGCGGATCCACGCGTTTCCGACCCGCAAGCCGATCAACGAGGCAGCCACCGAGGCCACGCGTTCGTATCTCGTACCCATTGCACCTGTCAGGCGAGCTATGACGGTCCGATCAGACGATGGCGCCGTCGTCGTCGTCCGGTGGGCCGCCCTTCATCCGCACCACCAGGGTGAGGAACCCGCCGAAGAACGCCAGTACGCCGAAAGCGACCGTCCAGCTCGGGAGGTAGCCGCCGACGAACACGGTGAGCAGGAGGAGCGCCGGTCCGCCGAGCATGGCCGCCCAGGCGGCCTTCGTCACCGGATCCAGGCGAGGCAGTGGCGGGGGAGGCGGCGGGACGAAGCGTTCCTCCGGCGGGTTGGATGCGGACGGCGCCGGTCGCCGGGGCGCGGGCGCGGACTCCTCCCACGAACCGTCGCGCGCCGGGTCGCTGTCGGCCCTCCTGCTGTCGGCCTTCTTGCTGTCGGTCTTCTCATCGACGGCCGGCTCGTCGCGGCCGGTCCTTCGCCGGTCCTCACCCGACGAACGGTCACCCGCTGACCGGTCGTCAGCCTCACCGTGCTCGTCGGCGGAACCGTCCCGGCCCGGCGGCTCGGGCTCGACGTCCTCGATCGCCGGCCACCGGGGTACGGCATCCTGCAGGATCCGGTCGTACCCCGCCACGATCTCGGCCCAGAGCCGGTCCTCGTCGAAGGTCGCCATCCGGGCCGCGTCGGACCGATGGTCGTCGTCACCGGCACCGGTCCCGGACGGAGCGGCGTCGGCCAGGGGACCGTCGTCGGGCGCGCAGGGGGAGGGAGCGCCCTCACCCTCGCGGATCCTCGTCAGCTGCTCGCCGAGCAGGGCCTTGGCGCGGTCCTGCGCCCCCTCGTCGACGTAGAGCCGGTCACACGGCGTGAGTGGCAGCCGGATCTCGCGGCACGGCTCCGCGACCGGTGGGCACGGGTCGGCGTAGGCGGCCACCTCCGCGCCGGCCAGGATCGCCAGCATGGTGTCGGCGACCTCCGGGGCGAGGTCGGCGATGGCGACGTACGACGGAGCGCTCAGACCGTTGTCCCGCATCGCTACCTCCCGGAGTCGTTCCGAGCTGCCAGGTCCGGGCCTGCCGGATGCAACCCCTTCGGGGGCCGTCCGGTCGGCTGACCGGAGGAGCTCCGCCCGGTCAGGGTCCGGCACAGACGTTCGACGAAACCGGCCGTCTCGGTGAAGATCGTCGGTGCGTCGTAGTCGAGTGTGGCGACATGGTAGCTGTCGGGGAGCGAGTGTTCCTCGATCTCGCGAGAGCCGACCCTCGCGCGCAGCAGCCGCAGGCTCGACCCGTCGACCACGTGGTCCTGCGGCGAGCGGAAGACGAGCAGCGGCGCACGCACCGACGGCAGGTCGGCAGCCACCACCCGCCACAGCCGGGTGAGGGAGTGCAGCGCCGTCAGCGGGGTCCGGTCATAGGCGCCCTCGTGGTCGCCGGGTTTGTGGATGTCGCCGCCGATGGCGGGAACCGAGGCGAGGAAGTGGCGCAGCACGGGCAGCGCCGGAAGCCGGGGGTCGTTGCCACGCAACGCCGGGTTGACGAGCACGATGCCGTCCACGTCGTCGCCGTACACCTGCGCCAGGCGCAGGGCGAGGCACCCGCCCATCGACTGGCCGCCGACGACCACCACCTCGCACTCCTCGCGCAACCGGAGGAAGTCCCGCTCGAGCGCGGCGAACCAGTCCGGCCAGCCGGTGCGGTCGAGGTCGGTCCAGGTGGTGCCGTGGCCCGGCAGCCGGGGTACGGCGACCCGGAAGCCGCGTTCGGCGAGATGGGTGGCCCAGGGCCTGATCGAGGCGGGCGAGCCGGTGAAACCGTGGGACAGCACGACGCCGGCGGTACCGGTGCCGGCGTACAGCGGTTCGGCGTACGGCTTCACTCGCACAGGCACGCTCCTGAAGGTCGCGCGGCAAAGACGCGGAGGTCCGGTCGGCATCGTGTCACGGGCGGTTCGCCCGGGCGGACCCGGCCGGGGGTCGGCCGGGGGTCGGCCGGGGGGCCGGCCGGGCCGCAGGTCCGGTCGCGCCCGTAGAGGCGATACCCCGCCGCCCGGCCGGCATTACTCCGCGATGACCAGGTGACGACCCCGTGGGAGGGTCGCCGTTGCTCCGGGCCCGGACGAGGCCTAGGGTTCTCGGGCAAAGACGGAGGTGGGGTTTGTTCTACTGGTTCCTCAAGGTCTTCGCCCTGGGGCCGTTGCTGAGAACGGTCTTCCGCCCCTGGGTCGACGGCCTGGAGAACGTCCCCCGCGAAGGTCCAGCCATCTTCGCGAGCAACCACCTGTCGTTTTCCGACTCGGTGTGGCTTCCGCTGGTCCTGCCCAGGCGGATCACCTTCCCGGCCAAGATCGAGTATTTCATCGGTACGGGCATCAAGGGCCGCCTCACCGCGCTGTTCTTCCGCGGCATCGGCCAGGTGCCGATCGACCGCACCGGCGGCCGGGCCAGCCAGGTCGCGCTCGACGCCGGGCACAAGCTCCTGCAGAAGGGCGAGCTGTTCGGGATCTATCCCGAAGGCACGCGTTCGCCCGACGGCCGCCTCTACAAGGGCAAGACCGGCGTGGCCCGGCTGGCGCTGGCCTCCGGCGCCCCGGTGATCCCGGTGGCCATGATCGGCACCGACAAGATGCAGCCGCCGGGCAAGGCACTGCCGAAGCTGATGCGGCCCGGCGTGCGAATCGGCAAGCCGCTGGACTTCTCCCGCTACGAGGGCATGGAGGAGGACCGGTTCGTCCTGCGCTCGGTCACCGACGAGATCATGTACGAGCTGATGGAGCTGTCCGGCCAGGAATACGTCGACATGTACGCCCAGAAGGCCAAGGACGAGCTCGGCAAGCAGCGGCGCGGCGGCGACGCGGGCGAGCGGTCGGTGGGTTCCGGGCCGGGCAGCAACGGTGCGGGCAGCAACGGCTCGGGCAGCACGCCCGCGGCCGGCGCGGGTGCGGGCACCACCGGTGAGCCGACCGGCTCCGAACCCGACAAGCCGGGCTCGGACGGCGGCGCCGTCCGCAAGGCGAGCTGAGAGAGTCCGACCATGGGGGCGGGCGATCGGTCGCCGGTGCTGCCGGGATCCGGACGGACGCACGCGAACGCCGGCTCCGACGGCACCGCCTCGCTGTGGAAGGCCCTGGCGGTCCTGCGGTTCGTCGTGCTGGCGCAGGCTCTGGCGGTCAACCTGTTCCGTTGGGAGCGATTCGACCATCCGCTGACCGGCTGGCTGGTCCTCACCGTCATGTCGGCCTGGACGCTGGTCGTCACCTGGGCCTACGACGCACCCGAACGCCGCCGGTGGCCGTTCCTGACCGCCGATCTCGCGGTCGCGGTCGGCTCCATCCTGATCACGCCGTACGTCCTCAGCCCGGAGATGCTGAACCGCCACGACTTCACCCTGCCGACGTACTGGGTGACCGCGGCCGTGCTGGCGTGGGCGATCAGATACGGCTGGATCGGCGGCGTCCTCGCGGCGCTGGTGATCTCCCCGGCCGACATCGCCACCAGGGCGCACGTCACCTCCACCACCTTCAGCAACCTCTTCCTGCTGCTGCTGGCCGGGGCGATGCTCGGTTACGCCGCCTCACTCGCCCGCGACGCCGCGGCCGACCGCGCCCGGGCCACCGAACTGGCCGCCCGGACCGCGGAGCGGGAACGCCTCGCCCGGGCGGTGCACGACGGCGTGCTGCAGGTCCTCGCGTACGTCCAGCGGCGAGGGAACGAGCTCGGCGGGGAGGCCGGAGACATCGCCCGCGCCGCGGGGGAGCAGGGCGAGCTGCTGCGTGCACTGGTCAACGGCCAGCCGATGCCGGTGACGGGTGGGGGCGCCGGCCGGTCCGCCCTGTCGGGGCTGTCAGGGCTCTCGAGTCACGCCATGCAGCAGGCCGTCGACGAGACGGACACCGGCATGATCGACGTCGGTGGCCGGCTCACCGGGCTCGGCACCACGGGGGTCTCCGTCGCCACCCCGGCCGACCCGGTGCTGCTTCCCGGAGAGGTCGCCACGGAGTTGGTCGCCGCGGTCCGCGCCGCGCTGGACAACGTCGCCCGGCACGCGCCCGGTGCCAAGGCGTTCATCCTGCTGGAGGACGACGGCGAGGCGGTGACGGTGAGCGTCCGCGACGACGGGCCAGGCATCCCCGCGGGCCGGCTGGACCAGGCCGAGGCCGACGGCCGGATGGGCGTGAGCCGGTCGATCGTGGGCCGGCTGACCGAGCTCGGCGGCACGGCCACGCTGTCCACGAGCACGGGCGGCACGGAGTGGGAGCTTCGGGTGCCCCGCGCCGCCGCCGACCCGGCTTCCGCGTCCGCCGGACCCCGATGGACGACGCCGGCATGGCTGACGGGCAGACGCGGGGCGGCCGGACCGCAGGGGGATTCCAGACCGGATGCCAAAGCGGATATCGGGTGACGAACCGGCCCGCACGTTGCGTAAGGTCAGGGCATGATCCGGGTGATGGTGGTCGACGACCATCCGATGTGGCGCGGTGCCGTGTCCAGCGACCTGCAGCAGGCCGGATTCGAGGTCGTCGCGGAGGCCGGCGCCGGCGACGAGGCGTTGCGCCGCGCGGAGGCGACCCGGCCCGACGTGGTGGTGCTCGACCTGCAGATCCCCGTGCTCGGCGGAGTCGAGGTGACCCGCCGGCTGGCCGAGAGCGACTCCCGCACCCGCGTGCTGATCCTGTCCGCCAGCGCCGAGCAGCTGGACGTCCTGGCGGCGGTCAAGGCCGGCGCCGCCGGTTACCTCGTGAAGTCCGCCTCGCGGGAGGAACTGCTCGACGCGGTACGCCGCACCGCCGCCGGGGACGCGGTCTTCACGCCGGGCCTCGCCGGGCTGGTGCTGGGGGAGTTCCGCCGCCTGTCGGGTGCGTCCCGCGCCGCCGAGCCGGTCGCCCCGCAGCTCACCGAGCGGGAGACCGAGGTGTTGCGGTTGGTGGCGAAGGGGCTGAGCTACAAGGACATCGCCGACCGTCTGGTGCTGTCCCACCGCACCGTGCAGAACCACGTCCAGAACACCCTGCGCAAGCTCCAGCTGCACAACCGGGTCGAACTCGTCCGGTACGCCCTGGAGAGCGGCCTCGACGGCACCGACGAGACCTGAGGGCGCTGACGGCGGCCCTGCGGAAGGCGGCGAACCCGGCAGGGCTAGGCTCGACAGGACCTGTTCTTGCAGTCTTGGAAAGGACTGTCGATGCGCGTTGGTGTGCTCACTGGTGGTGGCGACTGCCCAGGACTGAACGCGGTGATCCGGGCCGTCGTACGCAAGGGAGCGTCCGAGTACGGCTATGAGTTCGTCGGGTTCCGCGACGGCTGGAAGGGCCCGCTGGAAAACGTCACCTGCGAACTCGGCATCCCGCAGGTGCGCGGCATCCTCCCGCGCGGCGGCACCATCCTCGGTTCGTCGCGGACCAACCCGTTCAAGGTGGACGGCGGCGTCGAGCGGATCAAGGAAAACCTGGCGAGCAACGGCGTCGACGCCTTGGTCGCGATCGGCGGTGAGGACACCCTCGGGGTGGCGACGAAGCTGTCCGAGCTCGGCGTCAACGTCGTCGGTGTGCCGAAGACCATCGACAACGACCTCGGCGCCACCGACTTCACGTTCGGCTTCGACACCGCAGTCAACATCGCGACCGAGGCGATCGACCGGCTGCACACCACCGCCGAGTCCCACCACCGGATCGTCGTGGTGGAGGTCATGGGCCGGCACGCGGGCTGGATCGCGCTGCACTCCGGCCTGGCCGGCGGTGCCAACGTCATCCTGATCCCCGAGGTGCCGTTCGACCTGGAGAAGGTCGTCGACCACGTGGAGAGCCGCTTCCGTACCAACTTCTCGCCGATCATCGTGGTCGCCGAGGGTGCCACGCCGAAGGAGGGCACCAACGCTCTCCAGAACGAGGAGCTGGACGCGTTCGGGCACGTCCGCCTCGGGGGCGTGGGCGACATGATCGCCGCGGAGCTTGAGAAGCGGACCGGCAAGGAGGCCCGCGCGGTCGTCCTCGGCCACACCCAGCGCGGCGGCACGCCCACCGCGTTCGACCGCTGGCTGGCCACCCGGTTCGGACTGCACGCGATCGCCGCGGTCCACGACGGCGACTTCGGCAAGATGGTCGCGCTGCGCGGCACCGACATCGTGCGGGCGCCGCTGGCCGAGGCCACCAAGGAGCTGAAGGTCGTCACCCCCGAGCTGTACGCCGAGGCCAGCGTCCTCTTCGGCTGACGGTTCGGCTGACCGGTTCGGCTGGCCGGTTCGGCTGGGCGGCCGCGATCAATGATCGTCCTGTGGGGTCGGCGCGTCCGCGCGCCGGCCCCGGTCCTACCCTCGTGACGTGAACTCTCTCCACGCCTGGCGTGCCCTCCCGGCCGCCCAACAGCCGGAATGGCCCGACGCGGACGCGGTACGGGCCGCGGCGGCTCAGCTGCGGACGTTCCCTCCGCTGGTCTTCGCCGGCGAGTGCGACTCGCTCAAGGCGCGGCTCGCCGACGTCGCGGCCGGCCGGGCGTTCTTCCTGCAGGGCGGTGACTGCGCGGAGACGTTCAACGGCGTCGGCGCGGACGCGCTGCGCAACAAACTCCGCACGATCCTGCAGATGTCGGTGATCCTCACCTACGCCGGCAGCATGCCGGTGGTCAAGGTCGGCCGGATCGCCGGACAGTACGCCAAGCCGCGGTCCAGGCCGACCGAGGTGCGCGACGGTGTTGAGCTGCCCGCCTACCGTGGCGACGCGGTCAACGGCTTCCCCTTCACCCCCGAGGACCGTACGCCCGATCCGGACCGGTTGGTGCGGATGTACCACTCCTCGGCGGCCACGCTCAACCTCGCCCGGGCCTTCGTCGTCGGCGGCGAGGCCGACCTGCGCCAGGTGCACGCGTGGAACACCGACTTCGTGCGCGACAGCCCGGTCGGCGAACGCTACGACCGGATGGCCCGCGACATCGACCGGGCCATCTCGTTCATGCACGCCTGCGGCGCGGACCCGGCGGAGTTCCACTCCGTCGACTTCTACGCCAGCCACGAGGCCCTGCTGCTGGACTACGAGGAGGCCCTCACCCGGATCGACTCCCGGACCGGCCTGCCCTACGACACCTCCGGCCACTTCCTGTGGATCGGCGAGCGGACCCGTCAGCTGGACGGCGCGCACCTGGAGTTCGCGCGGCACGTCCGCAACCCGGTCGGGGTGAAGCTCGGCCCCACGACGACGCCGCAGGACGCGCTCACCCTGATCGAGCGGCTCGACCCCGACCGCGAGCCGGGCCGGCTCACGTTCATCACCCGGATGGGGGCGGGCCGGATCCGCGACGCGCTGCCTGAGCTGGTGGAGAAGGTCACCGCGAGCGGCGCGAGCGTCGCCTGGGTCTGCGATCCCATGCACGGCAACACCTTCGAGACGCCGAACGGCTACAAGACGCGCCGCTTCGACGACGTGCTGGAGGAAGTGGAGGGCTTCTTCGAGGTGCACCGGTCGCTCGGCACCGTGCCGGGTGGCCTGCACGTCGAGCTCACCGGCGACGCGGTGACCGAGTGCGTGGGCGGTGGCCACGCCCTGGCCGAGGCCGACCTGGTGCACCGGTACGAAACCGTGTGCGACCCCCGGCTCAACCGCGCGCAGTCGCTGGAGCTCGCCTTCCTCGTCGCGGAGATGCTGCACCGCGCCTGAGGTTCTCGCCGTACCCCGCAACGATGCTTCGGGCCGGGTGATCCCCGAAAGGGGATGCCCGGCCCGAGTTTCGTTCAGCGCACGTCGCGATCCGCCGTGGTCAGCTCCACAGCCGGTCGTGCCGGATCTCTGTGTCCCAGACCTCCGTGGGCTCGAAGAAGCCCGGGAAGGCCGGGTCGAGGTGCTCGCGGAAGAGCTCCTCGTTGATGTCGTCGAAGCCCAGGCCCGGCTTGTCCGGCACGGTGATGTGGCCGTCCTCGATCAGCGGGCTGGGCAGCCCGGTCACCAGGTCGCTCCACCACGGCACGTCCACGGCATGGTGTTCCAGCGCGAGGAAGTTGTTCGTCGCCGCCGCGATGTGCGCGCTCGCCAGCGTCGCGATCGGCGAGGCCGCCATGTGCAGGGCCATCGCCACCCCGTGCTCCTCGGCGAGGTCGCCGACCCGCTTGGTCTCCAGGATGCCGCCGGAGGTGGCCGGGTCGGGGTGGACGATCCGGATCGCCTCTGCCTCCAGCAACGGTCTGAAGTTCTCCGCGAGGTAGATGTCCTCACCGGTGCAGGTCGGAGTGGCCAGGGCCGTGGTGAGCTCGCGCCACTGGGCGGTGAACTGCCAGGGGACCATGTCCTCCAACCAGGCAAGGGCGAACGGCTCCAGCGCGCGGCCGACCCGAAGGCAGGAGTCGACACTGATGTGGCCGAAGTGGTCGACGGCCAGCGGGACGTCGTACCCCACCGCCTCCCGCACGGTCGCGACGTGCTCGGCCAGCAGGTCGACACCCTTGTCGGTGACCCGGATCCCGGTGAACGGGTGCATCGTGGTGGTCTGCTCCCGGGCCCCCGGCGGTGCGATCAGCGCACCGGGCACGTCCCACAGCAGGTTGATGCCCACGTCCATCTTCAGGAACTGGTAGCCCAGCTTGCGCCGGCCGATCAGGCGTTCGGCGAGCACCTGCGGGTCGGGGGAGTTCGGGGTGTCGGCGTAGCAGAGAACGCGGTCGCGGAACTTCCCGCCGGCCAGGGCGTACGCCGGAACCCCGTACGCCTTGCCGGCAAGGTCCATCAGCGCCATCTCCACGCCGCACACCCCGCCGCCCTGCCGGCCGTGGTGGCCGAACTGCTTGATGGCGCGGAACAGCTTGTCGACGTTGCAGGGGTTCTCACCGATCAGCCGGGCCTTCAGCAGCAGGGCGAAACTGCGGCTCGCACCGTCGCGTACCTCGCCGTACCCGCTGATGCCCTGGTTGGTGTCGATCCGGATGATCGTGGACCGGAACGGCACCCCGGCAAGCGAGGCGACCCGCAGGTCGGTGATCCTGAGGTCGCTGGGCCGGGAGTGGGTGTTCACCCGGTCCAGCATCCGATCGCTGGTCAGCTCCTGTTCGCGGCCTGCTCCGTCTGTTCCTGCTCCTTGCGCCATCGCTGGAAGTCCTCCTCGATGTGGCTCGCCCACGTGCCGACGTCGATCTCGGCGCTGCTGTAGACCTGTTCTGCCAACCGGAGCTTGCCGAAGACGTCGCGGGTACGGATGTCCGCACTGGACTCGGCGACCATCGCCGCCAGGTGCGGTGGGATGAAGATGAGTCCGCTCGGCGTTCCGAGCACCACGTCACCGGGGAGCACGGTCGCGTCGCCGATCTTGACCGGAATGTTGATGCCGGCCAGTGTCACGTCCCTGATCGCGGTCGGGTCGGCGTCGCGAAAGTAGAAGTTGACACCGCCGTCGAGCTGGCTGATTCCCTGGTAGTCGCGGACTCCGCCGTGGATCACCGCGCCGACACCGGTGCGCGCGGCGACGGCGGTGCTGAGGTTGTCGCCGACGACCGTGCCGTCGCGGACCTTGCCGAAGATGTCGGTGACCATCACGTCGCCGGACACCAGGGTGGAGATGATCCAGGAGTTCTGCTTGTCCGGGGTGAGGTGACCCTCGCGGGCACCGGCGGCGACGACGGCGCTGTCGAGGTCCGGCCGGTGCGGCAGGAACTGCGAGGTGACCGCACGCCCGACGAGGATCGTGCCGGGGTGGGTCTCCCGCCAGCCACCGGCGAACTGGCGTTCGTAGCCCTGGCGGCGGAGGACACCCCACGCCTCCTCGGTGGTGGCCAGCCGGATCTCCTCCAGCACCTCGTCGGGGACCTTCGGCCGCCCGTCCGGAAAGCGCTCGCCCTGCCAGGAGGACGTCAGCTCGATCAGGTCCTCGGGAGTGGGTTGGATTCGCATGAGTGAGGGGAACCTCCGGTCGGTGGATCTTCGCCAGATCGTAGGAGGGGCGCCGGTCGCGGCACAACGCGTACGTCCAGTGCTGGTTACCTGTGCCCGGATGTGGCGACCGGATGGCCGGGACAGGCCGGGTTTCAGGAAAGCGCGGCGAGGTAAGGGCTCATGTCCATGCCGGGGTAGCGCGCGCCGACGTTGGCGATCGTGGACTTGTTCCAGTACGGATCGCCCACCCGGGGAAAGCCGACGAACTCGCGCTGGCGGGGGGTGGCGTGCTCCAGGAAGTGGTTCATCTCCGGGCTGCCGCCGTCGTGCTGGAACGTCACCTGACCGCACCACGGGGTGTCCACCCGCTTGAAGCCGATGTTCTGGGCGTACCGCAGGCCCTCCGAGGCGGTGAGCGCGGAGCCACGGTGGAAGGTGTTCATCGAGTAGATCAGCACCGACCCGGCCGGGACGACCACCGGCACCTCGTGTGCGTACAGCTCCGGCGACCCCTCGCGGGTGTGGAAGCGCGGCTCGCGGGGCAGGTCGCGGGTGAACTTCTGCGAGACGACGTACGTGGGACTGAGGTCCACGGTCACGTCGGTGTAGTAGATGATCGCCGGCAGGTCGACGATCTCCTCGTCCGGCGGCGGGCACACCAGCGTGTTGTTGCCGTAGTCAAGGTGAAGTTGCTGTTCGAAGTCGCGCGTACGGGCGTACTTCCCGCCGAGCTGGCCGTGGCTGAGCATCAGCCGGTCGGTGCCGATGACCCTTTCGGCGAACGCGATCAGCTCCGGATGCAGCGTCGTCTCGTTCAGCGCGTCGCCCACGAACGGGAACGTCGCGTACGTACGAAGGCGTCCACCGCGCGCGGCGACGGACTCCTCGTACCACCGCGGGTGCCGGGCGTACTCCTCCCACGACGGCATGTACTCGTGGATGTTCTCGACGGTGGCCCGCACCTGGTCGTCGTCGAGCAGGGGGACGACGACGTACCCGTGCTCGCGCCAGTGCTGGTAGTCCGCTTCGCGAATGGTGCCCATTCCTCGAGGTTCCCTTCGGTTGCCGCGCGCACGAGCGCACCGGATGCGCGCGGACGCAGCCGGACGGTTCGTTGGTGGTAGGCGATTCGTCCACTCTAGGTAAGTGGCCCTCGGGTCCGGCCGAACCTGTCTGCAATCGGCCGGGGTAGCGTGCTGGACGTGGCCGAGGTGGAGAACACAGATCGCGACCGTCCGGTGGACCTGCGCAGCGACACGGTGACCACGCCGACGCCGGGGATGCGGGCGGCGATGGCCCGGGCCGAGGTGGGCGACGACGTGTACGCCGAGGACCCCACCTGCCGGGCCCTGGAAGAACGCGTCGCGGACCTGCTCGGCACCGAGGCGGCGCTGTTCACCGTCACCGGCTCGCTGGCCAACCTGCTCGGCGTACGTGCCCTGGTGAAGCCGGGGGCGGAGGTGTTGTGCGAGTCCCGCGCGCACATCGCCCGGGCCGAGCTGGGTGCGCACGCGACGGTCTTCGGGGTGACCAGCCGCACCTGGTCCCATCCCCGCGGCCTGGTCGACCTGGCGGCGGTCCGCGAGTTGCTGGCGCCGGACGCCGGGCCGTACTTCGTCTCCACCGCCGCGGTGTCGGTGGAGAACACCCACAACTTCGGCGGCGGCTCGGTCCAGCCACTGGAGTCTCTGCGTGCGCTGCGCGAGCTCACCGCGGCCACCGGCGTCGGCGTCCATCTGGACGGCGCCCGGCTGTGGCACGCGTGCGCCGCGACCGGCGTGGAGCCGGGCACCTACGCCGCCTGCGCCGACCTGGTGTCGGTGGCCCTGTCGAAGGGGCTCGGCGCGCCGGTGGGGTCGCTGCTGGCCGGACCGGCGGCCGCCATCGCCGACGCCCGCGTCTGGCGCAAGCGGCTCGGCGCCGGCTGGCGGCAGGCGGGGGTGCTCGCCGCGGCCGGGATGTACGCGCTGGAACACCACCTGGACCGGATCGCGCAGGACCACGCGAACGCCCGTGCCCTGGCCGACCGGCTGGCCGAGGTCGCACCCGGCATCGTCGAGCCGGACGGCGTACAGACCAACATCGTGGTGCTCGACCTGGCCGCCGCCGGGATCTCCACCGGCGCGGCCGAGATCGCCGACCGGGCCCGGGCGGCCGGTGTCCTGGTGTCGGTTCTCGGGCCGACCGCGCTGCGGCTGGTCACCCACCTGGACGTGGACGAGGCCGGCTGCCGGCACGCGGGCGAGGTGCTGGCCACGGCGCTGAAGTAGGCACCGCGCGGGCGCCGGGGCCGCGACCGGTCAGGTTGGGCTCGAGGTCGACGTCGGGGACGAACTCAGGCGTAGGGAGTCCGCACCCTCCGCACGTGGAAGCGCCGGCCTGCGGCCGAGCATCGGCGGCAGCCGGCGTACGGCAGCGGCGAGCTCGCGCAGCTCGGCACCGGCCAGCGCCTGCGCGCCGTCCACCAGGGCGTTCTCCGGGTCGGGGTGGACGTCGATCAGCAGGCCGTCCGCGCCGGCGGCGATCGCAGCCCGGGCCAGGGGCACGACCAGGTCGCGGCGACCGGCGGCATGGGTGGGGTCGACCACGACCGGGAGATGGGACAGCCGCTGGACGAGCGGGATCGAGGCCAGGTCGAGCGTCGCGCTGGTCGCGGTCTCGAACGTCCGGATGCCGCGTTCGCAGAGCACGATGTCGCAGTTGCCGCGCTGGGCGACGTACTCCGCGGACATCAGCCACTCGTCGACGCTCGCCTGCAGTCCCCGCTTCAGCAGGATCGGCTTGCGCTGGCGGCCCACGCTGTCCAGCAGCGCGTAGTTTTGCATGTTGGCGGCGCCGATCTGGAGCATGTCGGCGTACGACGCCACCAGGTCGACGTCGGCGGGGTCGATCACCTCGGTGACGACGTACAGCCCGGTGGCGTCGCGGACGTCGGCGAGAATCCGCAACCCGTCCTTGCCCAGGCCCTGGAAGGACCCGGGAAACGCACGCGGTTTGTACGCCCCGCCGCGCAGCAGGGTGGCCCCGGCACCGGCCGCCAGCCGGGCCGCGCCGAGGGTCTGCGCGGCGCTCTCCACCGCGCACGGGCCGGCGATGAGGGTGAAGGTGCCCGGTCCGACCGGCACCTCGCGGCCGGCGGAACCGACCCAGACGACGGAGCGTTCGGCGCGAGCCTGGCGGTTGACGAGCTTGTACGGCTCGCTGACGCGGAGCACGGTTGCCACGCCCGGCATCCCCGCGAGGGTGAGCTCGGCCAAGCGCGAGCCCTCGCCGATGACGCCGACGATGGTGCGGTCCATGCCCCGGCTCACGAAAGCCTGCGCACCCGCCGACTCGATCCGGGCCACCACCGCGGCCAGATGTTCCGGTGGTGCGCCAGGACTCATCACCACGACCATGTGAGGCGCACCTCCGTCCTGCACCGGCCACACTCCGGCCGGCGAGAGGGTGAGCGTAACCGCCGGACTCGGCTCCGTTTACCGCAACGTCCGGTATGTGGACGGGATGGAGGTCTCAATCGGGTTGCGGTTGTGGAGCGTCAGGTCCGGCGCCGGCGAACCGCGTGCAGCTGCTCCTGGTCGAGGTGGTCCTGGAGTTGCTGCAGCTCGATGTCGTCGATCTCGTTGCTCTCGTGCAACTCCACGAGAGTGGCGTGCTTGTGGGACAGCAGCGCCAGGTGGAGGTCGGCGTACTGCTGCTGCCATCCGCTCGCCTCGGTGCCCTGGTCGCCGTCGCCGTCGCGCAGGGCGCGCAGGCGGCGGTCGTACTCGGCTCGCACCTGGCCGACGACGTCCCCAGGTGTGCCGAGCCGCTCGGCGGTGTCCGGCAACGCGGCGAGGGCGCGTTCTGTGGCCACCACCTCGGCGCGGTGCCCTTCCTGTTCTGCCGTGAGGTCCTCGTCCATCCTGGCCCAGCGCACGACCCGCGGGAGGAGGGGCGCCTGGACCAGCAGCGTCACCGCGATCACCAACGCGGTGACGAAGATGATCAGGTCACGGTCCGGGAACGGCTCGCCGGAGGCGACGGTGTCCGGCACCGCGAGGGCAGCCGCCATGGACACCGCCCCACGGAAGCCGGCGGTCGCCATCACCGCCCGGGGCCGCGCGCTCAGCCGCCGGGCGCGCTGCGCCGGTCTGCGGTCCAGCGCCCGGATGATGTGCGGCAGCGTGAACAGCCACCCGACCCGGACCCCGATGATCACCGCGCAGACGCCCGCGGCGATCAGCAGCCCACGGGTCACCCCGACGCTGCTCAGCCCGCGTACGGCCGACTGCGCCTCGAGGCCGACGAGCACGAAAAGCGCCGCGTTGGCCACCGCGGTCACGAAGTCCATCACCGTGCGGACCTGCTGGCGGGCGTACGCGGGAAACAGTTGCGGCGAGACCCGGCCTACCCACAGGCCGCTGACCACGACCGCCAGTACGCCGGACACGTCGGCGAACTCGGCCAGGAGGTACGCGGCCAGCGGCGTGACGAGGGCGAAGAGGTTGTGCTGGAAGGCGTCCGTCAGCCGCTTGCGCACCTGCACCGCGACATAGGTGATGGCCAGGCCGATGAGAATCCCGCCGCCGTACGACAGCAGGAGCCGCGTCCCGAGATGGCCGAGGCTGAAGTGCTCCGAGCCGACCGTGACGCCGACGGCCACGGCGTACAGCACGAGGGCCGTGCCGTCGTTGACGAGGCTCTCCGCCCGCAGCAGGGTGCCGACCCGCCGCGGCAGTATGCGGCCCAGCACCCCCACCGCCGTCGCGTCGGTCGGGGCCAGCGCCGCGCCCAGCACCCATGCCGGGCCCCACGGCATGCCCAGCGCGTGGGCGGTGGCCGCGGCCCCCGCCGCGGTCAGCACCACCAGCACCGTGCTCATCAGCACGATCACCCGCAGGTCGCGGCGGATCTGCCGGACGGAGGAGGTGAACCCCTCCCAGTACAGCAACACCGGCAGGAACAGCAGCAGCACCGCCTCCGGAGGCAGGTGCGTCGACCGCAGGGCCGGGACGAAGCCCAGCAGGATCCCGGCGATCAGCAGCGTCACCGGCGGGACGATCCCCAGCCGCCGCGACACTCCGGTGCACACCAGGATCGTGACGCCGACCGCGACGACCAACCCGAGACTGGACACAGGCGCCCTCCGACCCGAAGCGCAGATGCATCCGAAAGCGTACGGGCACACCGGGCCGGCACGGGCGTCTCCGCGGGCGCCGGTCGGTTGAGCCGGTCGGTTGGGCGGTTGGGGCCGGTCGGTTGGGGCCGGTCAGGTGGCGACGGTCAGTTGGGGCCGGTGGCGGCGCCTTCCTGGTAGGCGTACCGCTCACCCGACCAGGGGTCGGCGGAGTTGTGGTAGCCGCGCTCCTCCCAGAAGCCGCGCCGGTCCTCGGTGAGGTACTCGATCGCCCGGAGCCACTTCGGGCCCTTCCAGGCGTACAGGTGGGGGAGCACCAGCCGCAGCGGCCCGCCGTGTTCGGGGGAGAGGTCCTCCCCGCCCACGCCGGTCGCCAGCAGGGTGCCCTCGGCCTGCAGGTCGTCGAGCGAGAGGTTGGCGGAGTAGCCGTACTGCGCCCAGGCCATGACGTGGCGTACGTCCTCACGGGGCGGAGCGAACTCCAGCAGCGCCCGGGTGGGGATGCCCGTCCAGGTCAGGTCGAGCAGGCTGAAACCGTTCACGCAGTGCAGGTCGGCCAGCACGTCGACCCGCGGGAGCGTGGCCAGGGTCGCGAAGTCCAGGATGTGCTCGGTGCCGCTGGCGGTGGCGCCGATGACGCGGAAGTCCCAGCCCCTCGGATCGGTCGAGCGCGGGACCCGGCCGTAGTGCATGACCTTCCACGAGGACACACAGGTCTGCCCTGGCGGTACACCCCGGCGGGCGTCGATTCGCGCCAGGCGCTCCGGTGTGACATCCGCTCCGAAGTGCCGACCCTGCACCCAGTCATGGTCGCAGATCACCGGCACTGGTGTGTGTCGAGGGCAGGAACCAGGCTGGACCCGGGCGGGGGGCTGTCGGGTTCCGGCCACGAACGCGGCGGGCGGTCAGACCGTGAAGCCCGACCGCCCGCGTTCTCGTCGTGTGCCCCGGAAGCGGATGGGATCGCCGTCCGCAGGGGTGATCTCGGTGGTTGCGCTGCCGGGCTACTCCGGGTGGCTGGGCAGCTTGAACGGGCAGAACTGCTTCATCTGCGGACCGGCCCGGTCCTGCGCGATCGACAGCGCCTCCTTCGGCGTGGAGTCGCCGAGGAGCACCGCCTGCTGGGCGGCGTCCATGGAGTCCGAGATCTGCGCACCCACCGGCAGCGGCGGCCGGGAGGTGGTGAACTTCACCATGCTCGGGAAGATGCCCTGGTCGCCGGTGACGCTCTTGTCGTCGACCAGGCTCTGCCAGGTCGGGATCTTGCTGGCCGACTTGGCGTAGATGCGCTGGCCCTGCTCACCGGCCATGAACTTCATGAACTTCCAGGTGAGGTCCTGGTTCGGCGCGCCCTTGGGCATGGTCAGTCCGAACCCGCCGGCCCAGGTCAGCGGCTTGTCGCCCTTCTTCGGCACCGGCAGGTACGTCACGCCGTAGTCGAGCTTCGGGGCGTACTCCTTGATGCTGCCGATCGACCAGTTGCCGTCGACGGCCATGCCGATGTGGCCGGTGTAGAACGGCGACTGGGTGGGCGGCTGGTTCGGCGGCCGGTAGGTCGCGAGGAACGTCTGCACGCGGGAGTAGTCGAACTCCTTGGCCCAGTCGGCGAAGTCCTGCATGGCCTTGGTCCACCCCGGGCTGTTCAGGGTGAGTTCGCAGGTCTTGTCGTCGAACCACTGTGCCCGGTTGATGATCGCCCAGGTGGCGTGGAACGCCTGGCCGTCCCAGGGGATGAACCCCATCCGGGTGTAGTTGCCGCGCTTGTCCTTCTTGTCCATCTTCTTGCCGAGGGCGATGACCTCGGCGATCGTCGGCGGGCCGTTCTTCGGGTCCAGCACCTCCGGGTCGATGCCGGCGTCGCGCAGCGTCTTCTTGTTGTACATCAGCCCGCGCACGTCGGTGTCGAACGGCAGCGCGTACATGTCACCCTTGTAGGTCGCCTCGTCGGCGGCATAGGGGAGGTACTTGCTGCGGAGCTTCTCCCCGTCCCTGTCAATGCGGGGTTGCAGGTCCTCGAACAACCCGACCGAGGCCGCCTGCGCGGTGGTGAACCGGTCGATGATGTAGACGTTCGGCGGGGTGTTGCCGCGCACCGCGGCGATCAGCGCCGCCGAGTCGCCGGTGAACTGTCCCGACTTCGGCACGATCTGCACCTTGACGCCGGGGTTGGCCTTCTCGAACGCGTCGATGACGAGGTTCTGTGCCTTGAGTTCGCGTTCGCCGCCGAGTTGGGTCCACACCAGCAGCTTGCGGTCGGAGGAGTTCCCCGAGCACGCGCCCGCCGTACCGGCCACCAGGAGCATGGCGAGCACGGCGAGGACGACCCTGCGGATCCGGCGCGGTCGCGACCTCATGTCTGCCCGTCCTCTCGGTGTCTTCGCACCCGCTGTCTTCGCGCTCGGCGTCTTCGCGCTCGCGGTCGTCTCGCTCACTTGAAGCTCCCGAGAGTGATGCCGCGGATGAAGTACTTCTGCGCGGCGAAGAAGAGGATCACCAACGGCGCGAGAATCATCAGCGAAGCCGCCATCAGCAGGTTGAACTGCACGTCGTGGGTGGTGCGGAACGCCTGGATGCCGATGGCCAGCGTCTGCTTGGCCTCGTCCTGGAGGTAGAGCAGCGGTCCCAGGAAGTCGTTCCAGGCGCCGACGGCGGTGAAGATGGCCACCGCCGCGACCGCGGGCCGGGCCATCGGGAACACCACCTGCCACAGGATGCGCGCCTCGCTCGCACCGTCGATGCGCGCCGCGTCGAGGTGCTCACGCGGGATCTGCAGCAGGAACTGCCGGAGCAGGAAGATGAAGAACGCGCTGCCGAGGAAGTTCGGGACCACCAGCGGCAGCAGGGTGTTGATCCAGTGCAGCCAGGCGAACAGGTCGAACGTCGGGATGAGCGCGATCGGGAACGGAATGAACAGCGTGGCGAGGACGACGTAGAACACCTTGTCCCGTCCGCGCCAGTCGATGCAGGAGAAACCGTAGGCGACGATCAGGTTGGAGACGATCGAGCCGACCACGCTGAGCGCGGTGATGAGCAGGGAGTTGCCGAAGTACGTCGCGAACGGGAAGGCCCTGAAGGCCTCGACGTAGTTGCCCCAGTGCAGCACCTTCGGGAACAACGTCGCCGGGGTGATTCCCAGCTCCTCGTTGGACTTCAGGGAGGTGATGATCATCCAGTAGATCGGCAGCAGGAACAGCAGCGACATCGCGATCAGGAAGACGCGGACGCCGATGCGGTCCCCGAGAGTGCGCACGGTGCGCTCGCGGGCCGACATCACTGGACCGGCGCCGCCGAGGCGCGCACCGGCTGTATCGGTCTGTGTGGTCATGGACAGCCCTTCTCAATCGTCGGGAAACGTGTTGGGGAGCCCGCGGTCAGGAGGCGACTTCGTAGTTCACGAAGCGTCGCGAGACCTGGTAGACGAGCAGGGCCAGCACGACCCCGATGAGGAAGAGCACGACCGCGAGCGCCGAGGCGTAGCCGAGGTCGGCGTAGCTGAACGCGTTGCGGTACAGGTAGAGCATGTAGAACAACGTGCCGTTGTTCGGGCCACCCCCGGTGAGGACGTACGCCTGGGTGAACACCTGCAGGCCGGCGCTGATCCCGGTGATGAGGTTGAACAGGATCGACGGCGTGAGCAGCGGCAGGGTGATGCGGAGGAACGACTGGAAGGAGCTGGCGCCGTCGATGCGGGCGGCCTCGTACAACGTCTGCGGGATGTTGTTCAGGCCGGCGAGGTAGATGAGCGCGGCGTTGCCCGCGCCGAGCTGGGCCATCGCCACGATGACGAGCTTCGCCGTGGTCGGGTCGCCGAGGAAGTCACGCTCCTGCCCGCCGAACAACGCGATGACCTGGTTGACGATGCCGGTGCCCGGGTTGACCAGCACGATGAAGATGAACGACATCGCGAAGATCGGTGCGAGCGAGGGTAGGTAGAGCGCCGTGCGGTAGACGGCGACCTCGCGGACGCTGCGGTTCATCGCCAGCGCGAGCAGCAGGGCGACGACGAGCCCCACCGGGACCGCCCACCCGGAGTAGAACAACGTGTTGGAGATGGACGTCCAGGCCAGCGGGTCCTGGAACATTCGTGTGTAGTTGCTGAGCCCGACCCACTGCGGGGTTTGCATGCCGCTGTACTTGGTAAGGCTGATGATCAGCGAGTAGAAGATCGGGAAGACCACGAACGCGAGGGTCCCCACGATCCAGGGGCTGATGAAGACCAGCCCTTTCTTGAGATTGGCCTTGTCGCGCGTAGTCCAGGCCGGCCGCGACGAGGTGGTGCCCCGCTGGGCCGGTGAGCCGGTGTCCAGCGCGTCTTGGGTGCTGACTGACACGGTGATGCCTCCGGTGAGGTGGGGATGACGCCGAACCGTCGACCTCCTTCCGGACACGCCCGGGCAGGGGCAGCCTGGGAACGTTCCCAGGTGATGATCACGCACGTGATGGCGCAGATGCTAGGGCACCGGTACAGGTTTACCGATCCGGCCTCGTAACACCTCGGTCTCAAACCGGCAGGTGAGGGCTCTCTGCCGGGAGCCGGCGCCTCGGCGCGAGTTCGGCGGTGTACATAGCGGCCAGAATGAGTCCGCCTCCGGCCACCATTCGCACGGTCAGCGACTCCCCGCCGAAGACCAGTGCGAACGCCGACGCCCACACCGGTTCCATGCACATGATGACCGCGGCCCGGGTCGGTGGCAGGTGTGCCTGCGCCCACGTCTGGGTCACCAGCGCGAACGCACCGGCGATCAGCGCCATGTAGAGCAGGGCGAGCCAGTCGCCGGACCGGTCCGGCACCGCGATCCCGCCGGGAGCGGCGGCGATGCCGCACACCACGGCGATGACACCGAGTTGTACGACGGACAGGCCGAACGCGTCCCGCTGGTTGGTCCACGCGCCGAGCGCGACGATGTGCAGGGCGTACAACCCGGCGGACAGCAGCGTCAGCAGCTCACCGGGCCCGAACGCGAACCCACGCAGGGCAAGGACTGCCAGCCCCGCGGTCGCCAGCGCCACCGCGATCCAGGTGGCCCGCCCGATCCGGTGACGGAGCAGCACTCCGGCCAGGACCGGCGTGAGGACGACGTACATCCCGGTGACGAACCCCGACACCGACGCCGAGGTGTGTGCCAGTCCCTGGGTCTGCAGGATCTGGGCCAGCCCGTAGAGCAGACCGAGGACGACGCCCCGCCGCCACGCGGGCGCACCGAGCCGGGCGAGCGTCGGTGCGGAGAAGACGCCCAGCGCGACGGCGGCGACAGCGAACCTGACCGCGAGGAAGTCCGGCACCGGCACCCGGGTGACCACGTCCTTGATGAGGAAGAACGTCGAACCCCAGGACGCGGTGACCGCGAGCAGCCCGAGCACGGCCAGCTTCGGCACCGCGCCCGCCGGTCCGCCCCCGGTCGTCTCGTCGGGTCGACCGGTGGGGGACGTCGACGCGTCGGCGCGGCCCGTACTGCCGGCGCTCCCGGTGCTGCTTGCTCCACCGGCTCCACGCGCTCCGCGGGTGCTGCCGCTCACCGCCCCCTCGCACGTTTGAGCGCGGCGATGTCCTCACGGGACGCCTCGACGCCGCCGGGCGTCTCGACGACGACGGGCACGCCCGCCACCGCCGGATGGCGCAGCAGTTCCTCGAACGCCCCCGAGCCGATGTGTCCCTGCCCGATGCGTTCGTGCCGGTCGCGGAAGCTGCCGCGAGGGTCCTTGGAGTCGTTGGCGTGCACCAGTCGCAGCCGCTCGGCGCCGCATAGCGCGACCAGCCGGTCCAGGGTCGCGACGGTGCCGCCCGGTGTGTCCAGCGGTGCTCCGGCGGCGAACACGTGACAGGTGTCCAGGCAGATGCCCAGCCGGGGATGGTCGTCGAGGGCGGCGAGGTAGGCCGGCAGGTCGTCCACTCCCGAGCACAGCGACTGGCCCTGGCCGGCGGTGGGTTCGAGCAGGAGCAGGGGAGCGTCGTCGGGCAGCGTGTCCAGGATCGGCAGCAGCGACTCGCGTACCTGCCGCATCGCTGCCTCGCGGCCGCCCTCGGCGACGCACGAACCGGTGTGCACGACGACACCTTCGGCGCCGATGGCGTACGCACGGACGAGGTTGTGCGCCACGATGCCCGCCGAGCGTTCCAGCGTGGCCGGTGTGGGGGAGCCGAAGTTCACGAGGTACGGCGTGTGCACGAACGCGCGGATCCCGGCGTCCGCGCACATGGAGCGGAACGCCTCGTCCTGTTCGGGGTCGCCCGCGGCGCGTGCCCAGCCGCGGGGGTTGCCGACGAAGACCTGCAGCGCCTCCGCGCCGATGTCGACGGCGGTACGGAACGCACCCCTGGCCAGCCCGGCACCCACCGGGAGATGGCTGCCGACCGGCGGGACGGGTCGACGGGCGCGGACCCGGGGACCTCGCGCGGCCGCCGCGGCGCGGGCGCGGCCGGACCCACGGCCGACGGATCCGGCAGCGGCTGTGGAGCGAGCCGGCGCGTCCGGCGGAGCAGAGGATGCCACCGGCACACCCTCTCAGACCGGCTCACTCGCCCACCTTCACGGCCCCGGGCCGACCGGTGCCCCGTGGCCCGTGCCCGGTGGTGGGTTCAGACGATGTCCAGCACGATCACCGAGCCGACCCGCGCGCGGGCGTTTCCGGCCGGCGTCTGGGTCACCACGACGTTCAGCCCGACGTAGACGGGGTTGCGCTTCACCTGCACCCGGAAGCCGGCGTCGGTCAGCGTCTTCTGTGCCTGGGGCACCGGCATCCGCGCCACCGGCGGGACGGGGACGAACTCCGGGCCCTTCGACACCGAGATGCGCACCGTGTCGCCCCGGAAGACCCGGCCCGGCTGCGGCGCCTGACTGATCACCTGGCCGGCCGGCACCTGGTCGGAGAACGCGTCCACCCGGGCGACCTTCAGTCCCAGCGCGGTGAGCGTGGTGTTGGCCGCGGCGAACGGCATCCCGGCCACCGGCGGCAGGTCTACCGGCTCCCGGCCCTTGCTGACGACCAGCGTCACCTCGCCGTCCCGGCGCAGCGACGTGCCGGCCTCGGGAGAGGTGGAGATGATCCGGCCCGCGCCGACGGTGTCGCTGAACGCCGTCTGCACCTCCTCGACCCGCAGCCGGGCCTCGCCGAGCAGTTGCCGGGCGCGGTCCTCGGTGGTGCCGGCGAGCCGGGGGACGTCGTGCACCTCCGGGCCCAGGGACATCCAGACCTGGACCGGCCCGCCCCGCCAGGTGCGGGCGCGGGGTTCGGGCGCGGCGCGGACGACGTGCCCCTTGCGTACGTCCTCGCTGTAGACCTGGCCCGCGACCACGAACTTGACCCCGGACTTCTCGGCCAGGCCGGGCAGCTTCTTCTGGGCCACGTCGACCACCGGCGGGACCCTGGTGAACGGTCCGATGCCGGCGACCCAGGTGGTGAGCCCGGCGGCCAGCAGGACGACGGCGGCCAGGCCGCCCACGACCGACGCCCGCAGCCATCCCGCCCGCTGGGGCGGCGCGGACTCCTCGGTGTCGGGCACGTCCGCGTAGTCGGCCGGCTGTCCGTCGTCGAGCCGGTCCGGACGGAGCACGGCCGCCGGCGACAGCGCGGCCGCGGAGGCGGCGCGGATCTGTTCAAGTGGCGCGATCAGGGTGTGCTCGGCGGGCGGCTGCTCGGGCCGCCGGAACGCCGCGAGGTCCTGGGTCAGCTCGGGGTCGTCCACCCCGTCGCGCAGCGCGATGCGCGCCCGGCGGACGTGCCGGAGGAAGACCCGGGCGTCGGCGGGCCTGACCGCGGGGTCGCGGGCCGTCGCCCGCAGCACCAGGGCGTCCAGGAACGCCGGGATGTCGGGCACCGACTTCGACGGCTCGGGGACGTCCTCGTTGACGTGCTTGTACGCGATCTGGATGGGCGTGTCGCCCTCGTGTGGCTTGGAGCCGACCAGCATCTCGTACGCCATGATGCCGGTCGCGTAGACGTCGGCGCGGGCGTCGGCGGTGCCGTGGGTCACCTGCTCGGGTGCGAGGTAGGACACCGTGCCCATGAGCAGGCCGTGGGTGGAGGTGTTGGTGGCCGCGGACACCGCCCGGGCCAGCCCGAAGTCGGCGACCTTCACCACGTCGCCGTGGTCGCCGCGGCCCAGCAGGACGTTCTCGGGCTTGACGTCGCGGTGCACGATGCCCGCCTCGTGGGCCGCCGCGAGCGCCTGCAGGACCTGGTCGAGCAACTTCAGCGTCCGCTCCGGCGAGAGCGGCCCCTCGTCGTACAGCGCGTCGCGCAGGGTGCGGCCGGCGACGTACTCCATCGTGAGGTACGGCGTGCCCTCGTCGGCGCCCTGGTCGAACACCGCCACCACGTGCGGGTGGGACAGTCGCGCCGCCGACCGTGCCTCACGCTGGAAGCGCCGGACGAAATCGGCGTCCTCGACCAGGCCGGCGTGCAGGATCTTGACGGCCACGGTGCGGTCGAGACGGGTGTCGACGGCCTCGTAGACGGTGGCCATACCGCCTCGGGCGACGCGTCGTCCCACGCGGTACCTGCCGTCGAGCAGGCGACCGACCAGGGGATCGCTGACCGTGACGTCCACGCAGAGGCCTCGCTGAGATAGCGGTTCGGACGTCACGAGTGTAAAGACCTCGGGTGAGAAGGGCGGCAGGCCGCGCCGACTGCCCGCATCACCCGGCCTCGCCCGGGCTCGCCCGCCATCGCCCCGTCGCGCCCGTCATCTCCCCACGTTGTGTCGTACGCCACACCCCGCGCCCGTGCGATGCCGGCGCGATGCCGATGAGATTTCGGTGCGACAGCGGCACGCAGAACGACCCGACCAACCACGCCTCGGGGTCACGCGACGGCGGTCAGAATCCCGGTGTGGCCGGTGAGCACGAACGCGCCGGCCCGGTCGATCTCGGCCCGGATTCGGTCGGACGCGGCGGACCGGAAGTCCGCCCAGGTCAGGCCCTTCGGCAGCGCCCGGGTGCGCTGCCCGCGGGTGCTGTGCAGGTAGGCGAGGACGGGCCCGGCCCCGGGTACGGCGATCTCGTACCGGTGGTCGTGCACCTCGACCGCGCCGAACACCTCCCGCACCAGCGCGGTGCCGATCTCGAGGTCGAAGCGGGAGTCGCCCCGGTCGTACGGCGGCGGGTCCGTGACGCCCAGGTCCCGCAGGGTGTCCGTCCACAACCGCGCCCACTGCGGCTTGTCGCCGGCGGCGTTCGTGCTGGCCACCAGCCGCCCGCCCGGGCGGAGCACCCGGCGAAGCTCGCGCACCGCGTTCGCCGGCTCGGCCGCGTAGTAGAGCATGTGCATCGCCAGCGCCGCGCCCACCGAGCCGCCGGCGAACGGCAGCCGGTCGACCTCGCCCACCACCTCCGGGCGCAGCCCGGCGGAGAGGTCGACCGGGATCACCCGCAGGTCGGGCCGGTCCGCACGCAGCCGCCGGGTCAGCGCGCCCGTGCCCCAGCCCACGTCCAGCACCGGTCCCGGCCCGGGCAGGCCGCGCAGCCGGGCCAGGACGGCGCCGCCGAGATCGAGCCGCGGCCGCTGCCAGGCGTAGACGGAGATGCGGTCGGACAGCCGGCCGGCGTCGGCGTACTCCTCGCCGGTGAGCACGCCCCGGTCGGCAGCCGGGAGAGCGGTCGCGTCGGGGGTCATCGGCCCAGGGTAGGCGTGTCCGCACGCTCCGGCGCCGAGCCGCGCGGCCCCCTTCGAGCATGTCCTAGGGTCGGGACTCGTGGAACGAGTCGTGGTGGTGGGAGCCGGGTTGGCCGGACTGCGCACGGTGGTCGGCCTGCGGGAGCAGGGGTACGCCGGTGAGCTGACGCTGCTCGGCGCGGAGTCGCGGGGACCCTACGACCGGCCGCCGCTGTCGAAGGCGATCCTGGCTGGGAAGTCCGACGACTCCGCGCTGCCGTTCGACCCGGACAAGCTGCGGGTGGACTTCCGTCCCGGTGTACGCGCGACCCGGCTGCGCGGTGGCGTGGTGGAGACGGCAGGCCCCGGCGACGCCTCCGGCCCGGACCTGGACTTCGACGGGCTGGTGCTCGCCACCGGTGCCGAACCGGTCGTGCTGCCGGGCGAGGGCGCCCGCTACCTGCGTACCCACGACGACGCCCACGCGCTGCGGGCGGCGCTGCGGCCGGGCGGGACAGTCGTCATCGTCGGGGCCGGGTGGATCGGCGCGGAGGTGGCCACCGCCGCCCGGGCACTCGGCTGCCGGGTCACGGTCGTGGAGCAGGCGCCGACCCCGGTCGCGCACGCGTTGCCGCCGGAAGTCGGAAGGCACCTCGCGCCGTGGTACGCCGAGGCCGGGGCCGACCTGCTTCTGGACCACCGGGTCGCTTCCGTCGGACCGGACGCCGTCGAGTTCGCCGACGGCACCACCCTGCACGCCGACGTCGTACTCGTCGGTGTCGGCGTGCGGCCGGCCACCGGCTGGCTCGCCGGCTCCGGGCTGGAACTGGACCGGGGCGTGGTGGTCGGCGCCGACCTGGCCGCCGGCCGGCCCGGCGTGTACGCCGTGGGGGACGTCGCCGCCCGCTGGTCGCCGCGCTACCGGACGCGGGTGCGAGGTGAGCACTGGGACGACGCGCTGCGCGCACCGGCGGTCGCGGTCGCCAACCTGCTGGGCGGCGCGCAGACGTACGACCCTGTCCCGTACGTGTGGAGTGAGCAGTTCGGGCGGATGGTGCAGTACGCCGGCCTGCCCGCCGCGGGCCTGCCCACCGGTCCGGCCGCCGGAGCACCCCGCGCCGAACCCGACCTTCCGGGCACCCGGCTGGTGTGGCGCGGCGACCCGGCCGCCGAGGGCCGCTGGTCGGTCTTCTGGCTCGACCAGGCTGCCCGGGTGGTGGCCGTCCTGGCCGTCGACCAGCCGCGCGACTTCGTGGCCGGCCGCCGGATCGCCGAGTCCGGCGCGGCCGTCGATCCCGGGCTGCTGGCGGACCCAGCGGTTAGCGTCAGGACGTCCGTGGCAGGCTCTGCAGGGTGAGCAAGAACGAGCCGATCACGCAGACCGGGCCCACCGGACAGCCCGGACAGCCCGGGCAGGCCGAGCAGCCGGGGCAGGCGGAGCAGGGGAGCCCGGCCGACATCGAGACCTTGGTGCCGGAGTGGCTGAATGTCCCCGAGGTGGCCGAGCGCCTCGGCGTCAACGTCAGCCGGGTACGCCAGCTGCTGCGCGAGGGCGAGCTCGTCGCCGTTCCGCACGGCGAGCGCGGCGCGATGCACGTGCCCGCGGCGTTCCTCGACGGCGACCACATCCTGAAGGGCCTCACCGGCACACTCACCGTCCTGCACGATGGTGGCTTCGACGCGGAGGAGACGGTGCGCTGGCTGTTCTCCGTCGACGACCGGCTGGAGACCCGGCCGATCGACGCGCTGGCCGCCAACCGGATCAAGGAAGTACGCCGGCACGCGCAGGTGCTCGCGTTCTAGCTCGCGTTCCAGGAGATGCCGCGCCCGTCGCGGCACCCCAGCACACAGTCGGGTCGCGCCCAGGACCGAGGTGACCGGGCCCGGGAGACACAGACCACGACCTGCTGCAGAGCGCGAAAGGAGCGCCGATGTCGCAGCTGGACCTGCTGCTGGCCGGTGAGCTCACCCCCGGCGTCTACCGCTGGCCGGCGGCGCCGCCCGCGGTCAAGGCGAGGGCCGTCGTCGACCAGGAGGGCTGGCAGTTCGTCGACCTGGACACCACGACGGTGGTCGACAAGGCCGGCCTGCTGGACGCGGTGGCCAAGACCCTGGGCTTCCCGGCCTATCTCGGCCGCAGCTTCGACGCGTTCGCCGAACTGCTCGCCGAGGGACGCGACGAGCACGGCGTCGTGGTGTGGTGGCAGGGCTGGGCGGGGCTCGCGCAGCTGAACCCGCAGGCGACCGAGCTGGCGCTGGCGGAGTTCGCCACCCGTGCCGCCGACCGCGAGCAGGGCGTGCTGGCTGTGGTGGTCGCGGGGCCGGGCCCGGTCCTCGACGTACCCATCTGGGAGTAGACCGCTCGCACGGGGATGTTCGCGCACCGTCGCGCGGGCCCCTGATGCGTCAGCCGGTGCGCTGGGTGGCGGCTCTGGCCAGCCCGGCAAGCGCCGTCCGCGCGTCGTCGGCTGTCAACGGCGCCTTGTCGAGGGCCAGGGACGCCTCCGCGGTGAGCTCGGCGATGAGGTGTTCGACCGCGGCCAGCGCACCGGTGGAGACGATGACGTCGCGCAGCTCGGCCACTCCCTGGGAATCCAGCTCCGGGTCGCCGAACCATCGCCGGAAGCGTTCCACCTGTGCCGGGGTCGCGGTCTCCAGCGCCTTGGCGACCAGCGCGGTGCGCTTGCCCTCGCGCAGGTCGTCCCCGGCCGGCTTGCCGGTGACCGCCGGGTCGCCGAACACGCCCAGAATGTCGTCGCGCAACTGGAACGCCTCACCCAGCGGCAGGCCGTACGCGGAGTACGCCGCGAGCAGGCCCTCGTCGGCCCCGGCGAGCGCGCCGCCGAGGTGGAGCGGGCGTTCGATGGTGTACTTCGCGCTCTTGAACCGCACCACGCGCATCGCCCGCGCCATCGTGGTGTCGGCCGCGGACTGCGTCACCAGGTCGAGGTACTGCCCGGCCATCACCTCGGTGCGCATCGTGTCGAAGTAGCCGAGGGCGGGGATCAGCCGCTCCGGTGGCAACCCGCACGTGCGCAGCATCTCGTCCGACCAGCACAGGCACAGGTCGCCGAGCAGGAGTGCCCCGCCCAGGCCGAACCGCTCGCCCGGCCCCTCCCAGCCGCGTTCGCGGTGCAGGGCGGCGAACTGCCGATGCATGGAGGGCCGGCCACGCCTGGTATCGGAGGCGTCCATCAGGTCGTCGTGCACGATGGCGGCGGCCTGCAGCAACTCCAGCGACGCCGCGGCGACCATCATCCGCGGATCGTCGGGGTCGCCGCCGGCACCTCGCCAGCCCCAGTACGCGAACGCCGGCCGGAGCCGCTTGCCGCCGGCGACGAACTCCGCCACGAGGTCGCTCTGGATGCGAAGCTCGTCGTCCACCTCGGCGAGTTCGGCGGCACGCCCGGCGAGAAACGCCTCCAGCGCCCGGTCGACCCCGGCCCGCAACGCGGGCAGGTCGGCAAGATCACCGGTGGTCGGGTCGGGGACGGCGGCGGTTTCGGCGTGATCACGAGGCGGCTGGGTGTCCGGCACGCGCGCCAGCCTAGACGGCGCCGGGTGCGGCACCGCTAGCCTGGGCGCATGGCTTCTGGAGCAGCGTCCTCCGGTCCCCGTCCGCTTCGAACCGTCCGTGAGCTGCTCACGGGCGGCGATCGTTCGTTTTCGTTCGAATTCTTCCCGCCCAAGACCGACCAGGGCGAGCAGCAGCTGTGGCGCGCCATCCGCGAGCTCGAGTCGCTGGCCCCCACGTTCGTCTCCGTCACCTACGGTGCCGGCGGGAGCACCCGGGACCGCACGGTCCGGATCATCGCCCGGATCGCCAGCGACACGACGCTGACGCCCGTCGCCCACCTCACCTGTGTGGGGCACTCCCGCGCGGAGCTGCGGTCGGTGATCGGTGCGTACGCCGACGCCGGGGTCCGCAACATCCTGGCGCTGCGCGGTGACCCCGAAGGCGGACCGAACCAACCCTGGATCCGCCACCCGGAGGGGTTCGACCACGCCGACGAGCTCGTCACGCTGGTCCGCGAGCTCGGCGACTTCTGCGTGGGGGTGGCGGCGTTCCCCGAGGGGCACCCGGAGGCGGTCAGCCTGGACGCCGACGCGGAGTACCTCGCCGCCAAGGCGGCCGCGGGCGCGGACTTCGCGGTGACCCAGTTCTTCTTCGACGCCGACGACTACTTCGCGCTGCGCGACCGGGCGCAGAAGCTGTCGTGCGATATGCCGATCATCCCGGGCATCATGCCGGTCACCAACGTCCGGCAGATCCAGCGGTTCGCGGCGCTGTCCGGCGCGGCGTTTCCGCCGGCCCTCGCCGAACGCCTGCTGGCGGTCGAGGACGACCCGGCGGCCGTACGCGCGATCGGGGTCGAGGTCGCCACGGACCTGTGCCGGAAGCTGCTCGACGGGGGAGCGCCGGGCCTGCACTTCTACACCCTCAACCGGTCCACGGCGACCCGCGAGATCTACGCCAACGTGGTCGCCCCGGTCGCCCGCGTGTCCTAGGCCTCGTCCTGGCCCTTGTTCTGGGGTCTGTTCTGTGGTCTGTCCTGGGCCTTGCCGATCTCCTGGGCGACGGTCGCGGCGCCGAGCAGCACCAGCGGCACCCCGGGTCCCGGATGCGCCGTCCCACCGACGAGGAACAGCCCGCCCACCTCGGTGCGGTTGGCGGGTACGCCGAGGCCGCGCCACGCACCGCGCCAGGTGGGCCCGTACGCCGGGGCCGGGGCCTCGACCCGGGTGACGACGCGGGCCCGCAGGTCGAGGCCGCGCTCGGCGAGCAGGTCCAGCAGGTCCGGCGTTCCCTCGCCGGCGCCTCCAACCCCGTCGCCGACCTCACCTGCAGCGTGCACGCTGACCGCCTGGTGCCCCTCGGGCGCGGCCTCCCGGTCGGCGGCGGCACGGATCACGATCGGCGCACCGGCCGAGCCGGGCGCCGGATGCAGAACCGTCTCGTACGGCAGCGCCGAGCCCGCGTCGGCGCGCACACCCACCAGCAGCCGTGGCCTGCCCGGCGGAACCCGCAGTGAACGAGCACTGCGCCGCAGCGTCCCGGGCGGCCGGTCCAGCATCCGGTCGGCCAGCGTCCGTACGTCGACGTCGGCGACCACCACCTGTGCGGGCACCGTCTCGCCGCCGGCCAGGCGTACGCCGGTCACCGAACCCCGCGCATCGCCGGCGGCGTTCGGGTCCGTCGTCACCGCGACCACCTCCGCGCCCAGCCGGACGCGCACGCCGCGCTCGGCGAGGCGGTCGCGCAGTGCCGTGACGAGCTCGATGAGGCCGCCCGGGAAGTACCAGGACCCGAAGGTGCGCTCGACGTAGGCGGCCACCGCGGTGTACGCCGGCGCCCGGGAGGCCGGCACGCCCCCGTCGGGCAATGCGGCGTACTCCAGCATCTGACGCAGCCGCGGCTCGGCCAGCCGGGTGCGAGCGAACCCGCGCAGCGACCGCCCGTACCCCAGTGTCCGCAGCCCGGCCACACCCAGCGCCCGCCCGCCGGCGAACGGCACCTCCAGCGCCCGGGTGCGCAGGACCTCCCACACCGGGGTCAGGCCGTCGACGGTGGTCTCCCATGCCGTCGCCGCGTCCGGGCCCAGCACCGCTTCGAGGGCCTCGCGCTGACCCGATCGGCTCTCCACCGGCAGGTCGAGGATCGTCCCGTCGGCGAAGACGTGCCGGCGGGGAGTGGACACCGGCAGAAGCGTGCGAACGCGTTCCAGGGGGCGGCCGGACTTGCGGAACAGGTCGCGCACCGTCGCCGGCAGAGTCATCGTGGCCGGTCCGAGGTCCCACCGGAACCCGCCGTGTTCCACGCTCGCCACGGCTCCGCCGAGCCGGTCCGTCGCCTCGCACAGGCAGACGTCGTGGCCCAGCTTCGCCAGCCTGGCCGCCGCCGCGAGTCCGCCGAGGCCGCCACCGACCACCACCACCTGTGCCACGCCGCCAGACCCTAGCGTCCGGTGAGGTCAGGGCTGCTCGAGGACCTGGTGCCGGCGTTCGCGCCACCGGCGGTATCCGCGGCGGACCCGCCGGGTCAGCGCCAGGGTCAGCAGGCCACCGCCGGCGAGGGTGCCGAGAACCAGCGAGAACGCCGTCCACGGCCAGGTCACCGCGAGGGCAAGGGCGCCCGCCACCGACAGGTCCTCGCCCAGGCTGATCGCGACGTTGCCGACCGCCTTCGGTGAGGTGTTGACCGCGAACCGCAAGCCCGTCTTGACGGCATGGCTGGCCAGCGCGGTCGTTCCCGCCACGGTCGCCGACAGCGCCTGGTCGAGGTCGCCCGCGTGGCCGGCGATCAACAGCCCGACGATCGCACCGACCGTGGGCCGGATCGCGGTGGAGACCGCGTCCCAGCCGGAGTCGACGTACGGGATCTTGTCGGCCACGAACTCCAGCGCGTACAGACCGGCCGCGGCCAGCAGAACGTCGGTGCGTTCCAGGGCGGCCGGTATGCCCTCGACGCCGAGGAACCTGCCGAGCAGGCCGAGGAGCAGGACGGTCGCGTAGGCGTTGACGCCGCTCGCCCAGCCGGTGGTGAACACCAGCGGAAGCAGTTCCACCTCGCCCGCCCTCCTCTCTCCTCGCGGGACTCCACGCCAGCACAGTCTCACCCACGACCCCGGCCGAACGCGTCCGCCGTGCCGCCGTGTCGGCGCCGGGTACCCAAGCCCGCTGGTGTCCGGCCCCCACCGGACGCCCGGGCCAGGAGTGGTGAGTACCTACGTGGGAATGAGTACGACGCCGGATGCTCGCGTCGGCCGGTCCGAGACAGGATCTTTCCAACGCGTTCGGCGGTCCTCAGGGCCGCGAACGCCCGCCACAGCGGTGGTCCTGGGCCCGGACCATTCGCCGCCGCGGCGGGACGGCGCGGGTGGGCCCCCACGGGGGTGGGGCTCACCCTGCCGGCCGATGCTCCGCCTCCCGGCCGGCCAGCCGCACTTCGGCCGGCCCCGCCTTCGTCGGCCGCACATTCGGCTGTTGCACCTTCGTCGGCTGCCCCTTCGCCAGCTGCACAGTCGCCGGCCGCACCACGTCCGACCGTACGTCGGCCCGTTGCGCTCCCGCCGGGCCCGCCACGCTCGGCGCCACCGGGCTTCCGCTCCGCGGACCGGGGGCGATCTCCGGTCGGGGTCGGCTCGCATGTCGCACGACCGAATCCCGGCCGGCCACGGCAGCGGCCGCGAGCCCGGCGGCCACACCGGCACCGACCAGCACCCCTCGACTCGACGTCGCCTGGGCGATCACCCCGGCGAGCAGGAGGGCCAGTGCCTGGCCGAACTGCAGTGCGGTGTTGGCAAGGCCGATCACCCGGCCCCGCGCGCCGGCGGGCACCAGCCCGACGATGGCTGCCTGCAGTTGGGCGACGTGTCCCATCGCCAGACCGGCCAGCAGCAGGGCCGCCACCACGAGCACGGAGGGCCCCGCCAGCCCGGCCGCCGCCACGCACATCCCGACCGCGACCGCACCAGGAGCCACCAGGCGTTCCCGCGCGGGCGCGGGCATCCGCCCCACCGCGAGCAGGCCGACCGCGCTGCCCAGCGGGGCCGCCGCGAGCAGGATGCCCGCGCCCTGGTCGCCGAGGCCGAGTTCGGCGGCCAGCGGCAGGGCGAGCCCTTCCGCGGTGGCCAGGACCGTCGGCCCCAGGAACAGCAGGCAGAACAGGCTCGGCATCCGGGTGGTGTCCCGGACGACCCGCAGGCCCTGCCAGGTGTCGCGCAGGATCGGCTGACGCGCACCGGCCGGGCGGGCCGGTGCCGGTCGCGGCAGGACGAACACCGCCAGCAGGACGGCCGAGACGGCGTACGCCAGCGCGTTGACGCCCAGCGCCGCGGGCGAGCCGATGAGGACGACGACGAACCCACCGGCCGCGAAGCCGATCACCTGGACGGCCTGCTGGCTGGTGGCGACCAGAGCGTTTCCGGCGGCGAACCGCTCGGCGGGCAGGACGTCGGCCAGGATCGCGGTCCGCGCGGCTCCGAACGGCACCCGGAAGAACTCAGCGAGCAGGAGCAGGGCGAGCGCCAGCGGGACGTGGTCGCCGAGGAGGGCGATCAGCGCCGTGAGCACGGCTCGTACGACGTCGCAGGTGATCAGGATGCCGCGCCGGGGGAGCCGGTCGGCCAGCGTGGACAGCACCGGGCCGCCGAGCAGGCCGGGCAGGTAGGTGACCGCGAACGTCACCGCGGCCAGGGCGGCCGACCGGGTGCGTTCGTAGACGAGGGCGGCCAGAGCGAACTTCCCCAGCTGGCTGCCGATTCGCGAGGTGACGTCCGCGACGAACAGCCCCGAGAACTCGTGGTCCCGGAGCAGGCCGCGATAGCCGGTCTGAGCCGGCCCGTCGGTTGCTCTCACCTTTCGCATCTTGCCGCAACAAAGACACGGTGCGTACGACTTTCGTCACAGAAAATCACTGAAGTTCCCGGCTGCCCGGATTCCGCTCCGGTGGGAGTCCGGCCCTCCTGGCCGGCGTCGGGCGGAACTGTCGGTGGTCACCGCAAGACTGTCGACATGGCAGTACCTGAGTGTCACGCGAGGCCTCGCGCCACCTCGCCCGGGCAGACGTCCCGGGTTCGGTTGACGGCGACGGCCGGGTGGGTTAACTTCTCTCGTAGGTCGAACGTATGTTCGATCTACCGATTCGGGGGAGCCGAGCGATCTCCGGAGTCGGTTCGCGAAGTCCGGCGGAGGAGGCTCGTCCCTTCCTCCGGCGGATCGCCGTTGACCCCGGGCGGGACGTGCAGGGGCAGGGGAAAGCGTCCCGCCCGGTTCGGCGGCCGGCGAGCTCGGCGCCTCGTCGGCGCCGGTGCCGGCGGGCAGCAGGCAGGCTCCGTCCCGGCCACGGCCGGGGCGGGTGCTCTGAGGCAACGGAAGGGCTAACTCATGCGCACACAGTCGAGTCCGTCGTTCCAGGCTCCGCTCGGCCCGAGTGTCTTCGAGGCGCTCGACCGCGCCCGGACGTCCCTGGCCGAGGCCCGGATGGCCCAGCTCGCGACCGAGCGTTACTCCGCCGCCCACGTCGCCGCCCTGCGCACCGCGGCGGCGGTCCTGGCCGCGCGCACCGGGCCGACCGTCCGGCGCGGTCGTCGTGACGCGTGGACGCTCCTGGCCCGGGTCGCCCCGGAGCTCGCGGAGTGGGCCGCGTTCTTCGCCGCGGGAGCCGGCAAGCGCGCGGCCGCCGAGGCAGGACTCCCCAGGGCGGTGACCGACCGGGACGCCGACGATCTGGTTCGCGACGTCGAGCGCTTCATCGCGGTCGTGGAGGCGATGCTGGAGTTGCCGCACCAGCCCTCGCTGCCGCAGCAGTCCGACCCGGCCGACGGCGATCGGCTGAGCCGGACGGGCCTGCGAGTCCACGGTCCGGGGGCGGCCGCCTGACTGGCGCGGACGGCCCGCTCACCACGCGACCCTGATCCGCTGGGCAGACCCTAGGCTGGTGGCGCCTGTCATCCAGCCCAGAGGAGGGCCGTTTCGTGCCCGAGCGCAGCCCGGACGTCGAAGGCGGTGCCACTCACCGGGCCGCCGACTCCTTCAGCGGTTCGGCACCCGGACGTCGCCGCTCCCTTCGTGACGAGGTGCTCGGCCGCCTGGTGCGGGCCGCCCTCGACGACCAGGTGGCCAAGTCCGGTCGGTCTGCTCTCCGGGTGGTCGACGCCGGCGGCGGCACCGGACACCTCGCGGTCCCGATCGCGCGGATGGGTCACCAGGTCACAGTCGTCGATCCCAGCCCGGACTCCCTGGCCGCGCTCGAGCGCCGGGCCGCGGAGGCGCGGGTCACCGAGCGTGTCCAGGCCGTGCAGGGTGACGCGGTGAGCCTGCGGGAGCTCCTCGGCGAGGCCACCACCGACCTGGTGCTCTGCCACAGCGTGCTGGAAGTGGTCGACGATCCGCAGGTGGCCGTGGACGCGATGGCGGGTGTGCTGCGGCCGGGAGGCGCGCTCAGCCTGGTGGCGGCCAACCGCTATGCCGCCGTGCTGGCCAAGGTGCTGAGCGGTCACCTCGATCAGGCGCGGGCGGCACTCGACGCCGCGGACGACCCGGCGGAAGCCGGCCCGACCCCACGCCGCTTCACCCCCGAACAGTTGCGCGGGCTTGCCGAGAACGCCGGACTCGTGGTGGTCGACGAACGCGGTGTCCGGGTCTTCGCCGATCTGCTGCCGGCCGGTCTGGCCGACGAGCCCGGGGCGACCGCCGCCCTGCTCGACCTGGAGTCGCAAGCCTCGGCACATCCGAAGTTTCGCGTCCTGTCCGCCCAGCTCCACGTACTTGCCCGCAGGCAGTGATCCCGCCCGCCGGGCCTGAAGCCGTCCGCTCGGGTACCGTGTCGGTGGGAAGCATCGCATCGAACGTCGCCATGCGGACAGAGGTCGTCGTAGCCGACTTTTACCCGCCGGTACCGTCGAAGGTGCAAGGTCGGCTACCGTGCCGTTCCGAGCCTGCCTAGACTTTCATCTAGGCTCATTGAAGATCGAACACGGCAGTGTCCCGTTGGAGGTCAGGTGCCTCTCTCTGACCACGAGCAGCGACTGCTCGAGCAGATGGAGCGGGCCCTTGCCGCCGAGGACCCGAAGTTGGCCTCGGCGTTGCGGGGGGTCGATCTGCGCACGCGCCAGCGTCGGCGTGCCGTGATCGGAGCCGCCGTCTTCGTCGTCGGCATGGTGTTGATGCTCGGCGGCGCGATCCTGATGACCACCGGCCAGAACTCCGCCTTCGTGGCGGTGAGCGTGCTCGGCTTCCTGGTCATGCTGGTCTCCGCCTACTACGTCGCGACCAGCCTGCGGCACATGCCCGCGGCCGGCGAGACCCCGAAGGTGGTGCCACTACGGGGTCGCGGGCAGCGACCGCGCGGCGGCCAGGCAAAGCCAGGCGGACAGCCGAAGCCGAGGGGCCGCCGTCCCAAGCCCAGCGGCACGTTCATGCAGCGCGTCGAGGAACGCTGGCGGCGCCGCCGCGAGTCCGGCTACTGACGCCACCTCCACGGCCGACTTCGGCCGCCGCTGACACCGCACCTACCTCGCCACAGTCACACCTCGCCGAACGCGTCTCGCCCTGTGTAGGTGCTCGGTGGCCGGTGCAGCGACCGGTGTTCGGTGACCGGGTTCGGTGCTCGGCGGCTGGCCGGTGACCGGCGCTCAGCGGCTGGTGCCGGCCATCCGGCCGCGCCGCCACCGGCGGGCAAGTCGCGGCCCGAGCGTGTCCACCCGGTCGAGCAGGCCGCTCACCGGGGACCACAGCGCCGGCAGCCGACGCCACAGGGAGACCGGCGCCAGCCACGCCCGTAGTTGCCGGGTCCGGGTCACCTGACCGGACAGCCCCCGGGTCACCGTGACCACCGCGGCGCGCACGTCACCGACCTCGCCCGGAGCCGGCGCGTACCGACCGCGTTCGACCGCGTCGACCACGGTGCGCAGCGCCTGCTGTGCTGACTCGGGTAGCCGGTCGGCCAGCCGGGCACCGGCCGCGCGCGGCGTCGTGCCGGTGTCCCACGGCACCCCGAGGTCGGTCGTCACGTCGGAGAGTTCCCGCCAGGCGGCCTCGACCAGTCGTTCCGGGTCCCGCTGCGTCAGGCGGTGCCGGCGAATCCCGACCCGTGCCAGCATCGGCGTGGCCACCACCAGGAGAGCCGCCAGCACGACCAGCACGGGCAGTACGTGGAACGACCGGCCGGTCGGCGCGGTGGGTACGGCGTTGATGTGGTCGTTCCGGTTCGGCAGCGGCGTCGGCGACGACGACGGGTTGCGGTTCTGCCGCGGATCCTCGGGGTTGTTGCGCTGGTCGGGGACCCGCGTGTTCGGCGTGGCGGTGTCGGGCACGGTCCACACCGGGGCGACACCGGTCTGCGACTGCGGCGTGGGCTCGAACCGCACCCAGCCGTATCCCGCGAAGTAGAGCTCGGGCCAGGCGTGGGAGTCGTGGGAGGTCACCAGCCAGCGCCCGTCGGCCTGCCGCGTGCCCGGCATGTAGCCGACGCCCACCCGGGCGGGGATGCCGAGCGAGCGCGCCATGATGGCCATGGTGGCGGCGAACTGCTCGCAGTAGCCGCGCCGGTCGGCGAGGAACTCGAGCATCGCCGACCCGCCGTGGCCGGGCTGGACCTCGAGGTCGTAGATGAAGTCGTTGCGGAACCACGCCTGCAGCGCCACCGCCTTGTCGTAGGCGGTCTGCGCCTTGGCGGTCTCCGTCCTGGCAAGGCGCAGAACTTCCTTCGGGATGTTCGGCGGGAGCTTGGTGTAGCGGTCGAACACCGCGGCCGGCGGCGGGCCGGCGTCCCGGAGCTCGGCCGGGGTGTAGCCCACCTCGAGGGTGCGTACGTCGTAGGAGAGCCCGGCCGACTCCTGACCGCGGAGCACGATGTCCAGCGTCGCCGGGTCGTACCCCCAGTCGGCCGTCGTCCTCACCGCGGTCGCGGGATACGGCGTCGGCAGCCACCTCGACTGCAGCGCGTCGGTCACCTGGAACTTCGTCGTCACCGAGGTCTTCGCGACGTTGCTGCGCAGTCCCGGCGGGTCGGGGAGCCGCGCGTAGTCGGTCCGGTCGGGGGTGACGTTGCTGACGCTGCGGGGCGAGGGCCGCCAGCGGTCGCCGTCGAACTCGTCCAGCGTGACGAGCTTGATGTAGTCGGGGGAGTTCGTTCCGGTGGTGTACGTCATCACCGGGAAGTCCTGCGGGCGCTTCAGGTCGCGCTTGAGATCGACGATGGGGTTGTTCACCTTGATCGTCCTGCTGGCCGGTCCGAGCCCGCCGCCCTCCCCGCGCCCGAGCACGCTCTCCGGAAGCGTCGGCACGACCGCGGGCACGACGACCGCCAGCCCGATCACGGCGGCGCTCACCCGCCGGCCGGTCTGGCCGAGAAGCGACGTCTGCACGGTCTCCTGCGGCCCGGCGACGTCGTCGGCGAGGCCGATCACGCGCCCCCAGCGACCGAGGCGTTCGCGGCCCTCGCCGAGCAGCAGGACGACGTAGCCGATCGCGGCGGGAATGAACGCGAGGGCGGAGATGCCGCCGGAGACCGTGGTGGCCGGGATGCTGTAAACGAGCAGCAGCGGAAGGCCTGCCCACGGGGTCAGCCGGTACGTCGCCGCCAGCAGGTCGACGGCGATCGCCACCAGGCCGATGCCGATCGCGGTCACCATCACCAGGTCGGCGTCGTAGGGGACCGGTGCGGCGTACCGCACCACGATCAGCAGGCCGTCGTTGATGCGGTGCGCCAGCGCGAGCACCGACTCGCCGGTGGGCAGGAACCCGAACCGCAGCTCGTGTGGTGCGTAGACGAGTACGAACGCCCAGCCGAGCGCGGCGAGCTGCCCTAGGGGAACGAGCAGTCGCGGCGTGCCGACCTGGCGCAGGACGAACCCGATCGTGGAGACGAACAGCGCGGCCAGCACCGCCGACCACAGCCACTCGGTGCTGGCGTAGGCGGGGAACAGCGCGAGCGAGGCGAGGACGGTGGCGAGGAAGCCCGCGAGGCTCCGGCGAAGCGCGCTGCTCATGAGGCCTGGCCTCCCCAGGTCTGCTCACGGGACACCGGTGCCGAGGTCGCGGCCGGAGGGGCCGGAGAGTCGTTCGCGACCCCGGCCAGGTGTCCGGTCGCGCCGACCGGCGCGGACGAGGACGAGTGAGATGCGGAAGACGCAGAAGATGCCGGAGACGACGGAGACGACGGAGACGACGGAGACGACGGGGGCCCGGACTGAGTGGCCTCCTCGCCGAGCATGAGCTGGGCCCAGGCCGCCGGAACGCTCGTGCCGTGCCTGACCACGCAGACCCGCCACCCGCCGCGGCGCAGCATCTGCACGCTCTCGGCGAGCTGCTCGGCCACGGCCTGGGGCGAGCGCTCGCTGCCGGCCGCCCAGGACGGGGTGTCGACGACGATGGCGAACGCTGCACTGGACCGCTGCCGTGCCTGCACCAGCGCCTGGGCCTCCGCGGGTGTGACGACGCCGAGCACCGCCACCAGCAGGCCGTGCGACCCGTCGCTGCTCGCCGTCAGGGACGTCTGGGAGAGGTGGCCGATCGACGACGGGCCGACCACGGCGAGTGCGTCCAGGATCTGACCCTCCGACTCCACCGACGGGCCGGACTCGCGCGCGGTCGCCAGCACCGTGGCGCCGGCGTCGGTCTGCAGGCGTACGGAGAAGCCGCGGCGCAGCAGGTGCACGCCGACGGAGCCGGCCGCGCTCACCGCCCACTCGAAGGACGACGTGGCGCCGCTGCCGCGATGGCTGATCCGGCGGGTGTCCAGGAACACGGTGGCGCGGCTCTGCCAGGGTTGCTCCTCCCGTCGCACCATGAGCTCCCCGCGACGAGCGCTGGACCGCCAGTGCACCCGGCGCAGGTCGTCGCCCTCGCGGTACTCGCGGACGGTGACGTCCTCCTCGCCGTCGGCGGACACCGCGCGCTGGTTGTTCTCACCGCTGCTGGACCACTCACCGGCCGCCTTCGCCGCCGGGAGGGCGTGCACCCGCGGCGTCACCAGGAACACCTCCTGGGACCGGAACGACCGCGACATCTCCACCAGGCCGAACGGATCGGTGACGCGCAGGGTCAGCGGGCCGACCGTGAACCGGCCGCGGGCCTCCGACCGCACGGGGTAGGTGACGTCGCGGCGCCACCGGGCCGACATGCGGTCCAGCACGAACCGCGGCTTGGAACCGAGGAGGTGGGGCACCTGGTCCTCGAGGAGCAACAGTCCGGTGGGCATCCGGCCGACGTTCTCCAGCCGCAGGCGTACGGTCGCCTGCTCGCCGACCTGCACCCGCACCGGCTCGATCGTCCGGGAGGCGGCGATGCGGTAGCGGGTGCGGGTGACCACGAGGACGGTCACCAGCGGCAGTGCGAGGAGGAAGATCGCCACCCGGAGGAGGTCCTTCTGCCCGAGGGCGACGGCACAGACCGCGGCGGCGATACCCGCGGCGAGAAAGGCCCGGCCGCGGGTGGTGAGGGAAGAGAACCGTCCCCCCATCCGCGTCACCGAGAACGGCGGTGCGGGTCGGGGACCGGAACGGTCCGCACGAGGTCGGTGACGACCTGTTCGGCCGAACGCCGGGCGATCTGGGCCTCCGCCGCCGGCAGTAGGCGGTGCGCGAGGACGGGGACGGCGAGAGCCTGCAGGTCGTCGGGCAGGACGTACTCCCGGTCGTCGAGCGCGGCCGCCGCCCGGGCCGCCCGGACGAGGTGCAGAGTGGCCCGCGGCGAGGCGCCGAGCCGCAGGTCGGGGGAGTTGCGGGTGGCGGTCACCAGTGCGATGGCGTACTCCTTGACCGCCGGGGAGACGTAGACGCCCTGCACGATGTCGACCAGCTTGGCGACCTCGCGGGCGTCGGTGACCGGCTCCAGGTCGTCCAGCGGCGAGGCCGCCCCGTGGGCGTCGAGCATCTCCAGCTCGGCCTGGGGGCTCGGGTAACCCATCGAGACCCGGGCCATGAACCGGTCCCGCTGCGCCTCGGGCAGTGGGTAGGTGCCTTCCATCTCGATGGGGTTCTGCGTCGCGATGACCATGAACGGTGCCTCGAGGTGATAGGTCGTGCCGTCCACGGTGACCTGGCGCTCCTCCATGCACTCCAGCAGCGCCGACTGCGTCTTGGGCGAAGCGCGGTTGATCTCGTCACCGACCACGATGTTGGCGAAGATGCCGCCCGGCCGGAACTCGAAGTCGTGCGTCTCCTGGTTGTAGACGGACACACCCGTGACGTCGCTCGGGAGCAGGTCGGGAGTGAACTGCACTCGGCGTACGGAACAGTCGATCGAACGCGCCAGTGCCTTGGCGAGCATCGTCTTACCCACGCCGGGCACGTCCTCGATGAGCAGATGACCTTCGGCGAGCAGGACCGTCAGCGCGGTCCTCACCACGTCGGGCTTGCCCTCGATCACGCGCTGGACAGCGTCGCGGACGCGGCCCGCGGTCTGCGCGAGATAGGGAAAGTCCGCCGCCGGAGCCCAGCGCGGCTCCTCCGGTCGCCTCGTCGGCTCGAACGTCGGGCCGGTCGACACCATGGCCTCCCTCACCAATGGGCCGCTGGCGAAGCGGCGCGTGGGTCGAGTGTCTCAGGTTCTGGTCCTGCTGGGGATGGGGGATCGCATCTGCTGTCTGCTGCTTTGCCGGCGCTGCCGACGACGATCCTCCTGTCGGGCATCCCGTTGGACAGAACCGATACGGACGACTCCTGGCATCGACCGTACGTCGCCCGGGCCGCGGAATCCCCGCTCGGCCGGAAATTCCTGCCTCCACTCTTTTCCGTCCTCACCTATTCCCTGTCCTCATCTCTTCCGTACCCCGTGCATCCCACGTCTCCGGCACCTCCGTGCCCCCCTCCCCGGTGTCCCGTCACGACCTCGACCCGCACCTGGTCGCCGGCCGTCTTCGCCATGCCGGCTCGTCCGGGTCCGGTGCGACGAAGGTGCGGTCCGACATCGCTCCACCACGTCGCTCCACCACGTCGCTCCGGCGGGCGCACCATTGCGCTCCACCACGTCGCTCCACGGGGCGCACCACTGCGCTCCACCACGTCGCTCCGGCGGGCGCACCACTGCGCTCCACCACGTCGCTTCACCGGGCGCATCACCACCACCCGACGCAGGCGCCGAGTGTGCATCGCCGCACGTCAATCCCCGCAGGTCGCACGCGCTGGACGCGGCGGCGGTTCGACGAGAGGCCGAGCGGCCGGACCGGGGGTGCGCCGGGTGACACGCCGTACGACACGCCGACGGACACGAACGGGTCGCCGGGTTGCCTCCACCGCTCCACCGAGGCCGCTCCACCGCTCCCTTTTCCTCCACCGTTCGCCAGAGCTGCTCTGACCTGCGCAAACACCCGAAGCTTCCGGTACGAGGAAGCGCCGCGCCGAGGCGAGAGCTGGTTGACGGTGGAGGGCGGTGGGGTAAAGTGGCGCGCAGTGGTGGACGGCGGTACCCAGCGAGCCTCAGGGGGAGGTGGCGGCCACGTTTCTCGGCACCCACACCCCACGACTGGACGAGAAGGGTCGGCTGTTCCTCCCAGCCAAGTTTCGGGACGAGCTTGCGGAGGGGCTTGTGGTCACACGCGGACAGGAGCGCTGCCTCTCCGTCTGGCCGCTGGCCGAGTTCGGTCGGCTGACCGAGCAGATGCGGCAGGCGCCGGTCACGAACAAGGCCGCGCGCGACTACCTCCGGATGCTGTTCGCCGGAGCCTCCGACGAGAAGCCCGACAAGCAGGGCCGGATCACTCTTCCGCCGATGCTGCGGGAGTACGCCGGCCTGCGGCGCGACTGCGTGGTGATCGGCGCCATGAACCGCGTCGAGATCTGGGACGCCGAGGCCTGGGCGAGCTACTCCAGCGACCAGGAACAGGCGTTCTCCGAGCTGAGCGAGGAGGTGCTGCCCGGAATCCTGTGATGCTCCACCCTGCTCCATACCCCCGTCCGCTGGTCTCCGGCGGACAGTCCATCCGATCGAGCAAGCAGTGGTCGTGCGGTGAGGTCTCCAGCCCGCTCCCTGCGCCTTCTGACGCACCTTCCCCGGCGCCAGACGGCGGTTTCCCCAGCGAGCGGGCGGGGACCTGGCCGCATGGCGACGACACGCAGCAGCACGCAGTGGGGGTCGAGGTGAAGGAACCGGTACGCCGGCACGGCGGAGACCGCTCCGGTCACGTGTCCGGTGCGACCGACCCCACCTCGGCCGCCCGCTCGTGGCCGCTCGACCCAGGTCAGGAAGCGTTGCGGCCGCTGCTGCGTGCGCGGTTCGTCGCGGCCGGGATCACCCTTCTCGCCTGCACCGCCGTGTCGTTCGCCCTCTCGACCCTGCTGAGCCTGCCGGGCTGAGAGGACAGAATCCCGATGAACCCACGTGCCGGCGAGCCGACCCACGTCCCCGTCCTCGCGGCACGGGTGGTGGCTCTGCTCGCTCCCGCACTGACCGAGCCCGGTTCGGTGGTGGTGGACACCACGCTCGGCCTGGGTGGCCACGCGGAGGCGCTCCTGGAGGAGTGCCCGCAGGCCCACCTGATCGGCCTCGACCGTGACCCGCAGGCACTCGCCGCGGCCGGCAGGCGGCTGGAGCGGTTCGGTGACCGCGCGACCTGTGTCCACGCGGTGTACGACCAGCTTCCGGAGGTCCTCGACGACCTCGGCCACCGCCGGGTGCACGGCGTCCTGTTCGACCTCGGGGTGTCCTCCCTCCAGTTGGACGAGGTGGAGCGCGGGTTCGCGTACAGCCGCGACGCCCCACTGGACATGCGGATGGATCCCACGCAGGGCCCGACCGCCGCCGACGTCCTCAACACCTATTCCGCCGCCGAGCTGGCCCGGATCCTCCGGACGTACGGCGAGGAACGCTTCGCCCGGCGGATCGCCGACGCCGTCGTCCGGCAACGCGAGACCACGCCGCTGGCCACCAGCAGGCAACTGGTCGACCTTCTTCGCTCCGCCATCCCCGGCGCCGACCGGCAGGTCGGCGGCCACCCGGCCAAGCGCACCTTCCAGGCGCTCCGGATCGAGGTCAACGGCGAGATCGCCGCCCTCGAACGCGCACTGCCGGCCGCGGTGGACCGGCTGGCAGTCGGCGGCCGGGTCGTCGTCCTCGCGTACCACTCGCTGGAGGACCGCCTGGTGAAGCAGACGTTGGGTGCGCTCGCGCGCCCGGACGTCCCGCCGGGTGTCCCGGCAGTACCACCGGGACACGAAGCCGTACTCCGCCTGCTGACCCGCGGGGCCGAGAAGGCCACGCCGGAAGAGGTGGAGTCGAACCCACGTGCCACGTCGGTGCGGATGAGGGCAGCGGAACGGATTCTTGACAGTCGCCGTACGGCGAGCAGAGGGGGAGCGGCATGAGTGCCCTGGAGAGTCTCAACCGGCCAGTACGGGAGGTGGCTCCGCGGCCACGGCTCCGGGTGGTGCCGAAACCGGAGCCCCAGCCGTCCAGGGCGCCGTTCGTCATCCTCGTCGTGGCGATCCTCAGCGCCGGCCTGCTCGGTCTGTTGCTGCTCAACACCACGGTCCAGCAGGGTTCGTTCACCATCCATGACCTGTCCCGCCGGACGACCCTGCTCCAGGACCGCCAGGCGGAACTGGAGCAGCAGGTCGCGGCGATGCGGGCGCCGGAGCACCTGGCCGGACAGGCCGAGCGTCTGGGCATGGTGCCCAACACCAACCCGGTGTTCCTGCGCCTTCGCGACGGCGCCGTGCTCGGCGACGCGGTGCCCGCGAAGGCACGCGTGACGCCGGCGCCGAGCCCGTCGGCCCAGGTCGGCGACAGCATGTCGCCCCAGGTGTCGACGGGCCGGCCGGGCACCCAGACCAGTACTCAGCCCGGCACTCAGCCGGGCACTCAGCCGGGCCAGGGGCCCACCGATCCCGGCGCGGGCGGGACGACCGCTGGCCAGGGCACCCAGTCGCAGCCTGGGACCAACCAGCCGCAGGACGGGCAATCCCGGGCCGGGCAGTCCGGGACGGAGCGGCCCTCGGGTTCGACGCCTCTGGTGACGCTGGAGCCGCCGACCTCGGGCGGGGGTGACCGGTGAGCGAGGAGCGTCCGCGCAAACCGTCCGGCCGCGCCAAGGGCGCCGGCCGTCCAACCGGCTCGGGCGGCACCGGCTCCGGCGGCGGCCGGGGCACCGGTGACAACACCTCGGGTGCCCACCGGCCCGGTCGGCCGGCGCGTCCGGCAGCCGGCCGTCAGTCCGCGCGGGGAGCCGACCGCGGCACCGGCCGGTCCACCACCGGCCGATCCACCAGCCGCTCGGCCGGTGCTCCGCGTTCGGGGGACACCACCCGCCGGTCCTCCCCGGCAGCGACCGGTGTGCCCGTACGCCGCCGGCGGCCCGCCACCCAGGCCCGGGTGGTCCGGCCCTCGCCCGGCCGCCCGCCGCGGACCCTGCGGCTCGGCCGCACCGAACGCCGGCTGCGGGTGGGCTTCCTGCTGGTCGCGTTCGTGATGTCGGTGTTCGCCGGGCGGCTCGTCCAGTTGCAGGGCTTCGACGGGGCGGCGTACGCCAACGCGGCCGTGAAGGAACGCATCAGCCGGGTCACCCTGCACGCGACTCGCGGGGAGATCACCGACGCGACGGGCGTACCCCTCGCGACCACCGTGGACACGCTGGCGGTCACCGCGGACCCGACGCTCACCCGGCCCGACGCCGGGCAGATCGCGGAGACCCTCGCCCCGATCCTGAAGGTCGACCAGGCCGAGCTGACGGCCAAGCTGCGTACGCCGAGGACGAGGTTCGTCTACCTCGACCGCAGGGTTCCGACGCAGACCTGGAAGAAGGCGCGTGACGCCCTCCGGGCGGAGGGTCTGGGCGGCGTGCTGACCGAGCCCGACCCGATGCGGACCTATCCGTCCGGCCAGGTGGCGGCGAACATCATCGGCTTCGCCGGCTCCGACGGCGGCGGACTGTCCGGGATCGAGTACGCCCTGGACGGCAGGCTGCGGGGCAAGGACGGCCACATGGTCTACGAGCGGGGCCTGAACGGCCAGCAGATCCCGCTGGCGCACAGTTCGGAGGAGGACCCCGTACCCGGCGCCAACGTCCGGTTGACGATCAACCGGGACGTCCAGTGGGCTGCGCAGCAGGCGATCGCCGCGCAGGTCAAGGCCACCGAGTCCCGCAGCGGCGACGTCGTGGTGATGGACACCCGTACGGGCGAGCTGGTGGCGGTAGCCACCGCGCCCACGTTCGACCCCAACCACCCGACGAAGTCGCCTGCCGAGGACCGCGTCAACCGGCCCTTCCAGGAGGTGTACGAGCCGGGCAGCGTGGCCAAGGTGCTGACCGCCTCGGCACTGGTCGACAGCGGCTACGTCACGCCCTCCACGAGAATCAGGGCACCGGGCTATCTGATCCGGGACGGCCGCCGGATCGGCGACTGGTGGGGACACGGCACGGTCAACCTCACCTTCGCGGGCGCCCTGGCGAGGTCGAGCAACATCGGCGTCGTGCTGGCCGCCGAGGGCATGCCGAAGAAGCTGCAGGCCTCCTACCTCCGCAAGTTCGGGATGGGCAAACCCACCGCTGTGCAGTACCCGGGTGAGTCGGGAGGCACCATCGGCAAGGTGTCCGACTGGAGCCCGCTTCGCCGGGCGACGATCTCGTTCGGCCAGGGCATGTCGGTGACCGCGGTCCAGCTGACCGCCGCGGTGGCCGCGGTCGCCAACGGCGGCGTACGGGTCGACCCGAGCCTGGTCAAGGGGTTCGTCGACGACGAGGGCAAGCTCACCCCGAACCCCGCGCCCAGGCGGACCAGGGTGGTGAGTAAGCAGGCCGCGGCCACCGTGGCCCGGATGATGGAGCAGGTCGTCCAGGGACCCGACGCGCTGGCCACGAAGGCCGCGATCCCGGGCTACCGGATCGCCGGAAAGACGGGAACCGCCCAGCGGGCGGACTCAAGCTGTGGCTGTTACCGGGGTTACACCGCGTCGTTCGCGGGATTCGCTCCGGCCGACGACCCACGCTTCGTGGTGTACGTCGACCTGCAGGACCCCAAGAAGGGCGGCAACAGCGGAAGCGGGCTCGCCGCGCCCGTCTTCCACGACATCATGGCGTTCACCCTGCAGAAGTACGGCGTCCCGCCCACCGGCACCAAGTCGCCCGTGCTGCCCCTCTACTGGTGAGCCCTGGTGAGCCCTGGTGAGCCCTGGTGATCACCGGTGACCGTGACCCTCGCGGCCGCTGCCCTGGGAAGGGGCACCTGAGGTGGCGGCGACGCGTCCGGAGGCGATCACCGCTGTGACGCTGTAACCTCACGGCCCAGACGGTGGCGCGTGGGGGAACGCGCGTCCGGCCGCGCCCCGGCCGCACCGCGCCGGCCCGCCCCGGACGGGGGTGGGTGAAGAAACTCGACATCGAGGGAGGAAACCCCGTGGCCGTCCCAGCCACCGGCGCGATGACCCCGCGTCCGACACGTCCGCTCCGCCGGACGCTGCCGGAGGTCGTCTCCTTCCTTTCCGCGCTGCCGGGGGTCGAGCTCGCACCGGCCGAGGTGTCGTACGCCGAGCGTTCCGACGCCGGCTGGGCCGACGTGGTGATCACCGGCGTCAGCCAGGACTCGCGGGCGGTCGTGCCAGGTGACCTGTACGTCGCCCGGCCGGGTGACCGCTCCCACGGAGCCACCTACGCCCGGACCGCCGCCGACGGCGGTGCCGTCGCCGCTCTGACCGACCCGGCAGGCCGTGGCCGGTGCGAGGCGGCCGGACTGGCGACGCTCGTGGTGCCCGACCCGCGGGCCGCGGTGGGCGAGCTGTCCGCCTGGATGTACGGCAACCCCGCCCGTGACCTGCTGATGCTCGGGATCACCGGCACCAACGGCAAGACCACCACGGCGTTCCTGCTGGAGGCCGCACTCCGGTACGCCGGGCGGCGCACCGGCCTGCTCGGCACCACCGGCACCCGCATCGGGACCGAGACCCTGCCCAGCGCCCGGACCACGCCGGAAGCGCCGGACCTGCAGGCGCTGCTCGCGGTGATGCTCGAGCGCGGCGTGCAGGCGGTGTCGATGGAGGTCTCCAGTCACGCCCTGGTCCACGGCCGGGTGGACGGGACGATCTACGACGTGGCCGGGTTCACCAACCTCAGCCAGGACCACCTGGAGTTCCACGGCGACCTGGAGTCCTACTTCCTGGCCAAGGCGCGGCTGTTCACCCCCGAGCACGCCCGGGTCGGCGTGGTCAACCTCGACGACGAGCACGGACGGCGGCTGGCCCGGGAGGCGCCGATCGAGGTGGTGACGTACTCCGCGGCCGGCGACCCGGCGGCCGACTGGCGGGCCGAGGACGTCGAGGCGGCGGCCGACGGCGGCAGCGGTTTCCGGGTGTGCGGTCCCGGCGGGATCGACGAGGCCGTCTCCTTGTCCCTGCCCGGGGACTTCAACGTCGCCAACGCCCTGCTGGCGACCGCCGTGCTCGCCACCGCGGGGCTGTACCCCCGGGAGTTCCTGCCGGCGTTCGCCGAGGTGGCCCTGCCCGGCCGGATGGAACGCGTGGCCGCCGGCCAGGATTTCGTCGTACTGGTGGACTACGCCCACACCCCGGACGCGATCGCCCGGGCCCTGGACACCATGCGGGCGCGCACGCCCGGACGCCTGGTCACGGTGCTGGGATGCGGCGGCGACCGGGACCGGGGCAAGCGACCGCTGATGGGTGCCACCGCGGCCCGGCACGCCGACCTCACGGTGATCACCGACGACAACCCGCGCTCGGAGGACCCGGCGGCGATCCGGGCGGCGGCGCTCGCCGGTGCCCGCGAGGTGCCCGCCGCCGACCGGGGCGAGGTGCGGGAGGTCGCCGACCGGCGGGAGGCGATCCGGTACGCACTCGGGGCCGCTCGGCCCGGGGACGCCGTGCTCGTCCTGGGCAAGGGTCACGAGCAGGGCCAGGAGATCGGCGGGGTGGTGCACCCCTTCGACGACAGGGTCGTCGTCTCCGAGGAGCTGGCGCGGATGTCCGGCGGCCACGGCGCCGCCCCGGCCGCCGGCCACGAGGCGGGGCACAAGGCCGGGCACGAAGCGAGGCACGAAGCCGGTCAGGGAGCCGGGCAGGAAGGGGCGCAGCGATGATCACGATGACGCTGGCGGAGATCGCGGCCGCGGTCGGCGGGGAACTGCACGAGGCCGACCCCGACTCGACCGTCACCGGGGGAGTGGCCGCCGACACCCGGAAGCTGTCGCCGCGCGGGCTGTTCGTCGCCGACGGGCGCGGGCACGACTTCGCCGCCGAGGCGGTCCACAAGGGCGCTGCGGCGGTGCTGAGCAGCCGGCCGCTGCCGGGCCTGCCGTGCGTGGTGGCACCGCCGGCGCAGGGTCACCGGGACGCCTCCGTCGCGGCCACGGGCCGGCTGGCCCGGCATCTGCTCGACCGGCTTCCCGACCTCACGCTGGTGGCGGTCACCGGGTCGGCGGGCAAGACCACGACCAAGGACCTGCTCGCGCAGCTCCTGGCCGGTGCCGGTGAGACGGTGGCGCCGGAAGGGTCGCTGAACGACGAGCTGGGCATGCCGCTGACCGTCCTGCGGGCCGACGAGGAGACCCGCTACCTCGTACTCGAGATGGGCGCGAGGGGGGTCGGGCACATCCGCTACCTCACCGAGCTGGCGCCGCCCGACATCTCCGTCGTCCTCAACGTCGGCCTCGCCCACGTGGGGGAGTTCGGCGGCAAGGAGATGACGGCCAAGGCCAAGGGCGAGCTGGTGGAGGCCCTCGGCGAGGACGGCGTCGCGGTCCTCAACGCCGACGACCCGCTGGTCGCCGCGATGGCCGGGAAGAACCGCGGCCGGACCGTCTGGGTGGGCGAGGGTCCCGACGCCACCGTCCGTGCCGAGGGCGTTCGTCTCGACGACGCCGGCCGGGCGGCGTTCGAGCTGGTGACCCCGGGAGGGAGCGCCAAGGTGGCGCTCGGCCTGGTCGGCCGGCACCACGTGGCCAACGCGCTGGCGGTCGCCGCGGTCGGCCTCGCGGTCGGCCTGGACGTCGTCGCGGTCGCCGAGCGCCTGTCGGCCGCGGTGGCGCTGTCGCGCTGGCGGATGGAGGTGAGCGTCCGCTCCGACGGCGTGACGATCGTCAACGACGCCTACAACGCCAACCCGGACTCCATGCGGGCGGCCCTGGAGACGTTGCCGGTGCTGGCGAGGGGTGGCCGCTCATGGGCGGTGCTGGGTGAGATGCTCGAACTCGGGGAGGCCGCGGACGAGGCCCACGAGGGTGTCGGCAGACTTGCGGTGCGGCTGGGTGTGTCCCGGCTGGTGGCGGTGGGCGCGGGCGCCCGTGCGATCGAGCGCGGAGCCCGGGCGGAAGGTTATTCGGGAGAGGAGTCGGTCTTCGTGCCGGACACCGATCAGGCGCTCGCGCTTTTGCGGCGAGAGCTCCGTGCCGGTGACGTCGTACTCGTCAAGTCCTCGCGGGACGCGGGGTTGCGTCACCTGGGTGACACCCTGAGTGAGGACGCGGGCGGCAGTGGGAGTGGTCGGGGGACCGGGACCGTGGAGGGCCGCGCGTGAAGGCCATCCTCCTCGCCGGCGGGGTCTCACTACTGATCTCGCTGCTGGGCACTCCCGTCGCGATCCGGATGCTCGCCGCCCGGGGGTACGGCCAGATCATCCGTGACGACGGACCGACGTCGCACCACACCAAGCGGGGTACGCCCACGATGGGCGGCGTCGTGATCATCGTGGCGGCGGTGCTCGGCTACGTGGCCGCGCACCTGTTCGTCTGGCGGCTGCCGTCGGCGTCCGGCGCGCTGGTGCTGATGCTGATGGTCGGGCTCGGCCTGGTCGGGTTCCTGGACGACTACCTCAAGGTGTCCCGGCAGCGCAGCCTGGGGCTGCGGGCCAAGACCAAGCTGGCCGGGCAGACCTCGGTCGCGGTGATCTTCGCCATCCTGGCGCTGCAGTTCCCGGACGAGCGCAACGTCACGCCGGGCTCGACCTTTGTCTCGTTCATCCGCGACATCCGGGTCCCCTGGCTGGAGCTCGGCTCGATCGTCTTCGTTCTGTGGGTGCTCTTCCTGATCGCGGCGACGTCCAACGGGGTCAACCTCACCGACGGTCTGGACGGCCTGGCCACGGGCGCCTCGGTGATGGTGTTCGCGGCGTACACCCTGATCTGCGTCTGGCAGTTCAACCAGGCGTGCTTCAACCAGCCGGCCGCGAAGTGCTACGAGGTCCGTGATCCGTACGACCTGGCGGTAGTGGCGTTCGCCGTCACCGCGGCCTGTTTCGGCTTCTTATGGTGGAACGCCTCACCAGCCAAGATCATCATGGGCGACACCGGCTCGCTCGCGCTGGGCGGCGGGGTGGCCGCGATGGCGGTCTTCACCCGCACCGAGCTGCTGCTGATCGCCATCGGAGGCCTCTTCCTCATCGAGGTGGCCTCGGTGATGCTGCAGACCGGCTTCTTCAAGTTCACCCGATGGCGCACCGGCACCCCGCGCCGGATCTTCCGGATGGCACCGATCCACCACCACTTCGAGCTGAAGGGCTGGAACGAGGTCACCATCGTGATCCGGTTCTGGATCATCTGCGGAATCTGTGTGGCCGGCGCGATCGGGATCTTCTACGCCGAGTGGGTGTCCGGAGCATGAGCGAGACCGACGCCCGGAACGCACAGCACGCGGGGCCGGAGTGGCTGGACACCGCCGACCGGCATTCGCCCTGGCCGCAGCTGTCCGCGCTCGTCACCGGGATCGGCGTGTCCGGCTACTCCGCCGCCGCCGGCCTGCTGGGTGTGGGCGCGCGGGTGGCTGTGGTGGACGAGCGGGACGGCGACGCCGAGCGCGAGCGCGCGACGATCCTGGAGACCCTCGGCGCGGACGTCCGGCTCGGCCCGGGCTCGACCGACGCCATGCCCGGCTCCTTCCCGGGGCAACTGCCCGACGTCGTGGTCACCTCGCCTGGCTGGCGGCCCGACGCCCCGATCCTGGCCCAGGCGGCCGCCGCCGGCGTCCCGATCCTCGGCGAGGTCGACCTCGCCCTGCGGCTGCGCGACCCCGAACACGTCGCGCCCTGGCTCACTCTCACCGGCACCAACGGCAAGACGACCACGGTCGGGATGCTGGCCTCGATCCTGTCCGCCGCCGGGTTGCGGACCGCGGCGGTCGGCAACATCGGCGCCCCGGTCGTGGACGCCGTCCTCGACCCCGAGCCGTACGACGTCCTCGCCGTCGAGCTGTCCAGCTTTCAGCTGCACTGGTCGCGCCGGCTGTGGCCGCGGGCCGCGGCCGTGCTGAACGTCGCGCCCGACCACCTCGACTGGCACGGCACTCTGGACCGCTACGCCGCCGACAAGGGCAAGATCTTCGAGGGTTGCGAGATCGCCTGCGTCTACAACGTCGCCGACGCCGCCACCGAGGAGCTCGTCCGGGCGGCCGACGTCGTGGAGGGCTGCCGGGCGATCGGCTTCACCGCCGGCATCCCGGCCGCCGGGATGCTCGGCGTGGTCGACGGGGTGCTCGCCGACCGGGCCTTCGTCGAGCAGCGCCGCACCTCCGCCGCCGAACTGTGCAACGTCCGCGACCTTCCCTCGTCGGCGCCGCACAACGTCGCCAACGCGCTGGCCGCGGCGGCGCTGGCCCGCGCGCACGGCGTCCCTCCGGGCGCGGTCAAGGCGGGTCTCACCAACTTCACGTTGGAGCCGCACCGCATCCAGCGGGTGGCGGACGTCGACGGCATCCCCTACGTCGACGACTCCAAGGCCACCAACGCGCACGCCGCGCTGGCCTCGCTGCTGTCGTACGACTCGGTGGTCTGGGTCGCGGGCGGTCTCGCCAAGGGCCAGGATTTCGACGACCTGGTACAAGCGGTGAAGGACCGGCTGCGGGCTGTCGTGCTCCTCGGCCGCGACCGGAGACTGATCTTCGAGGCACTGTCGCGACACGCGCCCGAGGTCCCCGTCGTGGAGGTCGCCGACGGCGAGACTGAGGTCATGGATCGCGTCGTGGCGCACGCGCGGCACCTGGCCCGGCCAGGCGACACCGTGCTCCTCGCGCCCGGCTGCGCGTCCTTCGACCTCTTCGCGAGCTACGGCGCGCGCGGCGACGCGTTCAGCGCGGCGGCGCGGCGGCTCGCCGGAGGTGCACCGCACAGCAGCTGAACGGGAGGCCGCGCTTGCGCACAGGGACGGGAGTCTCGTGACCACTGCCGAGGAGACCGGGGACGCAGGGGCGGAACGCCGGTCGAGCTGGCTGGCCGACCTGCGCGGACTGCTGGACCGGCCGCTGACGTCGTACCACCTGATCGTCGGGGTGAGCGGGCTGCTGCTGACCCTCGGCATCGCGATGGTCCTGTCGGCGTCCAGCTACGACTCGCTGGAAAACTACGGCAACTCCTACACGATGGCCCTGCGCCAGCTGATGTGGGTGGCCGGCGGCATCCCGGTCGCCTTCGTCGCCACCCGGCTGCCGCTGCGGCTGCTGCGGGCGTTCACCTACCCCATGATGATCGTGGCGTTCGTCCTGCTGGCGCTGACCTTCACCCCGATGGGCGTCGAAGTCAACGGCAACCGCAACTGGCTGTCGTTCGGCGGGCCGTTCATGCTGCAGCCCAGCGAGGCGGCCAAGCTCGCGCTGGTGCTGTGGGGCGCGGACGTGCTGGCCCGCAAGGAGAAGCTGCTCCAGCACTGGAAACACCTGGTCATCCCTTTCGTGCCCGGGGCGGGGCTGGTGCTCGCCCTGGTGCTCGGCCAGCGCGACCTCGGCACGTCACTGGTGCTGTTCTCGCTGGTCCTGGTGCTGTTGTTCGTGGTGGGCACCCCGATGCGCTACTTCGCGATGTTCGTCGCCGTCGTGGGCGTGCTGGTCACCTACCTCGCCATCACCAGCGCCTACCGCATGCGCCGGCTGGTGAGCTTCCTGGACCCCTTCGCCGACTACAGCAACACCGGCTGGCAGGCCGCGCACTCGCTGTTCGGGCTCGGCACCGGAGGGTGGTGGGGCGTCGGAATCGGCAACAGCCGGGAGAAATGGGGCTGGCTGCCCGAAGCCCACACCGACTTCATCTACGCCGTGATCGGGGAGGAACTCGGCCTGGTGGGCACCCTGGTGGTGCTCGGGATGTTCCTCACCCTCGCCTATGTCGGCATCAGGGTCGCCCTGCGCACCGAGGACACCTTCACCCGGCTCGCCACCGCCGGGATCGTGGGCTGGATCACCGCCCAGGCACTGGTCAACATGGGCGCGGTCCTGGGTCTGCTACCCATCACCGGGATACCCCTGCCGCTGGTGTCATACGGTGGGTCCGCCATGCTTCCGACTCTGTTCGCCCTCGGGCTTCTCGTGTCGTTCGCACGGCGTGAGCCGGCCGCTCGCGCCGCGCTCGAGGAGCGTGCCACCAACCGGGCGGCGTCCAGGGCAGCCGCGCGGGCCCGGCGGAAGAGTTCGGCCCGCCACGACGAAGGGTGAGTTTGTGCACGTCGTTCTCGCCGGCGGTGGTAGCGCCGGCCACATCAGTCCGGCACTCGCCCTCGCCGCGGCGCTCCGGCGTACCGACCCCGAGGTGGGTCTCACGTTTCTCGGTACGGAGGAGGGCCTGGAGGCGCGGCTGATCCCGGCCGCGGGATACGACCTGGCGCTCATTCCCCGGGTGCCGCTGCCCCGGGAGCTGACCCCGCGGCTGCTCACTGTGCCCGGCCGGCTGGCCGGCGCCGTGCGGGCCTCGGCCGCGGTGCTCGAACGCACCGGCGCGCAGGTGGTGGTCGGCCTCGGCGGCTACGTCGCCATGCCCGCCTACCTCGCCGCCCGCCGGATGAAGTTGCCGGTCGTGGTGCACGAACAGAACGCCCGCCCGGGGATCGCCAACCGGTTCGCGGCCCGTTTCGTCACCTCCGAGGTGGCGGTGAGCTTCCCGGCGACGCCGCTGCGGCACGCGAAGTTCGTCGGGCTGCCGATCCGGCGGGAGATCGCCGCCCTGGACCGGTTCGCGCTACGGGCCGAGGCCCGGGCGGCGTTCGGGCTGGATCCCGACCGCCCGACGCTGCTGGTCACCGGCGGGTCCCAGGGCGCCCAGCGGATCAACCAGGCCGTCTCCCAGGCAGCGCCCGCGCTGGCCGCGGCCGGTGTCCAGGTGCTGCACGCCACCGGGTCGCGCAACACGGTCGAGATGCCCCCGGCGAGCCCGGGCGACCCGCCGTACGTCGTGGTGTCGTACATCGAGCGGATGGACCTGGCCTATGCTGCGGCCGACCTCGCGGTCGGCCGGGCCGGTGCCAACACCGTGACCGAGCTCGCCGCGGTCGGGCTGCCCGCCGTCTTCGTCCCGTACGCGGTCGGCAACGGCGAGCAGCGACTGAACGCACAGCCCGTGGTGGATGCCGGCGGCGGCCTGCTCGTCGACGACGCCGCCCTCACTCCCGACTGGGTGCGCGAGCACGTGGTCGGGCTCGCGACAGACCCCGCCCGGCTGACCGCGATGGCCAAGGTCGCCCAGGACCTCATGCCGGCCGACGCCGACGAACGGCTGGCCGAGATGGTCCGGGCGGCGGCCGCGGGTTCGCAGGGCAGTACCGGAAAGAATGCCGGAAAGGTTGGCCGATGATCGTTCCTCCCCCGTCGGAGCTGATCCCCGCGGAGAAGCTCGGCCGCGTCCACTTCGTCGGGATCGGCGGGGCCGGCCTGTCCGGCATCGCGCGGATCATGATCGCCCGCGGCATCACGGTCACCGGCAGCGACGCCAAGGACTCCCGCACGCTCACCGCCCTGCGCGCCCTCGGCGCCACCTGTTACGTCGGGCACGACCCGGCCTACGTCGCGGACGTCGACACCGTCGTGGTGTCGACCGCGATCAAGGAGAACAACCCCGAGGTCGTGGAGGCCCGCCGGCGCGGGCTGCTGCTGTACTCCCGGGCCGCCGCGTTGTCAGCGGTGATGGAGGGCCGCCGGGTGGCGGCGGTGTCCGGCGCGCACGGCAAGACCACCACGTCGTCGATGCTCGCGGTCGCGCTCCAGCACTGCGGTGCGGACCCGTCGTTCGCGATCGGCGGCAACTTCAACGACACCGGCACCAACGCCCACGACGGCACCGGTGACATCTTCGTGGTGGAGGCGGACGAGTCCGACCGGGCGTTCCTGCAGTACTCACCCGAGGTGGCGGTGGTGACCAACGTCGACCCCGACCACCTGGACATGTACGACTCGCCGGAGGACTACCACCGGGCGTTCGACGCCTTCGTGGACCGGATCGTCCCGGGCGGCTGCCTGGTCGCCTGCGTCGACGACGCGGGTGCGCGCCGGCTCGCCGAGGCGTCTCGCGCCCGCGGGGTCGACGTCCACACCTACGGCGAGGCCGAGGACGCCGACATCCGCATCGCCAACGTCCACCAGCAGCCGCTCAGCTCCAGCTTCGACGTCGTGGTGCACGGTCGCCCGGAGGGGACCATCGACGTGCACGTCGCGGGCCGGCACCACACCTGGAACGCCGCCGCCGCCTACGCCGCGGGGCTGGCGCTCGGCTTCCCGTCGGGCGAGCTTCGCGAGGGACTGTCCAGCTACGCGGGCACCCGGCGCCGGTTCGAGTACAAGGGCATGGTCGGCGGCGTACGCGTCTACGACGACTACGGCCACCACCCGACCGAGATGCTGGTCAACCTGCACGCCGCGCGCGGAGCCGCGGGGGAGGGGCGGGTCATCGTCTGCTTCCGCCCGCTCCGGCACACCCGGACGCAGTTCTTCTACCGTGAGCTCGGCGAGGCCCTCGGGCTGGCCGACGAGGTGGTCGTGATGGATCCCACCGGCGACGACCCGATCCCGGGCGTCACCGGCGCCCTGATCATCCCGCACATCCCGCTGCCGCCGGAGCGGATCGTGTACGAGCGTTCCTGGTCGGCAGCCCCGGTGCGGGTGGCCGAGCGGGTCCGGCCCGGCGACCTCGTCCTCACCCTCGGCGCGCCCGACGTCGCGCTGGTCGGCCCGGAGGTCCTCGAACTCGTGGGCGACCGGCTGGCGGCGGAGAGCGAGCCGGGAGCGCACTGATGCCGACGGGGGTCTCGGGGGGCTCGCGTACGACGGCACGCGGGTCGGCACGGAGTTCGCGTGGTTCGGCGCGCAACTCGGCGCGCCGATTCGGCCGCCGGCGGTGGACACGCCGGCTGGCGCGGATGCGAGCGCTGTTCATCCTGATCGCCGTGCTGCTCGTCGTTGGCGGGGGCGTGTGGGCGGTCGCCTTCTCCAGCCTCCTGGACGCCCGGTCGGTCGCGGTGTCCGGCCTGACCCCGGCGTCGGGCCTCACCGCGACGCAGGTGCGGTCCGCGGCCGCGGTGCCGTTGCGCCGGCCGCTGGCCCGGATCGACGTCGCGGCCGTGCGCACCCGGATCGTGGCCCAGCTGCCGCCGGTCAGGAGCGCCGAGGTGAGCCGCTCGTGGCCGCACGAGGTGACGGTGCGGATCGTGGAACGCACGGCGGTCGCGGTGTGGCAGGACGGATCGGCGTACCACCTGGTCGACGCCGAGGGCGTTCCGTTCCGCGCGGTCCCGGACGCGGCCGGGGCCTATCCACTGGTGCGGCTGACGGCCGCACGACCGAGTCCGGCCAGGGTGGAGGAGTTGCGCGTGGTCGGCGCCCAGGTGGCCGCGGCGCTGCCCAGGAACCTCGTCCGCAGGGTCGACGCGATCGAGGTGAAGACTCCCGACGCGGTCACGCTGCGGATGACGCACGGCGTGACGGTCGTGTGGGGAAACGCTGAACAGTCCAAGCTGAAGGCCCGGGTGCTCGCCGAACTCCTTCCCCGTAAGGCGAAGGTCTACGACGTGAGCGTGCCCAGCTTCCCGACCACCCGGTCCTGAGCACCGTCGCGTGCGCCTGTGTGCGCCGGCGCAGCGCGCGGTGTGGGGGGGCTCCGCGAACGCGTCCCGGGGTGCCTGGGGTGACTGGCGGGGTGACCGATTTTCGACCGGTTCATCGAAGAACTTCGCGGCTCGGCGTGTTGCGTTGAATTTTTCCGGGACCGCTCCGTACCTTCATGTCAGGCCGAGGTTGACATAACTATAACCCTCTACTTGAGCGTGAGGGTTGATGGTTGAAGTTGCCTTTCCGGGCCGGGGAAGAATGTCTACCGAGAGGGCGAGCGTCGTGGCGGCACCGCAGAACTACCTAGCGGTCATCAAGGTCGTCGGTATCGGCGGCGGGGGTGTGAACGCGGTCAACCGAATGATCGAGGTCGGCCTCAAGGGCGTCGAGTTCATCGCGATCAACACCGACGCGCAGGCGCTCCTCATGAGCGATGCCGACGTCAAGCTGGACATCGGGCGGGAGTTGACCCGCGGGCTTGGCGCGGGGGCGCAGCCCGACGTCGGCAACAAGGCGGCCGAGGACCACGCCGAGGACATCGAGGAAGTGCTCAAGGGCGCCGACATGGTGTTCGTCACCGCCGGCGAGGGCGGTGGCACCGGCACCGGCGGCGCGCCGGTCGTCGCGCGGATCGCGCGCTCGCTCGGCGCACTCACCATCGGCGTCGTGACCCGCCCGTTCGCCTTCGAGGGCAAGAAGCGGGCCAGCCAGGCCGAGGAGGGCATCAACGCCCTGCGCGACGAAGTTGACACCCTGATCGTGATTCCCAACGACCGGCTGCTGTCGATCAGCGACCGGCAGGTGAGCGTGCTGGACGCGTTCAAGCAGGCCGACCAGGTGCTGCTCCAAGGTGTCTCCGGCATCACCGACCTGATCACCACGCCCGGCCTGATCAACCTCGACTTCGCCGACGTCAAGAGCGTGATGTCCAACGCCGGTTCGGCCCTGATGGGTATCGGCTCCGCGCGAGGTGAGAACCGCTCTGTAGCCGCGGCCGAGATGGCGATATCGAGTCCGTTGCTCGAGGCCTCCATCGACGGTGCGCACGGCGTCCTGCTGTCCATCGCGGGTGGCTCCGACCTCGGGCTGTTCGAGATCAACGAGGCCGCCCAGCTGGTCTCCAGCGCTGCGCACGCGGAGTCGAACATCATCTTCGGTGCGGTCATCGACGACGGTCTGGGCGACGAGGTGCGGGTCACCGTCATCGCCGCCGGCTTCGACGGCGGGATGCCCCGCCGTCGCGGAGCGCAGGAGGCGTCCGCGGGCAACGGCGCGAGCCAGGCGGTCCCGCCGCCCCCCGCGGGACGCAGGCCCGGCGAGCTCGGCCGGCCGCAGCAGTCCGCCCCCTCGGGCGAGCAGCAGCAGAGCACGCCGGCCGGCACGGGCTTCGCCGGCAACGCCGGCTCCGGCCAGTCGGCTCCCGGCCAGTCCTTCCCGCCCGCTCCGGCGCAGTCGCCGCCGGCCCCCCAGGCCCAGCCGGCACAGTCGCAGTCGCAGCCGCAGTCACAGCCGGCGCAGTCGCAGGGCACGTCGTCGAACTCGTCGTCTGGCCAGGCCGACCTCGCCGCACAGACCCAGGAGCTTCGCCAGCGCCTGCTCGGCGGCGCCCGCCCGGGGGAGTCCGGTGCGGGGGGTACGTCCGGTGGTGCGGCCAACGGCTCCAACGGCCAGAGCACTCAGGGCGCTCAGGCTTCGCCGACGTCGGCGCCGCGGCCGGCCCGCCGCCCGATCGACGACGACGAACTCGACGTTCCAGACTTCCTGAAGTGAGCGGGCGGTCGGTTCTCCACGGACCGGGTGCGGGCGGTTGAGTCCGGGCAGCGACGAGCGCCGGGCTCAGCTCGCCGCCAACCTCGCGGCCGTCCGGGCCCAGATCGAACGGGCCTGCGAGCGTGCCGGTCGGTCACCGGGGGAGGTGACGCTGATCGCGGTCACCAAGACCTTCCCGGCCGACGACGTACGCCTGCTCGCCGAGCTCGGTGTCCGTGACTTCGGCGAGAACCGCCACCAGGAAGCGCAGCAGAAGGTGGCCGAGGTGGCGGATCCGAAGCTGACCTGGCACTTCGTCGGTCAGCTTCAGGCCAACAAGGCGCGGGCGGTGGCGGAGTACGCCGCGGTGGTCCACTCCGTCGACCGGGTTCGGCTGGTCGGTGCGCTGCGGCGGGCGGCCGCCGGCCGTGAGCAGCCGCTGCGGTGCCTGGTCCAGGTCGACCTCGGCGACGCCGCCCAGCCGGGTGCCGGCGGACGGGGCGGAGTGCCTCCGGACCAGGTGGCCGAGGTGGCCGACGCCGTGGCGGCGGCGCCCGAACTGGTGCTCGGCGGAGTGATGGCGGTCGCGCCGTTGGGTACGCCACCGGCACCGGCGTTCGCCCGGCTGGCGGAGACCGCCGCCGAGGTACGCACGAAGCATCCGGAGGCCACCTGGGTCTCCGCAGGAATGAGCGCGGACCTCGAGGACGCGATCGCCCATGGCGCGACACACGTACGGCTTGGGCGTCGGTTACTAGGTGAGCGCGGTAACGACAGGTAGCGTCAACGCCGGACGGGGCTGCATGCTCGGCCCGGCGCAGCTGACAGCAGAAGGCGAGAGGTTCACATGGCAGGCGCGATGCGCAAGGTCGCGGTGTACCTCGGTCTCGTAGAAGACCAGGGCCGTTACGAAGAGGACTACGACGGAGCCTACGAGGGCGACTACATCGACGACGGTGAGGACCGCGAACGGGAGGCTCGGGGCACCCGTCCGGCTACCCCGTCGCCGGCCGAGATCGACGAGGACAAGGGCGGCACCGTGGCAGCATTCCCCGACCGACGTCAGGTCCAGGCGGCACCGGAGGTGGAGATGTCACGCATCACGACACTGCACCCCCGTACCTACAACGACGCCCGGCTGATCGGCGAGCACTTCCGTGACGGTACGCCGGTGATCATGAACCTCACCGGGATGGACGACTCCGACGCCAAGCGTCTGGTCGACTTCGCGGCCGGTCTGATCTTCGGGCTGCGCGGGAGCATCGAACGCGTGACGGCCAAGGTCTTCCTGCTCTCCCCGGTCAACGTGAAGGTCAGGGCCGAGGACAAGGAGCGCATGGCCGAGGCGGGTTTCTTCAACCAGAGCTGAGCCCCTGCACCGGACCCCTGGGCGCGCGTCGCGCCCGCGTGACCTCAGGGGTCTGCCCGGGTGATCCCGGAGGGTCGGCCGGGCCGTGGCGAGGAGCCGGCGGGATAGGCTCGAGATCCGGCGGCAAGGCCCCCAAAGGAGTGTTCGTGCAGATCATCGGCCAGATCCTGTACTCCGTACTATGGATCTTCCTCGTGTTGCTCTTCGTGCGGCTGGTGGTGGACTGGGTGCAGTTCTTCGCCCGCTCCTGGGAGCCGCGCGGAGTGCTGCTCGTCATCCTCGAGGGCGTCTACACCGTCACCGACCCTCCGCTGAAGGCCCTTCGCAAGGTCATCCCGCCCCTTCGGCTGGGTGGCTTCGCCCTGGACCTGTCGTTCCTGCTGCTGATCGTGATCATCTACGTCCTGCAGGCACTGGTCCTGGCGATCTTCGGCGGGTGACCACCAACCGGCGCCGGTATGTCCGGCGCCGTCCGGTGATCTGCTGGTGATCCGCCCCCCGATCGGTCCGTTCGTCCGTTCGGTCGGTGACCGGATCGTGCCGAACAGGTAGTTTCCGGAGCCCCCTCGGTCTTTGTCACCCAAACCGGGTACGGTTGCTCCGATATCCACGTAAGTCGAGCCCTGCGAGCCTGAGGTGAGGTCATGCCGTTGACACCCGAGGACGTGCGCAACAAGCGCTTCACGCCCGTCCGTTTGCGGGAGGGTTACGACATGGGAGAGGTGGACCAGTTCCTCGACGAAGTCGAGTCCGAACTCGAACGCCTCAACCACGAGAACGAGGACCTTCGGCAGAAGCTCGCCTCCGCGGGTCGTGGTAACGCTGACCGCGGCCGCGACAGCGGGCGGGACAGCGGCTACGGCAAGCCCGAGCAGCCTGAGCCGCAGCCCCCGGTCCGGCAGGCGGCGCCACAGCCTGGCCCCTCCAGCATCGCCGAGGCGTCCAGCGCCGCCGCCCGCCTGCTGGAGATCGCGACCCAGAACGCCGACCAGCTCGTCGCGGAGAGCAAGGAGCAGGGCAACCGGATCCTGAGCGACGCCCGGGCACGGGCCGAGCGACTGGAGAACGAAGCCCGCGGGCTCGCCAGCAGGCTGGAGTCGGAGGCGCGGTCGAAGTCGGAGCAGCTCGACCGGGACACCGCCGAGCGCCGCACCCAGCTCTTCGGCCAGCTGGAGAAGGAGAAGACCCGGCTGCAGCGTGAGGTCGACGAGCTGCGCACCTACGAGCGGCAGTACCGCAGCCGTCTGAAGGCCTACTTCGAGAGCCAGCTGCGGGTTCTCGCGGGCCAGGGAAACCTGGAGAACGGCCTGGAGTCGGGCAACGGCCCGCGTTCGGGCAACTCCCACAAGCCGGCGCTCGCGACCGGCGGTGACCGGGAGGAGCGCGGCGAGCGGGAGCGTGAGCGCGGTGGGCGTGGCGACCGGATGAACTCCGGCGGCACCCCTCGGCTCAACGCCCTTCTGGAGGACGACGACGACTCCTCGCTGTAGCGAGCGCGGTTTTTGCACGTACGCACCGAAGGCCCCCAGGACTCCTCCCGGGGGCCTTCGGCGTTCTCGGGGAGCGCCGAGGGCGACCGCCGGGTGGTGGCCGCCGGAGCTCAGAGTTCCGTCTCGTCCCTGCTGGTGAGTTCTTTCCCGTTCCGTCCGGGCTTCGCCGGCCTCGTCCGGTCGGCGGGACCCGGAGCTGCACCCGGCCGGCCTCGGACGTCGTGGGACGCGTGCGGACTCGGCCAACGCGTGCACACTGGCAGGACTGGCAGGATGTGCGGGACGGTCTCGCCGTACGTGCGCAGGGCGGAGGTCGACGTGGTGAAGCAGGCAGGCGACACCGGCGAGGAGACGGGCGTGCCCGGCGGGAACGCGACAGCCGCGAAGAGAACCACGTCGGCGAAGAAGACGGCATCCGCGAAGAAGACCACGTCGGCGAAGAAGGCGGCATCCGCCAAGAAGGCCGCGCCCGCGAAGAAGGCGGCATCCGGCAAGAAGGCCACCTCCGCGACGAAGGCCACCTCGGGCGGGAAGGCGTCGGCACCGAAGAAGGCCTCGGCCGAGCAGGCGGGACCGCCGGAACCCGAGCCCGGTACGCCCGGTGAGCAGGCAGCCCCCAGGCCGCGGACCGACCTGGAGCAGGCAGACCTGGAGCCGGCCGACGTGGCCGGGCGGGCCGCGCGGCTGGTGGTCCGTCCGGACGAGAAGCCGTGGACGCCGGCGGAGCTGGACGGGGTCTACCAGGAGCTGACCGGAGACGTCGGCCGCCTGGAGGACGAGCTGCACTCCGCCGCCGCCGACATCGCCGACCTGCTGCGCGACAGCGGGGACGGCGCCGGGGACGACGAGGCCGACACCGGCTCGAAGACTTTCGAGCGCGAGCACGAGATCTCCCTCGCCAACAACACCAGGGACATGCTCGCCCAGACCCGCCGGGCACTGGCCAAGATCGACGACGGCACCTACGGCGTGTGCGAGGGCTGCGGCGAACCCATAGGCAAGGCTCGGTTGCTCGCATTCCCTCGTGCGACACTGTGCGTGTCATGCAAACAGAGGGAAGAGCGTCGCTGAACGACGCCAGCACAGCAGACCGCCGCCGTCGCCGCCAGCTCGGGCTCTTCGCCGCGGTGGCGATCGTCGTGCTGGCCGTCGACATCGTGACCAAGATCATCGCCATGTCGCAGCTGACCGACCGGGAGCCCATCCGGCTGGCCGGCGGGTTGCTGACCCTGGTGCTGGTCCGCAACTCCGGAGCCGCGTTCGGCCTGGCGGAGGGCTACACGATCATCCTGTCCCTGGTCGCGCTGGCCGTCGTGGTGGTCGTGCTCCGGTTGTCCCGCACGCTGCGGAGCACTCCGTGGGCGATCGCACTCGGGCTTTTGCTGGGTGGGGCGTTCGGCAACCTCTCCGACCGGATCTTCCGGGAGCCGGGGTTCCTGCGCGGCCACGTGGTCGACTTCCTGGCGCTGCCCAACTGGCCGGTGTTCAACGTCGCCGACGCCTCCATCTGCGCGGCCGCAGCGCTGATCATCGTGCTGGCGATGCGTGGCCGGCGCTGGGACGGCACCGTCGAGGAATCCGGCCGCGCCAAGACCGACGCCGACAACCCGGACGCGAGTGCCCGGCAGGCGCACGAACCACCCCCCACGCCGGGAGTGGCGGCCGACGGGCCGGCGCTGAGGAAGGCGGAGTGAGCGCGACGCCCGCCACCGGAGCGGCGGACCGGCGTGGACTGCCGGTGCCGGAGGGCCTGGAGGGCGAACGCCTGGACGCGGCTCTCGGCCGCCTTTTCGGACTCTCGCGGACGAAGGCCGCCGAGCTGGTCGAGAACGGCCTGGTCCGGGTCGACGGCGAGGCTGTGCCGAAGTCGGAGCGGGTGAGCGCGGGCTCCTGGCTGGAGGTCGAGCTTCCCCGCCCGAAGGAGCCCGTCGCGCCCGTCCGGGTGGAGGGGATGCGGATCGTCCACGACGACGCCGACATCGTGGTGGTCGACAAGCCGATCGGCGTGGCGGCGCATCCCAGCCCGGGGTGGCGGGGGCCGACCGTGATCGGCCACCTGGCCGCCGCGGGGTTCCGGATCACCACCTCCGGTGCCGCCGAACGCCAGGGCGTGGTGCACCGGCTCGACGTGGGCACCAGCGGCCTGATGGTGGTGGCGAAGTCCGAGCACGCCTACACCGTGCTGAAGCGGGCGTTCAAGGAACGAGAGGTGGAGAAGGTCTACCACGCGCTCGTCCAGGGCCACCCGGACCCGAGTCGCGGCACGGTGGACGCACCGATCGACCGGCATCCCACCCACGACTACAAGTGGGCGGTCGTCGCGCACGGGAAGCCGTCGGTGACCCACTACGAGACGCTGGAGGCGCTGCGGCACGCGTCGTTGCTGGAGGTGCACCTGGAAACCGGGCGTACCCACCAGATCCGGGTGCACATGAGCGCCGTCCGGCACCCGTGCGTCGGCGACCTGACCTACGGCGCCGACCCGGTGCTGGCCGCCCGGCTGGGGCTCACCCGGCAGTGGCTGCACGCGGCGCGGCTGGGGTTCGAGCACCCGGCGACGGGGGAGTGGGTGACGTTCGAGGCGCCCTACCCCGACGATCTCGCGCTGGCGCTGGAGCGGGCCCGCGCCGAATCCGACCGGTCCACGTGACGAGACGATCGTCTCGCCATGTTGAACGCCGCGCTGCCGGCTACCTAGCGTGGAGTGGTGCACCGATCCGTGACCGACCAGCCGGTCGCCGCCCTGACCGCTCGTCCGCTGCCCGCCTCGCTGCCCGAGGCCCGGGCCGCCATCGACGAGGTGGACGCCGCCCTGGCCGCCCTGCTCGAGTACCGCGCCGGGCTGACCGCGCAGGTCCAGCACCTGAAGCCGGTCGGAGGGCGCGCCGGCCGTGACCCCGACCGGGAGACGGAGATCGTGGCGGGCATGGCCCGCCGGGCGCCCAGACTGGGCGCGAAGCGTCTCCGCCGGATCATGACGGCGGTGATCGAGGAGTCCCTCGACCTTGCCGAGCGTGGCGCCGCGACGACTCGTTGATCATCGTCCGGCGGCCGATCGGCGCCGAAGGATGATCGGGACGCGGCTTAACAGAGGTTGATCACGAACTCTTCGGCGGGGCGGCGTTGCCCTTACGTGCAAGGGCAATAGAGTCGGACTCTCACTTGTTGGCGAAGCGCCGCCGCTCTTCCCCCGGCCGGCGCCCAACGCCTTCGGCGTCGGCGCAGACAGGAGGCGCTTCTCCCTGATGTCGGACTCGTTCGTCCACCTGCACGTCCACACCGAGTACTCCATGCTCGACGGCGCGGCGAAGCTCAAGGACATGTTCGCCGAGGCCCAGCGGCTCCAGATGCCGGCCGTCGCGATCACCGACCACGGCAACCTGCATGGGGCGTACGACTTCTTCACCAGGGCCACGGCGGCGGGGATCACGCCGATCATCGGCCTGGAGGCCTACGTCGCCCCGACCTCCCGCTACCACAAGGCGCCGGTTCGCTGGGGGCAGCAGCACCAGAAGGGCGACGACGTCTCCGGCGCGGGTGCGTTCACCCACATGACGATCTGGGCGCGGGACGCGGTCGGCCTGCACAACCTGTTCCGGCTGCAGACCCGGGCGTCGATGGAGGGCTTCTTCCGCAAGCCCCGGATCGACCGTGAGCTGCTCGCGGAGTACAGCCAGGGCCTGATGGCCACCACCGGCTGCCCGTCGGGGGAGATCTCCACCCGCATCCGGCTCGGTCAGGAGAAGGAGGCGCTGGAGGCCGCGGCCGACTTCGGCGACATCTTCGGCCGGGAGAACTTCTTCGTCGAGCTGATGGACCACGGCATCGACATCGACAAGCGCGCGCGGGGTGGCCTGGAGAAGATCGCGGGCGAGCTCGGGCTGCAGTACGTCGTCACCAACGACTCCCACTACACCTACGAGCACGAGTCGACCGCGCACGCCGCGCTGTTGTGCGTCCAGACCGCGTCCACGCTGGCCGCGCCGACCTTCCAGTTCGAGGGGTCGGGCTACTACCTCAAGTCCGCGGAGGAGATGCGGGCGCTGGACGACTCCGAGGCCTGGCAGTCCGGCTGCCGCACCACGCTCGCGATCGCGGAGCGGGTGGACACCGCGGGGATGTTCGAGTTCCAGAACCTCATGCCGCAGTTCGAGATCCCCGAGGGCCACACCGAGGAGTCGTGGCTGCGGGAGGAGACCTGGCGGGGCATGGACCGCCGGTTCATGCAGGGGTACGACGAGACCTACCGCAAGCAGGTGGAGTACGAGCTCGGGATCATCATGCAGATGGGGTTCCCGTCGTACTTCCTGGTCGTCGCGGACTTCATCATGTGGGCCAAGACCAACGGGATCGCGGTGGGCCCGGGCCGTGGTTCGGCGGCGGGCAGCCTGGTGGCGTACGCGCTCGGCATCACCGACGTCGACCCGCTCCAGCACGGACTGCTGTTCGAGCGGTTCCTCAACCCCGAACGCGTCTCGATGCCCGACATCGACATCGACTTCGACGAGCGCCGGCGGGGCGAGGTCATCCGCTACGTCACCGAGAAGTACGGCGAGGACAAGGTCGCCCAGATCGCGACCTTCGGCACGATCAAGGCGAAGGCCGCGATCAAGGACTCCTCCCGGGTCCTCGGCTACCCGTACGCGCTCGGCGACAAGATCACCAAGGCGATGCCGCCGGCGGTGATGGGCAAGGACATCCCGCTCACCGGGATCTTCGACAAGAACCACCCCCGGCACAGTGAGGCGGGGGAGGTCCGGGCGCTCTACGAGCAGGACCACGACGTCAAGAAGGTCATCGACACGGCGAAGGGCCTGGAAGGCCTGATCCGCCAGACCGGCGTGCACGCGGCCGGTGTGATCATGTCCGCCGAGCCGCTGGCCGACCACGTGCCGCTGATGAAGCGCGAGGCCGACGGCGCGGTGATCACGCAGTTCGACTACCCGACCTGCGAGACGCTCGGCCTGCTGAAGATGGACTTCCTCGGGCTGCGCAACCTCACCATCATGGACGACGCGGTCCGTAACATCGAGATGAGCCGCGGCGAGAAGGTCGACCTGCTCAAGCTCCCGCTGGACGACAAGCCGACGTACGAGCTCCTCGCCCGCGGCGACACCCTCGGCATCTTCCAGATGGACGGCGCCGGGATGCGCTCGCTCCTGCGGCTGATGCGGCCGGACAACTTCGAGGACATCTCCGCGGCCAGCGCGCTCTACCGCCCCGGGCCGATGGGCGCCAACTCCCACACCAACTACGCGCTCCGCAAGAACGGCCAGCAGGAGATCACGCCGATCCACCCCGAGCTGGAGGAGGCCTGTGAGGAGATCCTCGGCCCGACGTACGGCCTGATCGTCTACCAGGAGCAGGTGCAGCGGCTCGCCCAGAAGGTCGCCGGCTACTCGCTGGGACAGGCCGACCTGCTCCGCAAGGCGATGGGCAAGAAGAAGAAGGAGGTCCTGGACAAGGAGTTCGGGCCCTTCAGCGAGGGCATGCGCTCCCGGGGTTACTCCGACGCGGCCGTCAAGACGCTGTGGGACATCCTCGTCCCCTTCTCCGACTACGCGTTCAACAAGGCGCACACCGCCGCGTACGGCCTGGTGTCGTACTGGACCGCCTACCTCAAGGCCAACTACCCGGCCGAGTACATGGCCGCGCTCCTCACCTCGGTGCAGGACGACAAGGACAAGATGGCCATCTACCTGAACGCCTGCCGGCGTTCGGGCATCAAGGTGCTGCCACCGGACGTGAACGACTCCGCGGCCAACTTCACCCCCGTCGGCACCGACATCCGGTTCGGGCTGACCGCCATCCGCAACGTCGGCGCCAACGTCGTGGAGGCGATCGTCGCCGCACGCGAGGCGAAGGGCCGGTTCGCCGACGCGAGCGACTTCATGGCCAAGGTCCCCGCCACCGTGTGCAACAAGCGGGTGCTGGAGTCGCTGGCCAAGGCGGGCGCGTTCGACTCCCTCGGCCACCGTCGCCGCGCGCTGGTCGCGTGGCACGAGGACGCGGTGGAGTACTACATCGACCAGAAGCGCCAGGAGGCGATCGGCCAGGACTCGCTGTTCGGCTTCGGCGGCGACGACCAGGCCGACGTGGCCGCGCTCATGTCGCCGCAGGTGCCCGAGATCGGGGAGTGGGACAAGCAGACACTGCTCGCGCACGAGCGGGAGATGCTCGGGCTGTACGTCTCCGACCACCCGCTCTTCGGTATCGAGCACGTGCTGACGAACGCCTCCGACTGCACCATCGGCACCCTGCTCGCCGACGAGGACCGTCCCGACGGGTCCATCGTCACCGTCGGCGGGCTGATCACCTCGATCACCCGGAAGATGACCAAGCGGGGCGACCCGTGGGCGATCGTCACCCTGGAGGACCTCGAGGGTGGCATCGACGTGATGTTCTTCCCGTCGACCTACCAGCTCACCGCCCTGCAGCTCACCGAGGATGCCGTGGTGGTCGTGAAGGGCCGCCTGGACCGACGCGACGACGTGCCGCAGCTGATCGCGATGGAGTTGTCCGTGCCCGACATCAGCAGCGACCAGCAGACCGGGCCGTTCGCGATCTCCCTGGCCCGCGAGCGGTGCACGCCACCGGTGGTCGACCGGCTGAAAGAGATCTTCTCCACTCACCCGGGGATGACCCAGATCCACCTCCATCTGCGCTCGGAGACCAAGACGATGGTGATGAGGCTGGAGGACCGCTGGCGGGTCACGCCGTCCACGGCGCTGATGGGCGACCTCAAGGCACTGCTCGGGCCGGGATGTGTCCGCTCCTGAGAAGGCCGGTACGCCGGGACGCCGAGCACTGACGGGCTGCCGGGGAAGCGTGCGTAGGATCTGGGGCGGTGAACACCACGAACCCGGCTGACGTCACGCCTCCCGGCCCCCGGACTCCGCCCGACCGGGCGCCCGGTGCCGGGCGCGCGTTCTGGGTGATCGTCGCCGTGCTGGTCGCGGCGGGTGCGATCGTCGGGCTGGTGTGGGCGTGGACCGCCCCCTCGCCACACGTGGCGATGACCATGACCGAGCTCGGGCCGTTCCCGAACGACGAGGAACAGGCCGCCCGGCTGGTCTCGATGGACGGTTGGTACGCCGCGCTCGGCGCCGGCACCTCGCTGGTCCTCGGGACGGTGCTGGGCACGGTGTTCCTGCGGCACGGCCTGGTCACGGTGGTTGGACTCCTGGCGGGCAGCATGCTGGCGGCGTTCGCCGCGGTCGTGGTCGGCAGCCTGGTGGCCAACGGCTCGCTGGTCTGGTCGTGGGACCCGCACGTCGCGCCGGGCACCCCGCTGTCGGCGCCGCTCTCGTTGCATGCCTACGGCGTGCTGGTGAGCTGGCCGCTTGCCGCGCTGGCGCCCGTGATCCCGCTGGTCTGGCTGGGCTCCGGCCGTGACGGCGAGCCTTCCCGAGTTATCCACAGTCGGCGCGACCGGATCCGGACTCCCGAAGCGCCGATGCGCTAGTTTGGCGTCCGAATCGGCCACGTTCGTCCGGCCGAGTTTCTCGTCTCCAAGATCCAGCCAAGGTCCCTCAGTTCCGTGACCTCGGTTCCGTCACCTCCGGGGGTGCCCTCATGTCCGACGACCGCATGCCACCTCGCGATCCCGACCGCCAGGGGCCGCCCGGCGCGGGCGCGTCGCCGCAGTGGCGCCCTGCTGGCGGGCCGCCGGCGTCACAGCAGGGGCAGCCGGGGCAGCAGCCGCCCCAGGGTCCGCCGCCTGGTCAGTACGCCCGGCCAGGGCAGCAGCCGCCGCGAGGTCCGCTGGGTCCCCAGGGTCAGCAGCCTGGTCAGCACGGCCGGCCAGGTCAGTACGGCCAGCAGTCGCAGCAGTCTCCGTACGGCTCGCAACCCCCGCACGCACACCAGCCCGGTCAGGGCGGGCCTGACCGGCAGGGCCCCTATGCCGCACAGGCCGGTGCTGCTGGTGCCGCCGGTGGCTACGCCGGCGGTAGCCAGGGCGGCGGCGACGTTCCGTGGACGCCCGGCCGGCCGGGCGGACCCGAGGTGATCGAGGACCAACGCCGCGGCGGCGGTGGTCGCCGGTGGCTGATCGCCGCGCTGGCGGCCGTCCTCGTTCTCGCCGTCGGCGGCGGCGCGTGGGCGTTCGCCCGGATCGGTGGCGGGGGAACGCAGCCGGAGGAGGTGCTGCCGGCCAACGCGGTCGCCTACTTCCGGATCGACCTCGACCCGTCTGTGCAGCAGAAGGCCGCGATCTTCAACGTCGTGCGCAAGTTCCCCGACGCGCGCAAGCGGGTCGGGAAGGGCGACGACCTCCGCAAGGCGCTGTTCGACGCGATCAAGAAGGACGACCCCGACCTGCGGAACGCCGACTACGCCAAGGACGTCGAGCCCTGGCTCGGCGATCGGGCCGGCGTGGCGGTGCTGCCCGGCTCCGACGGCAAGGACACCGAGACCGTCGCCGCGGTCCAGATCAAGGACGAGGACAAGGCACGGGTCGGCATCAAGAAGCTCGGCGGAAAGAACGACGAGACCGGCTACGCGTTCGTCGACAACTACATGCTGGTCGCCGATTCGCAGTCGCGTGCCGACGCGCTGGCCTCCTCGGTGAAGGACAACCCGCTGTCGGCCAACGAGACGTTCAAGGGTGACGTCGGCGAGATCGACGAGGGGGTCATGTCCTTCTGGGCCGACCTGCCCAAGCTGAGCAGGCTGTCCGGGCAGCGGGCCGCCCAGCTGCCCACGATGTCGACGCAGGGCCGTCTCGTCGGCGGTCTGAGCTTCACCAGCGATTCGGTCCAGCTGGTGGCCAAGACGCGCGGTGCGAAGGTTCCGTCCCTGCAGGGCGCCGGCATCAAGCTGGGTGAGCTGCCCTCGACCACCGTCGCGGCGCTGTCGGTGTCCGGGGCGGGCCCCGCACTGGAGAAGGGCTGGCCCGACCTCCGCAAGACGCTGGAGGCCAGCGGACAGGCGGCGCAGCTGGACTCCTTCGTCCAGGCGGCGCAGAGCCAGTTCGGAATCCGGATCCCGGCCGACCTGAACACCCTGCTGGGCAAGGAGTTCACCCTTGCCATGGACGAGCGGGGGATGGAACGCCTGACCGGGCAGGGGTCGGCGGGCCAGGATGGCTCGCCGCAGCTTCCGCTGGTCGGCTTCCGGTCCACCACCGACGTCGCCAAGGCCAAGCAGCTGCTGCCGAAGATCGACCAGCTGCTCGGTGCCGCCGGCGCCGGCGTCCAGTTGGGCAAGGCCACCGGTTCGGACCAGGTTGCCGTGGCGACCAGCCAGGCCTACGCCGACGAACTGGTCAAGGGCGGCGACCTGGGCAGCAACGACGCCTTCACCAAGGCCGTGGAGAGCGCGGACAAGGCGCAGTTCGGCGCGTTCGTCGACCTGGACAAGCTGGAGAAGCTCTACCTCCCCAACATGCCGGCGGACGACCGGGCCAACCTCAAGGTGCTGAAGGCGGTCGGCATGTCCGGCACCACCGACGCCGACGGCGGCACCCTCACCCTCCGGGTGCTGGTCGACTGAGTTCCGCACGTACGGAAGTTCTGTACGTACCGAAGTCCTGCACGTTGGGAAGTCCGTACGTACGAAGGGACCCACGGGCCGTCGCCCGCGGGTCCCTTCTCTTTTCCGCTCGACGTGTCCCGGCTGGTCGTTCCCCGGGTGGTTCTCTTCCGGCCGCCGGATCAGGTGGCGATCGGCGCGGTGGCGGCTGCGCACTGTTCCACCAGGTCGGCGGGTGCGAGCTCGACCTGCAGGCCGCGCCGGCCCGCGGACACGTACACCGTCGCGTGGTCCTTCGCGCTGGCGTCGATCACCGTGCGCAGTCGGCGACGCTGGCCGAGCGGGCTGATCCCGCCGACCACGTACCCGGTGGCCTTCTCGGCGACCGCCGGGTCGGCCAGTTGCGCGCGCTTGTCCCCGAGCGCGGCGGCGAACGCCTTGAGGTCCAGCGAGGCGCTCACGGGCACCACGGCCACGGCGAGTTCGCCGTCGACCTGGGCGAGCAGCGTCTTGAACAACCGTTCCGGCGGGACGCCGAGCGCCTGGGCCGCCTCCAGGCCGTAGTGCGGCCGTTCCTTTCCGGCCCGGCCGCCTTCGGTGTGCTCGTGGTCGTACGGATGGACGGTGTGCGCCACGCCGGCCCGCTGCAGCGCCACCACCGCGGGCGTGCCCTGGGAAGTCTTCTTCTTCGCCACGTTCCCACCCTTGCAGATGCCCGCGGTGCGCTTCCGTGCCGATGCGGCGCAGAACGCGCCGACTACGCCGGGTTCGTCGCCGAAGCCGTGACGGCCACCTCCGGTAGCAGCGCGGCCAGCCGGTCCAGCCGGCGCAGCACCTGTGCCGGCTCGTCCGCGGGCAGGAAGAGCAGCACCCGGCGCACTCCCAGCTCCGCGAACCCCGCCAGCTCGGCCGGGTCCTCTCCGAAGGTCGTCGCCGTGACCGTCGGCTCCGGACGGCCCGCGTCACTCGCCAGTTCGCGCAGGGCCCGCAGCCCGGGGGCGAGGTCGGCCGGGCTCGCCCCGAACGGCGCGAGCCACCCGTCCGCGTGGTCGATCACCCGGCCCAGCGTGGTCGGTCCCCAGCCGCCGAGCAGGATCGGCGGGTGCGGCCGCTGTACCGGCTTCGGCCAGGAGAAGATCGGGTCGAAGTCGACGAACTCGCCGTGGAACTCCGCCTGCTCACGCGTCCAGATCTCCCGGATGGCGAGCAGGCGTTCGCGCAGCAGGCGGACGCGGGTGCGCGGGTCGGTGCCGTGGTTGCGCATCTCCTCGCGGTTCCAGCCCGCGCCGGCGCCGAACTCGATCCGGCCGCCGGAAAGGTGGTCGAGGGTGGCGATCTGCTTGGCCAGCACGATCGGGTCGTGCTGCGCGACCAGGCTCACCGCCGTGCCCAGCCGAAGGGTGGTGGTGACCGCCGCGGCGGTGGCGAGGGTGGAAACGGGGTCCAGGACGCGGTAGTAGTCGCGGGGGAGTTCGCCGCCACCTTCGTACGGCGTCTCCCGCGAGGCGGGGATGTGGGTGTGTTCGGGGACGAAGAGCGACTCGAATCCGCGTTCCTCGACCGCCCGGGCAAGGCCGGCCGGGTCGAGCGTCTCGTCCGTCATGGAGATGAATGTCCCGATCTGCATGCCCCGACGCTAAAGCCCGACACCGGTGTAAGAGTCAAGACCGAGAGCAGATCACCCATCGGCCCTGACCCGCAGGACAGACCCTAGACTCGGTGGGGTGATCCGTCGCATCGATCTGCGCGGCCTGGCCCACACCGGCGCAGGCCTCGACTACAGCGCTCTCGTCCCGCGTGCTCCGTTCGACGTGGAGGCGGCCGTGGAGGCCGTCCGCCCGACGCTCGCCGACGTGCGCCATCGCGGGGTCGAGGCGCTGCGCGACTACGCCGCGCGGTGGGACGACGTGCAGCTTACCGACATCCGGGTGCCGAAGTCCGCCCTGGAGCAGGCACTGCGGGAGCTCGATCCCGACGTGCGGGCGGCGTTCGAGGAGTCCATCCGCCGGCTCCGCGCGGTCAGTGAGGCAGAGCTGGAGCGCGACACCGAGGTCCGGGTGGTCCCCGGCGGCACGGTGACCCAGCGGCTCGTTCCGTTCCGGCGGGTCGGTGTCTACATTCCCGGCGGGGTTGCTCCGCTTGCGTCCAGCGTGGTGATGAACGTCGTGCCTGCCCAGGTCGCCGGTGTGGAGTCGGTGGCCCTGGCGTCCTCGCCGCAGAAGGAGTACGGCGGCCTGCCGCACCCGACGGTGCTGGCCGTGGCGGAGCTGCTCGGCGTGGACGAGGTCTACGCCGCCGGGGGGGTGGCCGCGGTCGCGATGTTCGCCTACGGCGTGCCGGCCGGGGCGGGTGCCGACGACAGCCGGTTGTTGTGCCGACCGGTCGACTTCGTGGCCGGCCCGGGCCGGATCACCACCACCGCCGCCAAGCGCCTGGTCAAGGGAACGGTCGGGATCGACTCCGAGGCCGGGCCGACCGAGATCGCGATCCTCGCCGACGACTCCGCCGACCCCGCCTACGTCGCGGCCGACCTGATCAGCCAGGCCGAGCACGACACCGTGGCCGCCAGTGTCCTGGTCACGCCCAGCGAGGACCTCGCCGCGGCGGTGGAGGGCGAGCTCGCCCACCAGGTGCCGGCCACCAAGCACGTCCAGCGCATCACCGAGGCACTGAGCGGTGAGCAGTCCGGCATCGTGCTGGTCGACGACCTGGAGCAGGGGCTCGCGGTCGTCGACGCCTACGCCGCCGAGCACCTGGAGATCCACACCGAGAACGCCCGGGAGTGGGCCGGGCGGGTCCGCAACGCCGGCGCGATCTTCGTCGGGCCCTGGTCGCCGGTCTCGCTCGGCGACTACTGCGCAGGCTCCAACCACGTGCTCCCGACCGGCGGCTGCGCCTGCCACTCCTCCGGGCTTTCGGTACGCAGCTACCTCAAGGCGGTGCACGTCGTCGACTACGACCAGGCCGCGCTGCGCGAGGTGGCCAAGCACGTCACCGCCCTGGCCGAGGCGGAGGATCTTCCCGCGCACGGGCAGGCAGTCCGGGCGCGGTTCGGGTCCGCGTCCGACGGGTATGCCTGATGGCCCGCCGCCCCACCGGCGAGTGCGCTGCAGCCCACCTCGACGAATCGAGCCAGTCATGACCAGACCGGTACACCCCGGGCGGCCGGAGGATCCGGCATCCCTGGACCAGGATCTTCGCGACCTCGCGCTGGCCGCCGCCCACGCCGGGTCGCACGCGATCCTGCGTGAGCTGCGCGGCGGCGAGCTGCGGATCGACACCAAGGCGCACGCCGCCGACTTCGTGACCACGGCCGACAAGGCGGCCGAGAACGCCATCCTCCGGCTGGTGAGCGCCGCCCGTCCCCGGGACGCCGTGCTGGCCGAGGAGTCCGGGGTGCACGACGGCGACAGCGGGGTGCGCTGGCTGGTAGACCCGCTGGACGGCACGATGAACTTCGTCCACCGCCGCCGCGACTACGCCGTGTCCGTGGGCGTCGAACGCGACGGCCGGATCGTGGCCGGCGCCGTGGTCCGGCCCGCCGACGGCGACTGGGCGGCGGCCGGTGGTGCGGAGGTGTTCGGCCGGGACGGCACGCCCCGGGTGTCCTCGGCGGTCGATCTGTCCGACTCCCTGGTCGGGATCGGCCTGCCGAGCGTGCTGGACCATCGCACCCGGGTGCACACGTTCCTCGGCGAGCTGATGCAGCAGGCCCGCGACTACCGGCGTACCGGCTCCTCGGCCTGCGAGCTGTTGTCGGTGGCGCTCGGTGCGCAGGAGGGCTACCTCGGCTTCGGCGTCAACATCTGGGACGTCGCGGCCGGCATCGCACTGGTCGATGCCGCGGGCGGCTCCAGCGAGTTCGTCACCACCTCCAGCGGGCTCGAGGTCCTGGTCGCCGGTACGCCGGAGGTCACCAAGACCCTGGTCGGCATGGTGAAGGTGATCTGAATGAAGGTGATCTGAGTGGGGCAGACCCTCGCCGACCTGCCGCTGCGTGACGACCTGCGCGAGGAGGAGCCCTACGGCGCCCCTCAGCTGGACGTGCCGGTGATCCTCAACGTCAACGAGAACCCCTACCCGCCGGACGAGGACGTCGTGGCCGACATCGCCTCCTCGGTGGCGGCGGCCGCGCGTACTCTCAACCGCTACCCCGACCGGGAGGCGCTGGGGCTGCGCACCGACCTCGCGAACTACCTCGGCCACGACCTGACCCCTGCGCAGGTGTGGGCGGCGAACGGCTCCAACGAGGTGATGCTGCAGATCCTGCAGGCGTTCGGTGGGCCCGGCCGCACGGCGCTGTCGTTCGCGCCGACGTACTCCATGTATCCCGAGTACGCCCGCGACTCCTGCACCACCTGGGTGACCGGGCGCCGGGCCGACGACTTCACCGTCGACGCCGAGCACGCGCTCGCCCAGATCGAGCAGCATCGGCCCACGGTGATCCTGCTCGCCTCGCCGAACAACCCGACCGGCACCGCGCTGCCCCTGGACGTGGTGGAGCGCATCTGCGCGGCCGCGCCGGGCATGGTGGTGGTCGACGAGGCGTACGGCGAGTTCCGCCGCGACGGCACGCCGAGCGCGCTGACCCTCCTGCCCGTCCACCCGCGGCTGGTCGTGACCCGCACCATGTCGAAGGCGTTCGCGTTCGCAGGTGGCCGGCTCGGCTACCTCGCCGCCGATCCGGCGGTGGTGGACGCGCTGCGGATCGTGCGGCTGCCGTACCACCTGTCGGCGGTGACCCAGGCGGTGGCGCGGGCGGCGCTGCGGCACGCCGGTTCGCTGCTCGCCCGCGTGCAGGAGCTGCGGGCGCGGCGGGACGAGACCGTGGAGTGGCTGCGCGGGCAGGGATACCGGGTCGCCGACTCCGACGCCAACTTCGTGCTGTTCGGCATGTTCGCCGACCGGCACGCGGTCTGGCAGGGCCTGCTGGACCGCGGCGTACTCATCCGGGAGACCGGGCCGGACGGCTGGCTGCGGGTGTCGATCGGGACCGAGCAGGAGATGGCGGCCTTCCGGGCCGCCCTGCAGGAGGTGACGGCGTGACCGAACCGACGCGCAGCGCGCGGATCGAACGCGAGACCAAGGAGAGCAAGGTCGTCGTCGAGCTCGACCTCGACGGTCGCGGCCGGGTCGACGTGTCGACCGGGGTGCCGTTCTACGACCACATGCTCGACCAGCTCGGCCGGCACGGGCTGTTCGACCTCACCGTCCGGGCGCAGGGCGACGTCGACATCGACGTGCACCACACCGTCGAGGACACCGCGATCGTGCTGGGACAGGCGTTCCGGCAGGCGCTCGGCGACAAGCGCGGCATCCGCAGGTTCGCCGACGCGACGGTGCCGCTGGACGAGTCGCTGGTGCACGTCGTGGTCGACGTGGCCGGGCGGCCGTACTGCGTGCACACCGGTGAGCCGGAGGGTCAGGCGTACGCCATGATCGGCGGCCACTTCACCGGCTCGCTGACCCGGCACGTCCTGGAGACGCTCGCGTTCCACGCCGCGATCTGCCTGCACGTGCGGGTGCTCGCCGGGCGCGATCCCCACCACATCGTCGAAGCACAGTTCAAGGCGCTGGCGCGGGCGTTGCGCGACGCGGTGGCGCTGGACCCGCGTGAGGGCGGCGTTCCGAGTACGAAGGGTGCGCTGTAGTGGGGGGTGCGCTGTAGTGGAGTACGTCTACTTCGCGCTGGCCGGCCTGCTGGTCGGAGGCATGATCGCGAGCCGGCAGCAGAAGCGAGCGATCTGGCTGACGGTGGTCCTCGGCGTACTCGCCGGGGTGTTCCTGTGGGCGGGGCTGCGGGAGTCGACATCGTGAGCGCGGCCAGGCCGTCGGTCGTGGTGCTCGACTACGGTTCGGGCAACCTGCGCTCGGCGCAGCGGGCGCTGGACCGCGCGGGCGCTGCGGTGGAGGTGACCGACGACTTCGACGCCGCCGCGGAGGCCGACGGGCTCGTGGTGCCCGGCGTGGGCGCGTACGAAGCCTGCATGAAGGGTTTGCGCGCCGTGCGGGGCGACCAGGTGATCGGCCGGCGGCTGGCCGGTGGGCGCCCGGTGCTCGGCATCTGCGTCGGCATGCAGATCCTGTTCGAACGCGGGGTCGAGCACGGCGTGGAGACCGAGGGGTGCGGGGAGTGGCCGGGCACGGTCGAACGCCTGAAGGCGCCGATCGTCCCGCACATGGGCTGGAACGTCGTGGAGGCACCGGAGGACTCCGCGCTGTTCGCCGGGATCGCCGGCGAGCGGTTCTACTTCGTGCACTCCTACGCGGTGCGCGAGTGGGAGCTGTACGCCACCGGGAGTTTCCGCCAGCCGACCGTGACGTGGACGCCGTACGACGGTGACCGGTTCGTGTCCGCGGTGGAGAACGGCCCGCTCGCCGCGACGCAGTTCCACCCGGAGAAGTCCGGGGACGCGGGCGCCGCGCTGCTCGCCAACTGGATCGCCACCCTGCGCTGACTCGAGGGGCTGACTCGAGGGGCTGACTCGAGGGGCTGACCTCGCCCGACGCCCGTCACCAGCCCGCCGGTAGCCTCGGCGACCATGAGCCTCGCGTTGCTTCCCGCGGTCGATGTCGTCGACGGCCAGGCCGTCCAGTTGGTGCAGGGTAAGGCCGGCACGGGCGGCCAGTACGGCAGTCCGCTGGAGGCGGCCATGGCCTGGCAGCGGGCCGGTGCGCAGTGGGTGCACCTGGTCGACCTGGACGCGGCGTTCGGCCGTGGCGACAACCGCGCCGTGCTCGCCGACATCATCGGCCGCCTCGACGTACAGGTGGAGCTGTCCGGTGGCCTGCGCGACGACGACGCACTCTCGTGGGCGATGAGCACCGGCTGCACCCGGGTCAACCTGGGCACCGCCGCGCTGGAGAACCCGCAGTGGTGTGCCCGCGCGATCGCCGAGTACGGCGACCGGGTGGCGGTCGGCCTGGACGTACGCGGCCGCACCCTCGCCGCGCGCGGCTGGACCAGGGAGGGCGGCGACCTGTTCGAGACTCTCGCCCGGCTGGACGCCGAAGGGTGCGCACGGTACGTCGTCACCGACGTCAACAAGGACGGCATGCTGCAGGGCCCGAACGTCGACCTACTGCGCGCCGTGTGCGCGGCGACGGACCGGCCGGTGGTCGCCTCCGGCGGGGTGTCCAGCCTGGACGACCTGCGCGCGATCGCGGCCCTCACCACGCTCGGAGTGGAGGGCGCCATCGTCGGCACGGCGTTGTACGCGGGTGCGTTCACCCTGGAGGAAGCGCTCGCCGCGGTCGCGTGACCACGACGCACCCTGGAGTGCGGCGAACGGGCGAAGCGCGCGATCCGCGAGCGACTTCCGGACGGGCTGGGCCGTTGCCCGCGGGCGTGCGGATAGGGTGTTGCGAAACCAGCCCGGGGGACCCCGCTGGACCTGTCATCACCATGTCGACGGAGGGGAAGAGTTGAGGCTCAGGGAGCGACTCGACGGGAAGCGGATGCTACTCACCGGCGTCACCGGCTTCGTCGGCGAGGCACTGCTGCACCGCATCCTCCGTGACCTCCCGGGCACCCACGTGGTGGCACTGGTCCGCCCCAAGGGGTCGCTGACCGGGCGGGCACGGATGGAGCAACTGCTCAACAAGCCGATTTTCGAACAGGCCCGGTCCCGGTACGACGGTGACACCGCGGCCCTGCTCGACGCCCGGATGAGCGTGCTCGAAGGCGACCTGTCCGACGTTCCGGAGTTGCCGGGCGATCTCGACGTGGTGATCCACTGCGCCGGCGACGTGTCGTTCGACCCGCCGATCCACCAGGCGTTCCAGACCAACGTGCTCGGCACCGAGATGCTGCTGCGCCGCATCCTCGACAGCGGCAGCCAGGCCCACTACGTCCACGTGTCCACGGCGTACGTCTCCGGCCGCCGCCGCGGCGCGATCCCCGAGGGGCCGGTCGACCACACCGCCGACTGGCGCACCGAGGCCCGCTGGGGCCAGGCCATGCGCGACCGGATCGAGGAGACCTCGCGGGCGCCCGGCGTCCTTTCCAAGCTGCGCCGGGAGGCCGAGCGGGAGCACCGCCGGGCCGGGCCGATCACCTCCGCCCAGGACACCGAGCGGCGCCGCAAGGAGTGGGTGGACACCAAGCTGGTCGAGGCCGGCGGGGAGCGGGCACGGTCGCTCGGCTGGACCGACGTCTACACGTTCACCAAGGCTCTGGGCGAACGCGTCGTGGAGGAGGTCGGCGCACCGCTGCCGGTCACGATCATGCGGCCGAGCATCATCGAGAGCGCACTCGAGACCCCCCACCCGGGCTGGATCGAGGGCTTCAAGATGGCCGAGCCGCTGATCCTGGCCTACGGCCGGGGTGAGCTGCCGGAGTTCCCCGCGAGCCCGGACTCCCAGTGCGACATCGTGCCGGTCGACCACGTGGTCAACGCCACCCTGGCGGCCGCGGCGGAGCGCCCCGACCCGGGCAGTCCGGCGTACTTCCAGGTGACGTCGGGACTGCGCAACCCGCTCACGTTCGCAATGGTGTTCGAGCTCGTCCACGAGTACTTCGACGCGCACCCGTTCGACATGAGCGAACGCGGCGCGGTGCGGCTGCCGACGTGGCGGTTCCCCGGCGGTGAGCAGGTCGAACGCACACTCGCACTCGGCGAACGCGCCCACAAGGCGGCCGACTTCCTCATCACCCACGCACCACGCGGCGAACGCGTCCGCAAGCTCGCCCGAGACCTCGACCAGCAGCGGCGGCGGCTGGACTTCCTGCGCCGCTACCACGACCTGTACCGCCCCTACCTCGAGACCGAGCTGGTCTTCACCGACGACCGCACCGTCGCGCTCTACAACGGCCTCGACCTGGAGGACCAGCGGGACTTCTCCTTCGACATCACCAACTTCGACTGGCACCACTACTTCGTCGAGGTGCACTGCCCGGCCGTCACCGAGGCGATGCGCAGGTACGACGTGATCCGCCGCCGGCGCGGCCGCTCCACCCCCGCGGTGGCGTCGCAGCTGCCCGCGGGTGAGGACATCGTGGCAGCGTTCGACATGGACGGAACGCTGTTGTCGTCCAACGTCGTGGAGACCTACCTCTGGCTGCGGATGCCCGAGCTGGACCAGCAGGGCCGGGCCCGCGAGCTCGGCGCGCTGGTGCGGCGGCTGCCCGGTTTCCTGAACGCCGAACGCAAGGACCGCGGCCGCTTCCTGCGCTCGGTCTACCGCCGTTACGCCGGGGCCGACCTCGCCGAGCTGGAGCACATCGTCGACGAGACGCTGTCCCAGCACGTGCTCGAACGCGTGTCCGCCGCGGCCCTGCGCCGGGTGCGCGCCCACCAGGCGGCCGGGCACCGCACCGTGCTCATCACCGGCGCGATCCGTCCGCTGACCCGCCCGCTGGAGCCGTTGTTCGACGAGATCGTGGCGGCAGACCTGGCCGTCGACGACCGCGGCCGGTGCACCGGGTTCCTGTCCGGCCCGCCGCTGGTGGGCGAGGCTCGGGCGGCCTGGCTGAAGCGCTACGCCGCCCAGCGCGGCCTCGACCTGTCGAAGTCGTACGCCTACGCCGACAGCCACTCCGACCTGCCGATGCTGCGCGTGGTCGGCCGCCCGGTCGCGGTCAGCCCCGACGTCCACCTGTGGCGGGAGGCCCGCAAGGGCCGCTGGCCGGTGGAGGAGTGGAAGACCTCGAGTTCGGTGTCCCGACTGGCCCTGCCCGGCGCGACCTCCGGGAGCAGCTCATGATGCTGGCGTTGGAGATGTACCGCTCGATGCCTCGCTACATCGCGGCCCGGGCGGTCGGTGGCCGGGTTCCGGGCATCCTCACCGGCCCGGCCGCACCCGTGCGGCTGGTCAACCGTGCGGAGCCGCGCAGCGTGGCCGCCGGCTGGGCGCGGGTCAAGCCGATCCTGTCCGGCATCTGCGGCTCCGACCTCGGCGCGCTGTTCGGGCAGACCAGCATGTACTTCTCCGCCCTGGTGTCGATGCCGTTCGTGCCCGGCCACGAGGTGGTCGGCGAGCTGGTCGACGACTGTGAGGACCTGCCCGCCGGCACCCGCGTGGTGCTCGACCCGGTGCTGTCCTGCGCGGCCCGCGGGGTGGAGCGCTGCCAGTCGTGTGCTAACGGGCAGACCAACCGGTGCGACCGGGTCACGGTCGGGCACGTCTCTCCCGGCCTGCAGACCGGCTACTGCGCCGACACCGGAGGCGGCTGGGGCGGTCAGCTGGTGGCCCACCGCAGCCAGCTGCACGCCGTACCCGACGGGCTGTCCGACGAGCGCGCAGTGCTGGTCGAGCCGATCGCCTGCGCGGTGCACACCGCGATGCGGGCCCAGGTGCCCGACGGCGGGTCGGTGCTGGTGTCCGGTGCCGGCGCGGTCGGGTTGTTCGCCACGCTGGCGCTGCGCGAGCTGACCCCGGCGGGCCGGATCAGCGTGGTCGCCAAGCACGCCCGGCAGCGCGAGCTGGCCAGGGCGTTCGGCGCGACCGACGTGCTCTCACCCGACGAGGTGCCCGCCCGGGTGCGCCGGGCCACCCAGGCGTTCCGGCTTTCCCCCGACCGCAGCGGTGAGTTCCTGCTCGGCGGCGTGGACGTCGCGATCGACGCCGTGGGCAGCAAGGACTCCCTCAGCACGACTCTGCGGGTCACCCGGGCCGGCGGCCGGGTGGTGCTGTCGGGCATGCCGGCCGCCGGAGCGGACCTGTCGCCGGTGTGGTTCCGGGAGCTGGAGGTCGTGGGCACCTACGCCACCCAGGGCCGCGAAGCCTTCGCCCGGGCCTTCGACCTGGCCGCGAGCGCGCCGTTGGACGGCGTGGTCGGCGGCCGTTACCCCCTCTACCGTTGGCGGGAGGCGCTCGACCATGCCCACTCGGCCGGGCGGCTGGGGACCGTCAAGGTGGCGTTCGACCTAAGGAGCAGCAGGTGAGCCGACCAGGATTCGTACTCGAGGTCGACGACCGTACGCCACCCCTCATCGTCCACGAGGGCGAAGGGTTCCGGCTGGAGAAGTTCCCGCTCGGCACCCGGGTGGTCTATTCCCCGGAATCGCTGCCGGCGTTGCGCGACGTCGACGGGGCGATCAAACACGCCCTGGAGGAGCCGGAGAACTCCGAGCCGCTGCGGGCGCTGCTGCGGCCGGGCATGAAGCTCACCATCGCCTTCGACGACGTGTCGCTGCCGCTGCCCCCGATGAAGCGCCCGGACATCCGGCAGCGGGTCATCGAGCAGGTGCTGACGATGGCTGCCGAGGCCGGCGTGGACGACGTGCAGATCATCGCGGCGCTGGCCCTGCACCGGCGGATGACGCCGAGCGAGCTCAAGCACGCCCTGGGCGAGCGGGTCTACCGCTCGTTCGCGCCGGACGGACTGCTCTACAACCACGACGCCGAGGACCCCGACAACCTCGAGTTCATCGGGACCACCGACCAGGGCGAAGAGGTCGAGATCAACAAGCGGGCGGCGCAGTCCGACCTGCTGGTGTACGTCAACATCAACATCGTGCCGATGGACGGCGGGCACAAGTCGGTGCCGATCGGCCTGGCGTCCTACCGCTCGCTGCGCCACCACCACAACAGCAAGACCATGGTCCACTCGCGGTCCTTCATGGACCACAAGAAGTCGGCCATGCACCACTCCGCCTGGCGGATGGGCCGGCTGCTGAAGGACCACCTGAAGATCTTCACGATCGAGACCACGCTCAACAACGACGTGTTCCCCGCGCCGTACGAGTTCCTCAACAAGCGCGAGTGGGAGTGGAACGTCCGCGACCAGGCCACCATGCTGGCAGCCAAGCGCGGGCTCGCGCTGGCCCCGTCGAAGATGAAGCGGAAGATCTTCCAGGGGATGCAGGCGCCCTACGGCATCACCGGTGTGCACGCCGGTGAGACCGAGGCGGTGCACGAGAAGACGCTGGAGAACGTCTACCGCCAGCAGGCGGTCGAGGTGCAGGGCCAGTCCGACGTCCTCATCATGGGCGTGCCGTACCTCTGCCCGTACAACGTCGACGCGGTGATGAACCCCATCCTCGCCACCTGCATGGGGCTCGGCTACTTCTTCAACTCCTACCGCAACAAGCCGGTGGTCCGCCCCGGCGGGGCGGTCATCCTCTACCACCCGGTGCCGTACGAGTTCAGCCAGCTGCACCACCCGAGCTACGTCGACTTCTTCGAGGAGGTGCTGGCGGAGTCGACCGACCCGGCGACCATCGAGCAGCGCTTCGAGAAGCAGTACGCCACCGACCCGTGGTACATCCACCTCTACCGCACGTCGTACGCCTACCACGGCGTGCACCCGTTCTACATGTGGTACTGGGCGGCGCACGCGATGGACCACGTGGGCGACGTCGTGTGGGTCGGCGCGGACCGCCGTGCGGTGGAGCGCATGGGCTTCCGGGCCGCGTCCACGCTGGCCGACGCGCTGGAGATGGTAAGCGGCACGGTCGGGCGTTCGCCGTCGATCACCTACACGCACAACCCGCCGCACCTGATCTCGGACGTGCGGTGAGCCCGGCATGAGCAACAAGAACCCCGTGCGCTTCGTCAGGGAGACCGCGCAGGACGTACGGACGGTGGCACGCGGCTGGCGCTGGGGGCGGCGGCCGCTGGTGCCGCTGTCGGCCCAGCCGTTCCAGCCGCCCAAGCAGCCCTCGGTGTTCCCGACGGCCTGGGCTCGCACCCCCACCGCCAACGCCGTCCGCGACGTGGTGCAGCGCTTCGGTCTGCACCCGTTGCTGAGTTCCACGATCACGCCGCAGGCGGCCGGGCTGGACGTCCTCACCACGCTGAAGCCGCCGGTGCTGTTCGTGGCCAACCACACCTCGCACCTGGACACCCCGCTCATCCTGTGCTCGCTGCCGGACGAGTGGCGCCGGCGGACCGCCGTGGCGGCCGCGGCCGACTACTTCTTCGACACCTGGTGGCGGGCCAGCGGTTCGGCGATGGTGTTCAACACCTTCCCGATCGAACGCCGCGGCGGCACCCTGTCGACCACGCCGGGCGACCTGCTCGACCAGGGCTGGAACGTCGTGGTGTTCCCCGAGGGCACGCGGTCGGTGGACGGCTGGGCCACGCGGTTCCGCCTGGGCGCGTCCTGGCTGGCCGTCGAGCACGGCGTACCCGTCGTACCGATCGGGATCCGCGGCTCCTACGCCGCGATGCCGCGCGGGCGCGGCTGGCCCCGTCCGGGCCGGATGCCGGTGCGGATCCGGTTCGGTGCGCCGATCTGGCCGGCCGAGGGAGAGGCGCCGCGTACGTTCGCGCCCCGCATCTCCGAGGCTGTCGCGCGGCTGCTCGACGAGGACGCGACCACCTGGTGGGATGCCACCCGGCGAGCCGCGCGCGGCGAGACGCCCGACCCGTCCGGGCCGCAGGTCGCGTCGTGGCGGCGGATCTGGGAACAGACCGCTCCGCCCGCCGAGGGCCGCAAGCGCGGTGCGTGGCGCTAGCGGGGGTGCATGGCGCTAGCCTTCGTCCTGCGGACCGAGGAACCACCGGCTGAGGAGGATCCATGAGCTCGGCACCGAATCCCTACGACGCGCTGTCGAAGGTGGCTTCGTTCACTTTGACCAGCGACGACATCGCCGACGGTCAGACGATGGCGACGCCGCATCTGTCCGGGATCTTCGGTGCGGGCGGGTCCGACACCTCACCGCACCTGGCCTGGTCGGGCTTCCCGGAGGAGACCCGCGGCTTCGCTGTGACCGTCTACGACCCGGACGCTCCGACCGGCAGCGGCTTCTGGCACTGGGCGGTCTACAACCTCCCGGTGACCACGACCGAGCTGCCCACCGGCGCCGGTGACGCCGACGGCGCCAAGCTGCCCGACGGCGCGGTCACGCTCACCAACGACGGCGGCGTACGCCAGTACCTCGGCGCCGCGCCGCCGCCCGGACACGGCCCACACCGCTACTACTTCGTGGTGCACGCCCTCGACGTCGAGTCCCTCGACCTGCCCGAGGGTGCGAGCCCGGCGCTGCTCGGCTTCAACCTGTTCGGGCACACGGTCGGCCGGGCCATGCTCGTGCCGACCTTCGAGGCATGACCGGCAGCAGCAGCCTCGCGGTCCGGGTCATCCCGTGCCTCGACGTCGACGCCGGCCGGGTCGTGAAGGGCGTCAACTTCGCCGACCTCCGCGACGCCGGCGACCCGGTGGAGATGGCCAAGGTCTACGACGCCGAGGGCGCGGACGAGCTCACGTTCCTCGACGTCTCCGCGTCCGCGCAGGGCCGGGAGACCACCCAGGACGTCGTACGCCGTACGGCCGAGCAGGTGTTCATCCCACTGACGGTCGGCGGGGGCGTGCGGTCGGTGGAGGACGTCGACCGGCTGTTGCGGGCCGGCGCGGACAAGGTCGGGGTCAACACCGCGGCGATCGCCCGGCCGGACCTGGTGGCCGAGATCGCCCACCGGTTCGGCTCGCAGGTGCTGGTGCTGTCGGTGGACGCGCGCCGGGCCGAGGGGATGCCGTCCGGGTTCGAGGTGACCACGCACGGCGGCCGCCGAGGCGCCGGGCTGGACGCGGTGGAGTGGGCGCGGCGTGGAGCCGAGCTGGGAGCGGGGGAGATCCTGCTCAACTCCATGGACGCCGACGGCACGAAGGCGGGCTACGACGTGGAGATGATCGCCGCCGTCCGCAAGGTGGTGAACATCCCGTTGATCGCCAGCGGCGGAGCGGGGAAGCTCTCGGACTTCCCGCCCGCTATCGACGCCGGCGCGGACGCCGTGCTGGCGGCGAGCGTCTTCCACTTCGGCGACCTCCGGATCGCCGACGTCAAGGACACCTTGCGCGCAGCCGGCCACGTCGTCCGCTGAGCTGCCGGATTCTTCCGCGGAAGAATCCTGCGCACCCGATTCGGCGAGCTGGGAAGAGTAGTGGGTGCCAGGCCCCAGAAGTCTTCCCAGCTTCGAGGTTTGGGGTGCCCCGGCTGATCAGCTGAAGGGCGTCGTGGGCCGCGGCAGGAGCCGTCCGTCGACGTACAGGTCGATCTTCTCGTTGTAGAACGCGACGAGGTCCGCGATCTTGACGCTCTCCAACGTCGGGTGCTGGTACCACCAGGCGAGGTTCTCGTGCCGGTCGCCGCCGACCACAACCGAGTAGTAGCTCGCGGTTCCCTTGTAGGGGCACTGCGTTTGAAGGTCGGTCGGCTCCAGCAGGTCGAGCCGGACCTCGGACTTGGGGACGTAGTAGCGAGGCGGCAGGCCGGTCTCGAACAGGATCCGTGCCCGGGTGGTCTCGGCGACGGTCACTCCGCCGGCCTCCACCCGTACGTGCCGGGAGGTCGCCAGCACGTCGACTCGCTTGTAAGGGTCGCGCGGGTGGACGTACACCTCCTCGTCCTCCTCGAACCACGCGTCCATCGAGTTCCAGTCCAGGCGGACTGTGTCCCGGACCTCGGCGACGGGGGAGTCGCGGTACCACAGGGCGGCGTCCGGCGCCTCGCGCTCGGACACGACGACCGTGTGGATCTCGGCGTCGCCCAGGCCGGGAGACCGCTCGCGCCCACCGGTTGGTCGAAGCGCGTCGGTGCGCACGTCGCGGGCGGGCAGGAAGTACGTCGGATAGCACGGCTTCTCCCAGACCAGCAGAGCGTGCTCGCTGTCGGCGACCGGCTGACCGCCGACCATCGCCCGCACCCGCTTGGGGCTGGTCTCCACCCGGATCGGGGCGGCGCGGTCCTGGGCGGCGTGGTCCTGGGCGGCGCGGTCCCGCGTGTCACGGTTCTCGGTGCTCATGGCAGCTCCCTTGCTCGGACGGCTCCGGTGCAAACCTGGCGTGGTTCAGGGGATCCGTCCCGGCCGGCGCGGCGGTAGCCTCCCGCCATGACCCAGTCCACGCAGGCCACTGAGCCCAAGGAGTCCACTGAGCCCAAGGAGTCCACTGAGCCCACGGAGTCCATGGTGACCGAGGTGCTGGCCGCCCTCGACCTGCCCGCCGGCGCAACGGTCGAGCCGGCCGGCGGTGCGACCGGTGAGACGTGGAAGGTGTGGCACGACGGTACGCCGTACGCGCTGCGCTGCGTCGTGCCCAGGCCCGGCGTCTCGGGCCGGTTCGCCGCCCAGCTCGCGGCGATGCGGGCTGCGGGGTCGGCCGGGCTTCCGGTGCCGCGGGTGGTGCGCCAGGCCCGCACGCCCCGGTTCGAGGTCGCCGTGATCAGCTGGCTTCCCGGGCTGACCGTCGCGGACGCGCTGCGGTCCGGGCACAGGTCGGCGTACCGCCTGGGTGAGTTGATGGGCGCCGCACAGCGCGCGTTGCACCGTGTACCCGCACCGGCGGAGGTGGCGGACGCGGTCGACGACGGGGCCGCGGCGCCGGCGGGCCTGGACGGCGCGGGACGAAGCGGCGCGCTGCTCCATCTGGACTGGCATCCGCTGAACGTCCTGGTCGACGGGGACGAGGTGAGCGGCATCGTGGACTGGGTCAACGCCCGCCGGGGCCACCCGTTGCTGGACGTCGCCCGGACCTACGCGTTGTTCACCGTCGACCCGGCCCTGGGCGCGCTGTCGCCGGCCGAGCGGGACCTGCTGGCCGAGATCGCCGCCGGATGGGCCGCGGGTTACGGCCCGGAGGCCGCGTCGATCCCGGCCGACTGCCTGCGCTGGGCGGGGCAGATGATGCTGGCCGATCTGGCCGGCAGGTACGCCGGCGACCCGGACGCGCTCGAGCCGCTGCGCCGCTGGACCAGCGGGTGGGCCGACCAGGCCGGGGCCGAAGCTGCCGCCGCCACGTCCGGCCGGCCGGGCGATCGATCCGCCGGCTGACGCGATTCTCCCGCGGAAGAATCCGCGCGAGGCCGGGCGAACCGGGGCGGCCGACGGTCCGCGATGCTTCCGCGGAAGAATCCGCGGTCCTGCTCACGCCGACCGTTCGGTCCTCGGCTGGGGCTGATCGTTGACGAGCTCGCCCGTTGTGGCACCGGCCAGCGCCCGCGACATGCTGGGCACCGCGGCCAGCAACCGTTGGGTGTAAGGGTGTTCGGGCCGGGTGAGCACCTGCTCGGCCGGGCCCAGTTCGACCAGCTCGCCCGCGTGCAGGACGGCCACGGTGTCGCAGATCCGGCGTACCACCGAAAGGTCGTGCGACACGAACACCAGCGTCAGCCCGAAGGAGTCCGCCAGCGACGCGAGCAGGTCCAGCACCTGGCCCCGGACCGAGGCGTCCAGGGCGCTGACCGGTTCGTCGGCCACCAGCACCTTCGGGGCGGGCGCCAGCGCGCGCGCGAGGGAGATCCGCTGCCGCTGCCCGCCGGAGAACTGGTGCGGGTAGCGGTCCGCGGCGTCGGCGGGCAGGCCGACGGCGGCGAGCAGATCGCGGACGCGGGGCAGGTGCGTACGCCAGGCCCGGCCGCGCAACGCGACCAGCGGTTCGGCGACGATCTCCCCGACCGGCATCCGGGGGTCGAGGGATCCGGTCGGGTCCTGGAAGACCAGTTGCAGGTCCTCGCGCAGGAACCGCAGCCGGCGTTCGGGTACGCCGTCCACCCGCTGCCCCGCGAACCGGACGGTGCCGGCGCACGGCTGGTCCAGCCCGGCCAGCAGGCGTACCAGCGTCGACTTGCCCGAGCCGGACTCCCCGACGATGCCGAAGCGCTGCCCGGCGGCGATGTCGAAGCTCACGTCCCGCAGCGCGGGCACCGACGGTGGTGTACGCAGTGACGTACGAGCCCGCTGGTAGGTACGGGACAGGCCGGCCACCGACACCACGGGAGGTGGCGCCGGCGCACCCGGGCCCGGCTCCGGCACCCCTGCCCGGGGACGCGGTGGGGTCGCCGGCCCGGTGAGGTCGGCGGCGTCGAGCAGGGCACGCGTGTACGGGTGGCGCGGCCGGTCGAACACCTCCGCGACCGGTCCGGTCTCCACGAGCTCGCCGTCCCGCATCACCAGCACCCGGCTGCACACGGTCGCCACCACGGCCAGGTCGTGGGTGACGAACAGCAACCCGGTCCCGCGGGTCGCGGTGCCGGCCACGATCAGGTCGAGCACCTGTGCCTGCACGGTGACGTCCAGGGCGCTGGTGGGTTCGTCGCACAACAGCACGGCGGGGTCGTTGGCGAGCGCGATCGCCAGCACCACCCGCTGGCGCTGGCCGCCGGACAGCTGGTGCGGGTACGCCCGGGCGGCGTCGGCGGGGTCGGGCAGGCGTACGGCCGCGAGGAGTTCCACCGCCCGGGCCGCCGCCCCTGCCCGGCCGAGCTCGGGCCGGTGGATGCGGAGCACCTCGGCCACCTGGTCGCCGACGCGCCGCACCGGGTTGAGCGCCGACATGGGTTCCTGGAACACCATGCCGAGTTCCCGGCCGCGCAGCCGCGACATCGCGCGGTCGTCGCGGTCCAGCAGGTTTCCGTGCGTGCCGGCCAGCGCAACCTGGCCTTGCGCGGTGAGCCCTTCGGGCAGCAGCCCCATGACGGCCAGGGTTGTCAGCGACTTCCCCGACCCGGACTCGCCCACCAGGCCGACGCGTTCGCCCGGTGCGATGGTGAAGCTGACGTCGCCGACGAGGGAACGGCCGGCGGCCCCGATCCGCAGACCGGTCACCGTCAACGCCGGTGTCAATGCCGCCTTGTCAGTGGTCATCGGGCAGCCGACCTCGGGTCGTAGCGGTCGCGGAGGCCGTCGCCGGCGAGGTTGAAGCCGAGTACGCCGAGCATGATGGCGAGGCCGGGCCACAACGCCAGCAGGGGATGCACGAACAGCAACTCCTGCGACTCCTGCAGCATCCGGCCCCACGACGGTGTGGGTGGTGCGGTGCCGAAGCCCAGGAAGGACAGCCCGGCCTCGGCGAGCACGGCGATCGCGAACGACACCGAGCCCTGCACGATGACCAGCCCGGCGACGTTGGGGAGGACGTGCCGCACCGCGATGCCCGGCCCGCGGCGACCGGCTGCCCGGGCCGCGAGGACGTACTCGCGCGCCAGCACCGACAGCGTCCCGGCCCGCACGATCCGGATGTAGGCGGGTACGGTCGCCAGGCCGATCGCCACCATCGCGGTCAGCGTGCTGGCCCCGAACACCGCACCGAACATGATCGCCAGCAGCAGCGCGGGAAACGCCATCGCCAGGTCGGTCACGCGGGCGAGCAGCCCGCCGACCAGGCCGCCGGACATCCCCGCCCAGATGCCGAGGGGAGTACCCAGCAGGGCGGCCACTCCGACGGCGACCACGCCGACGAACAACGTCGTCCGCGCCCCCACCATCAGCCTGCTGGCGATGTCCCGGCCGAACTTGTCGGTCCCCAGCCAGTACGTGCCGTCCGGTCCGAGCAGTCGGTGCGCGGCGTCCACCCGGCTCGGGTCGTGCGGGGTCCACAGGAACGAGAGCAGAGCCAGGGCGACGACCAGCGCGACGAGGACGCCACCCGCGAGCAAGGACGGGTTGACACCGCGTCCGCGCCGGTTGACAGCGCGGTCGGGGTGGCCGGTGGTCCCGGTGGTCCCGGTGGTCCCGGTGGTCCCGGTGGGCCCGGTCGTCTCGGTCATGTCGCCCTCCGCAGCCGCGGATCCAGCACCGCGTACAACACATCGACGACGTAGTTGACCACCAGCACCGCGACCACCAGCACCATCACCACTCCCTGCACCAGCAGCAGGTCGCGGTTGGCCACGCCGTCCAGCAGCAGGCTGCCGAGGCCAGGTATGACGAACACGCGTTCCACCACGATCGCGCCGACCAGCAGCGTGGCCAGCTGCAGGCCGAGGACTGTGCTGACCGGGATGGCGGCGTTGCGCAGCCCGTGGCGTACCAGCGCCCGGCCGAGGGTGAGCCCCTTCGCCCGGGCCGTGCGCAGGTAGTCCTCGCGCAGCACGTCGAGCACGGCGGTGCGTACGTAGCGGGCGAGGATCGCCGCCTGCGCCAGGCCGAGCGCTCCGGCCGGCAGGACGAGTTGCCGGAGAAACAGACCCGGATCCTCCGCCGGTGGTGTCCAGCCACCCGCCGGCAGCCAGCCCAGGCGTACGGAGAAGATCGCGACCGCCAGCACCCCGGTCAGGAACGCGGGTACCGCGATGCCGAGCTGGCTCAGCGCCGAAAGCGCCAGCCCCCGCAGCCGCCGGTGGTGGACGGCCATCACCGTCCCGACGGGTACGGCGACCAGCACCGCGACCACCATGGCGGCGCCGACCAGCCACAGCGTCACCAGCAACCGGTCGAGCACCTGCGGCCCGATCGGCGTCCTGGTGACGTAGGAGACCCCGAAGTCGCCGACGAACAACCCGCGCGCCCAGTCGGCGTACTGCGCGACCAGCGGCCGGTCGGTGCCGAAGTCCCGCCGCAGCGCGGCGACCGCCCGCGGGGTGGCGTTGACGCCGAGCGCCACCCGTGCGGGGTCGCCGGGCAGCACCGCCATGAACGCGAACACCACCACGCTGGCGGCCACGACGCTGCCGGCGAACACGCCGGTCCGGGTCAGCAGGCGGAACACCACGACGTCAGGACCGCGCCCAGGAACAGGCGGTGAGGTCGAACGCCTCCGACACGACGTTGGTCGGCAGCCCGCGCACGGCCGGGTCGGCGATCATCAGGTTGGGCAGGAGGAACAGCCAGTCCGCGGCCGCGTCGTCGGTGATGGTGCGGGCGACCTGCTTCATCTTCGCGACCTGGACGGCCGGGGTGCCGGCGTCGGCCTGGTCGAGCAGCGTGCGCACCCGCGGGTTGTCGTACCGCCAGTAGTAGTCGGGGTTTCCCCACGAGGTGATGTCGCGCGGCTCGACGTGGGCGATGATCGACATGTCGTAGTCGGCCTTGGTGAACACCACGTCCAGCCACCGGGCCGGAAACTCCAGCACGTCGATCCTCGCGGTCACCCCGACGTCGGCGAGCTGGCTCTTCACCACCTGCGCGCCGGCCACGGCGTAGGGCAGGTTGGGGATCCGCAGCCGCAGGGTCAGCTTCGGGTGGCCGGCCTGCGCGAGCAGCCGCCGCGCCTTCGCCGGTTCGTACGGATAGGTGCCGGAGAGGTTCTCGTACCACGGGTCGGTGGGCGGCACCATCGACCCGATCAGCGTGCCGTGCCCGGCCCAGGCGGTGTCAAGGACGGCTTTACGGTCGATCGCGTACGACAGCGCCTGCCGGACCCGGCGGTCCGTCAACGGCGGCTTGGCGTTGTTGTACGACAGCACCACCTCGGCGTTGCTGGTTCCCTCGACGACGTGGTACTTCGAGCGATCCTTGAACTCCGCCAGGTTTTCGGGCGCCTGCACCGTGCTCACCACGTCGATGCCGCCGGTGCGCATGGCGTTGTTCATCGCGGTGGGGTCCTTGAAGTACTTCAGCGTCACCTGGCGCATCGCGGGCTTGGCGCCCCAGTAGTCCTTGCGGGCCTTCAGCACCATCGCGTCGCCGCGGTCCCAGTGGTCCAGCACGTACGGCCCGGTGCCCACCGGCTCGGTGGCGAGCTTCGACACACCCGTCCGCGAGAACATCGCGCCGATCCGGGTGGTCATCGCGAACAACCACTGGTTGCTCGGGCGCTTCAGCGTCACCACCAGCGAGGTGGGGGAGGCGGCCCGTGCGTCCTGGACGACATCCATGCCCGCCTTGAGCGAGGTCGTCCAGCCGGTCTTGACACGGTTGATGCTGAACGCCGCGTCCTGCGCGGTGAACGGCCTGCCGTCGCTGAAGGTCACACCCTTGCGCAGGGTGAACGTGTACGTACGCCGGTCCGGGCTGACCTTCCAGCCACTGGCCAGCAGGGGAACGATCTTTCCGCGGGCGTCCAGCTTGACCAGGCCCTCGTAGACGTTGACCAGCAGTGCCTGGGGGATGGCCGCGCCGTCGTTGCGGGTGAAGTCCAGGCTCACCGGCTCGGCGATGAAGCCGACCGAGAGCGTGTCACCTTTGGCCTTGTGGTCGCTGTCGCCGGTCGTGCGGCTGCCGGCCGAGCATGCCGCCGTGAGCGTCAACGCGACGAGGGCGCCGATGATCATCGAGCGCCGGGGGATCCTCCCCATCGCCTACCTCCTGTGGATGTGCCCTGCATGCCGTGGGGTCACGCGGGCGGTCACCCCGATCATGCCCCGTCGGCCACCGAGATGGTGAGGGCATGGCCGTCAACCTCGACCCGGACGTTCTGTAGGTCCTCGACAACCAGGTCGGCATCCAGTTCGGCCCACTCGTAGTGGGTGGTCACCGCGACCGTGGCCATCCCGGCGGCGCGCGCGGCGGTCAGGCCCGCGGGCGCGTCCTCCACGACCACGCAGCGTTCGGGGGCGATGCCGAGGCGCTTCGCGCCGAGCAGGTAGGGCTCCGGGTCGGGCTTGCCGTGGCGTACGTCGTCGGCGCTGACCAGGGTGTCCGGCACCGGGATACCGGCGACCCGCAGGCGGGCCCCGGCCACGGCGCGGTTACCGGAGGTTACGATGGTCCACCGCCCGGTCGGCAGCGAGGCCACGAACGCCTGCGCGCCCGGCAGCGCCACGATCCCGGCCACGTCCTCCACCTCGAGCTCGTCGATCCGGGCCTGCGCGGCCGCGATCCGCTCCGGCGGCACCAGCGCGGCGACGATCGCGGACGAGGTGAGGCCGTGGCCGAGAACCCGGGCGAAGTCCTGCTGGCTCAGCTCCTGCTCGATCGCCCAGGTCGTCCACGAGCGGCGAAGGGCCTCGGTGGAGTCGATCAGGGTGCCGTCCAGGTCGAGGAGGAGGGCGTCGGCGCGCAGGATCGGGGCGCTCGCGGGTTCGTGGTCGGTGCGGGGATGGGTCACGTCGACCGACCGTATCTCGCCCGTTCGGCCGGGCGTTCGGCCGGGCGTTCGCCGGTTGCGTGCGCACGTGCGGGTGCGGCACTGTCGCCGGAACGGGATGTGCGGCGAGCGAGGGAGCGGCCACGATGCGGGACACCGAGGCGGGGACACCGATCGACACCCGGCCCGACCAGCAGACCGGCACACCGGCCGGCACACCGACGGGGATGGAGACGGTCTTCACCTGGGGCGGTCCGGCGCTGAAGTTCGGTGTCGGCGCGGTGGCCGAGATCGGGTACGACGTCGCCCAGCTCGGCGCGTCCCGCGTGCTGGTGCTCACCGACCCCGGCGTTGCCGCCACCGGCGTACCCGAGAGGGTGGTCGGCTCCCTGCGCGCCGCCGGCCTGGAGGCCGAGCTCTTCACCGGCGTCCACGTCGAGCCCACCGACGCCAGCATCGCGGCCGCGGTGGACTTCGCCCGCGACGGCGGCTGGGACGGCTTCGTCGGCGTCGGCGGCGGCTCGGCGATCGACACCGCGAAGGCGGTCGACCTGATGACCTCTCACCCGGCCGACCTGAACGACTACCTCAACGCGCCGATCGGCCGGGGCCTCGCGCCGGCCGGGCCGCTCGCCCCGCTGGTGGCGGTGCCCACGACCGCCGGCACCGGGGCGGAGAGCACGGCCGTCTGCGTCCTCGACGTCCTCGACCTGCACGTGAAGACCGGCATCAGCCATCCGCGGCTGCGGCCGGCGCTCGCGGTCGTCGACCCGGAGGTGACCCTCACCCTGCCGCCGGGGGTCACCGCCGCCACCGGGTTCGACATCCTCTGCCACGCGCTGGAGTCCTGGACCGCCCGCCCGTACGACGCCTATCCGAAGCGCCGCCCGGAGGAACGCGTCGCGTACTGCGGGGCCAACCCGGTCTCCGACGTGTGGATCCGGCAGACCCTGCCGCTGCTCGCCCGCTCCTTCCGGACCGCCTACCGGTCCGGGGACGACCTCGCCGCCCGCACCGACATGCTGCAGGCCGCGTTGTTCGCCGGGCTCGGGTTCGGGAACGCCGGGGTGCACATCCCGCATGCCTGCGCCTACCCGATCGCCGGCCGGGTGCGCGACTTCCGCCCGGCCGGCTACCCGGACGCCGAGCCGATGGTCCCGCACGGCATGTCGGTGGTGCTGACCGCGCCGGCGGCGTTCCGGCGTACGTACGGGACGAACCCCGAGCGGCACCTGTGGGCGGCACACGTCCTCGACCCCGGGACCGACCAGGTGGCGGATCCGAGCGAGCGGCTGCCCGCGGCGATCACCCGGCTGATGCGCGACACCGGCATGCCGAACGGCCTGTGCGAGGTGGGGTACGCCGAGACCGACGTCGCCGACCTCGTGGACGGGGCGAGCCGTCAGCACCGGCTGCTGTCCATCGCCCCGATCGACGTCGGCGACGACGTACTCGCCGACGTCCTGAAGGAGTCGCTCACCCTGTGGTGACCGGGACCGGACCGGGAGCGGACCGACCCGGACCGGCGTGGCGCCGGCCGGCCTCAGCGGACCTGGTAGACCTCGACTATCCGGTTGCGGCTGCCGAAGACGCGGTGCCAGTTCGCCGGCGGACGCAGGGGCCGGCCCCCGAGGAGCCGTTCCTCGTTGCGCCGGCAGAACCAGCAGACATCGGAGTACGCGCTGTAGAGGAGGACGTGGTCTCCCGCGGCCGGCCTGGCCCCGGCTGACAGCACCCGCAGCCGGCCGTGCCAGAACGCCCCGCCGATCGGGGGGTGGGTGAAGACGCCCACCGTCCGGATGCTGCGCCTGTCCGCCCAGATCGTGTGGACGTCGCCTTGGTGCGCGTCCAGCCAGGACCGGAACATCTCCCACTGCGTCCCGCCGTTGGCGGCGTACGTCTGGTTCACCTGGCCGGGCGGGCCGGACATGTCGCGGACCCGGGCGTGCTGGGCCAGCCCGGCCGGGGCGGCGGCGACGACGAGGGTGGCGACGCCGGCCACGGCAGCGGCCAGCCGGGTGCGGTCACGCAGGAACGGCACCGCCCGGGCGCGATTGTCCAGCAGCAGCCACAGCCCCGCGGCGGCCGCGAGCAGGAGGGCGGGCACGAGCGGCAACCAGTAGCGCTCCTTCGGGATCCGCAGCCTCGGCGCCTCCGGGTCGATCAGCCCGCCCAGCATCACCAGCGGGACGTAGAACAGCAGCGCCCACACCAGCAGGAAGAAGATTCGCCGGGAGAAGAGCGCGCCGACCACGATGCCGGCCACGGCGGCCTTGAGGAACATCCCCTCCGGCGTGGTGAACAGGATCGTGGGCAGCCGGGTGAGATACCACCACGGGCTTCGCCCGATGTAGTCGTACGATGCCGGCGGCTGCGCCGATCCGTGCTCGGCCGCGGCCCGCAGTCGGACCAGCGGGTCGTGGAAGACCACCGCGTTGAGCGCGGTCTCCCCGACCGCGACGACGGCCAGCGGAAGGGCGATCCAGAGCCACTGCCGCACCCGGACCCTGCGGGCGAGCAGCAGGGGCACCAGCGGCCAGCAGAAGACGATGTACTCGCGGGTGAGGTAGCTCCAGCCGAGCAGTACGCCGACGGCGAGGAGGGTGGTGATCCGGCGCCGGCGGGTCGCGGCGGCCCACGGGCGGTTCTGCCGCAGCGCCACGGTCAGCACCAGCGCCGCCGTCAGCAGGGCGGTGGCCATCAGGTCGGGCAGCGGCTGGGTGAGGTCGGGGAACACCAGTGAGCTGAACAACGTCAGCAAGGCCGCGGCCACGCCGACGAACCGGTTGAACAACAGGGTGCCGAGCGCGTGCACGCTCATCACCAGCAGCAGCGCGGCGAGCACCGGCACGATGAGGTACGCCGTCTGGGAGTAGCCGAACACCTCCTGCGCCAGCCGCAGCGGGACGATCAGCCCGATCCGCAGGAACTGGTGCACTGCGGCATAGGTCGGGTCACTGGGAAAGGTCGTGGCCGCGTCGAAGTAGTTGAGCTGGTCGGAGGGATAGGGCGGCACGCGGTAGAGCACGCAGACCACCGCCACCACGGCGGCGATCGCGCCGTCGACCAGCAGGCTGGCCACCAGGCCGGGAGTGAGCGGCCGCGCGCGGTCGCGTGCTCGCGGCGGCGAGGCCATGTCCGGTGCGGCGTCGGTTTCGGTGCCGGGGCGCGCGGCTTCGGCCTCGTTGCCGGCTTTGGTGGTGCCGGCTTCGGTGGTGCCGGCCTTGGTGGTGACGGCTGCGCTGGCGTCGGCTGCGCTGGTCCGGTCGTCGTCCGGCGTCACGGGGTTCATCGTCGTCTCCCGATCGGTTCAGCCCACCCGGTACAGCTGGACCACCCGGTCCCCGGTGGTGAAGACGAGATGCCAGCTGGTCGGTGGCCGTACCGGATGGATGCCGAGGGTGTGCTCGACGTTGAGCCGGCACGGCTGGCAGGCGTCGGAGTAGGCGCTGTACAGGAGCACGTGGTCGCCGCTCGCCGGCTTCGCGCCGGCCTTCGACCACGTGCGAAGGTGTCCCTTCCACACCGGCGTTCCGGCCGGGGAGTTGGCGAAGAACCCCATGATCCGCAGGGTGCGGTGCTCACCCCAGATGGTGCGTACCTCGCTCCGGTGGCCGGCCAACCAGGTACGGAGTTGCTCGAAATGCGTGCCGCCGTTGGCGGCGTACGCCCGGTTGAGTGGTACGGACATGTTGGTGGCCCGCGCCTGCTGGGACACCCCTACCGGGACGACGACAGCCAGAAGAGTGAGCATCCCGGCGACCCGCGCGATCCACTTTCCCCGGGGATTCGTCGCGGTCACGTACCGCACCAGGAGGTGGGTCGCGTACCGCAGCAGCAGGTACGTCACCCCGGCGCAGGCCAGGGCGAGCGTGGGGACGAGCGGCACCCAGTACCTCGGGAGGTAGAGCCGCAGCATCGGTGCGTGCGGGTTCGCCCAGCCGCCCAGGATCACCAGCGGCAGGAAGAACAGTGCGGCCCACGCCCCCAGGAACCTCAGCCGCCGGGAGAACACGGTCCCCGCGATCGCGGCGACGGCCGTCATCCGCAGCCACCATCCCTCCGGTGAGGACCGCAGGATCTCCGGAAAGCGGAGGAGGTACCAGGAGCGGGCCTGGTCGAGGTAGTCGGTTGCTATCGGCGGCCCGGAACCATGGCTGCTCGAGGCGTGCAGGCGGGCCAGCGGGTCGTGGAAGGTCAGCCACCCGAGGATCGCCTCGCCGATCGCGACGACCGCCAGCGGGACGACGATCCACAGCAGCCGCCGCCACGGGAGCCGGTGAAGGAGCAGCAGCGGAACCGCCGGCCAGCAGAAGACGACGTACTCGCGGCACAGATAGCTCCAGCCGAGCAGCCCACCGATCGCGAGCAGGACGCCGACCTCGCGCCGCGGGGTCGCGCAGGGCCACGGCCGGCGCTGCCGCAGCGCGAGGGCGAGGACGAACGCGGTGACCAGGAGGGCGGCCGCCGGCACGTCGGGACCCGGCTGGGTCAGGTCGGGGAACACCACCGAGTTGGTCAGCGTCAGCAGTGCGGCGGCCACACCGACGTACCGATTGAACAGCAGGCTGCCGAGGGCGTGCACGCTCATGACGAGCAGGAGCGCCGCGAGGATGGGTACGACGAGATAGGCCACCTGGGAGTAGCCGAAGAGGTCATAGGTGAGGCGGAGGGGGAGGACCAGGCCGATGCGGAGGTACTGGTGCTCGATGGCGCCCACCGGATGGTGCGGGAAGTTCCGCGCGGCGACGAGGTAGTTGATCGGGTCGGACGGGATCGGCGGCAGCCGGTAGAGCACCGCGACCACGACGACCGTCAGACCGAGCAGGCAGTCGGTGGCCACCGCGACCGCCCGGCGCAGCGTCATCAGGGCGGCCTCACCGGTGGCGTCGCGCTGCGGCGGACGGATCGCCACGTGTTCGTGAGCGGCGCCGCCCGGATCCGTGGACGTACCGGCGCCGGCGCGGTCGGCGGTCCCGCGGGCCGCGTCCGGAAGGGGTTCGGCCATCTGTCAGGTCCGCGAGCGCACGATCAGGTCGGCCAGCAGCGCCAGCGAGGCGATGATCAGCCCGGTCAGCAGGATCAGCAGGGTGTTGCTGGCCAGCCGTACGGGATTGGCGACCACGTCGTACACCGCCTTCCCGCTGCCCAGGGTCAGCAGCGCCAGCGACGGCGGCATCAGCACCTTCAGCGGGTTGAAGTACATCACCATCCGCAGCACCTGGAGGATGTAGCGGTAGGCGTCCTTCACGAAGTGGAACTTCGACGTGCCAGACCGTTTGGCGTACGGGATCGGGACGTACCTGATGCCGTGCTGGTTGTGCAGGAACGCCATGGTGATCGTGGTGACGCAGGAGAATCCGGCCGGCAACAGCCGGAGGTACGGCAGCGAGACCTCGCGGCGGAACGCCCGCAGGCCGGAGTTGAGGTCGGGGATCCGGGTGTTCGTCAGCCCCTCGGCGATCTTGCGGATCATCCACTTCGCCGGCACCCGCATGAAACGGTGCGAGCCCTGTTCGCTGGTGCGTGCACCCACCACCTGGTCGATGGTCGGGTCCTGCTCGAGGACGCCGACCAGCTCGGGGATCTGTTCGTTGGGGTAGGACATGTCGGCGTCGGTCCACACCACGATGTCGCCGCGGGCCTGCTGGGTGCCGATCCGGCGGGCCGTCCCGGAGCCGCCGTTCATGGCGAACGCGATCACCCGCAGTCGAGTGAACCGGTCCTCCGCCGACCGCAGGACCTTCAGCGTGTCGTCGGTGGAGGCGTCGTCGATCGCCAGGATCTCGTAGCTGTAACCGCTGGTCTCCATCGCGGCCACGGTGCGCTCGATCTCGGCCATCACGTGCTGCTCCTCGTTGAAACAGGGCAGGATCACGCTGACGTCGAGGGGCTCCTCGTGCTCGACGAGGTGGCCTCTGGTGCCGCGTCGTGGACCGCGGTCGGGCCGCACCGCGCGGTCGGGCCCCGGGCCGCGCCGGCGGTGGAGGCTGCTGCCCGAACGTGCGACGGGACGGGTGGCGGTCCGGCTGTGCCGAACGGAGGGATCCATGGTTCGTCGTTCCCCCGGGCGGGAGTGGCGTGCACGAGGCGTCGCACAGAGTGTGCGAGATGCCACGAATTGTGTCCGCCCCGAGCGCCTCGCAAACCGGGACGGAGCGTGAACCTGCGGACGGCGGGGGCGCCGTCGACCGGCGCCCCGCCACGAGCAGAGTCAGAGGCGCCAGATGCGACCGGAGCAACGGTGGCCCAGCCAGGCGAACTGGCCGAACGACGTCACGCTCAGCCCGAACCGCTCGAACGTCGGCCGGCCCTGCTCCTCCCACCACCGGAACGCCGACTCGACCTCGCGCCACAGCAGCCGCGGGCCGTGTTGTTCGACCCGGACCTCGCCGGAGGGCAGCCGTAGGGCCGACGCGCAGGAGGTGTCGTCGTACACCCAGTGCCGGATCGGGGCGGTGCCCGGCGAGGCGGCTCCGGCCGGGGGGCCCGCCTGGTGCCGGCCCGTCTGGTGCCTGCCCGTCTGGTGCCTGCCCGGCCCGGTGCGCGCCCAGCGCAGGTTCGGCAGCCGGATGCCGAGCCCGAACAATGCCGCCGGGTCCTCCCAGATCGCGTCCGGGTCGAGGCTCGTCGTGGTGTGGTACCACGGCACCGCGCCTTCGGCCTCGGCCACCATCGACGCCGGCGCGCACGGATCCGGTGCGCCGCTCCAGCCGACGAAGTGCCCGGTGGCCCGGCCGTCCTCGGTGACGGTGAGGTGCGCCTCGACCGAGCCGGCGAACGGGTTGCGCCACGACACGGTCAGCCGTCCGCCCGGGCGGACGAGCTGGACCCAGGCGTACGGCACCGTGGGGACAGGTTCGACCGCCACCACGCTGTCGTAGGACGCGGGAGCGGCGTCCGCGCCGAGGGGCTGGCCCGGGTCGATCCGCAGCCTGCGCGGTGCGCGCTGCGAGAGGTCTTCGGGTCCCGAACGCGAGCGCGAGGGCGAACCGGTGGGGGTGCCGGCGCGTGGCCCGGTGGCGGTGACGATGGGGCGTTCCTCCTCGGTGGGTGCACTGGACGCATTGCCGTCCGACATGTCGTCGCCGGCCATGACGGCGCGCGACACGACGGTGCTCGGTGCGGGTCCGGGTGGAGGGGTGGACATCAGGGGGCCTCCTGGCGGGGGTGCTCGGGGGCGGAGCACCTCGGGGTGGACAGCTGGGCGTGCGCCCAGGCGGCGGGCGGACACCGCCACGGCCGGCGGCAGAAGACGCACAGCGGCGGACGGTCGTGCCCGAGCCAGGGGAGCGAACCCCAGCGGCGGTGCCAGCGGATCGGGTCCCGGTCCGGTCGGTGAATCGACGCGAGATCTCTCGCGCGGTGATCCAGTTCGGTCAGTGCCTCGGTGAGCGCCTCGGGGTCGACGGCGGCGATGACCTCGGTGTCGATCCCGGTGGCGATCTCGGTGTCTGTCTCGGTTTCCGGCCGCGGAGGCCGGTGATGCTGGGGTGGGAGGTGACCGAGATCGGGGTACGAAGTCGGTAACCAGCCCGAATGCCCCAGAGGCTCGGGTGTGCTTGCCATCGCACGAACCTCCCCCGTGGAGTGATAGCTCTGGGTGCACGATCCTGAGTCGACCGTAATCCCGAGCGACGCCACCGACAACACCAATGCGTAAATTTGCACTTGTGTCGTGCGGTCCGGGTTCGGCTGAACCTGGTGCGAAGACGGACTACTTCCCGCAATATCGAATGACCAAACTCCTTCCAGCAACGCCAAACGGGGAAGACGCATGCCGAGTACGAAACCGCCCACGATCCAGCGCCGCCGGCTCGCCGCGGAGCTACGGATGTTCCGCGAACGTGCCCAGGTGACGTTGGAGGAGGTTGCCGCGAGGACCGGCTGGTCGGTCGCCAAGATCAGCCGGATCGAGACCGCGATCGTCGGGGTCAGCCTGAAGGACCTCAACCTCCTCCTCGACCTGTACAACGTCGAGGAGGGCCGCCGCACGGCGATCCTCAGCAAGACCAGGACGGCGCGCACCAAGGGCTGGTGGGACGCCTACGCGGAGTTCCTGCCCAGCGACTACGTCGACTACATCGAGCTCGAGGCGCAGCTCGCCGGCATGCGCTCCTACAGTGCGCACGTGATCCACGGTCTGATGCAGACCGAGGCCTACGCCCGCGAGATCATCCGCGGCGCCACGATGGGCCTCTCCTCACCCTCCGAGATCGACCGCCGGGTGGAGGCCCGGATGACCAGGCAGCGCCTGCTGGCCCGCGAGGCGGACCCGCTGCGGTTCTGGCTGGTCATCGCCGAGCCCGCGCTGACGTGGTTGGTCGGGTCGGCCAAGGTGATGGCAGAGCAGTACGACCGGCTGCGGGAGTACGCCGAACGGGGCACCGTGACGGTGCAGGTGCTGCCGGTCTCGGCGGGAGCGCACCCGTCCAGCGCCGGGTCGTTCGACATCCTCGAGTTTCCCAACCCGCACGAGCCGGAGGCGGTGTACGTCGAGACCATGACCGCCAACCGCTACGTCGAGAGTCACGCCGAGGTCTATCGCCACAGCCTGGCGTTCGACCACCTGCGGGCGATGGCGCTCAGCCCGGCCGACTCGGTCTCCTACTTCGTGCGGGCCGCCGAACGTGTGCTCAGCGAGACCCCGGACGAGTGACGTTCGTCAATGCGCCCGGCGCTCCGGCCGCTCCTGGCGTTCTGAGCTGTGGGCGTGGACCAGGAACGGCGTGAGCAGCCCGGGCACGGCGGCGTCGGCCACCCGTACCGCCTCGGCGGTGTCGACGTCCGGGATCTCGTAGTGCTGCCGGCCGGCCGCGGTCGTGGCCACCAGCGTCGTCAACCCGACCCTGCGCTGGAAGAACGACTGCCGGAGGTTCCAGCCCAGTACGCCGTCACAGGTCAGTACGTTGCGGCGGCGTACGAGCGAACCGAACCGGCAGACCAGCACACCGTCGCGCAGCGCGTGGCCGAGGCTGCGCGCCCGGTCCGCCGCGACCAGCGCCGCGCAGGGGAGCAGCACCAGCCACGCCTGCCACACCCACGCCGGAAGTCCGGCGACCTCGTGCAGCGCGGCCAGCGCGAGGACCAGGAGCGCGGTCAGCCCGAGCGCCCGGGTGAACCTGCGGCGCACCGCCTGCGGCCCGTGCGGGACGAGCGGCGTGACGTACGGCTCGACGCCGCCGAACACATCCCCGGCCACCCGCAGGGCGACCTTGCGCGGCGCCGGGGGAAGCAGCAGCGACCCGCCGCGTTCGGCGCCCCGGCCGACACGTAGCCCGGTGGCGATGGCGATGCACCGCGCCCCGCCGGCGAGACGCAGGGAGAGCGGCTCGCTGAGTTCGACGCCGCGCATCCGGCGCTCCTCGATGCTGGTGGCGCGGGTGGTGATCAGGCCTCGGTTGACGTGCAGGGTCCCGCCCGGATGCCGGGTGAGCCGGTAGTTCCAGAACGCGAGGACGTAGGCCAGCGTGGACGCGAGGACGCAGACGACCAGCAGGAGGACGACCACCTCCACGGCTCCCACCAGCCAGCCCGCGCCGCGCACCTGGTCCAGGAGCCGGTGGACCGGGCCGATCTTGCTCAGGTCGATCTTCGCCTCCGACACCGCACGGGAGCCGAAGCCGAGGACCACGCCGATGGTCAGCAGCCCGGACAGCGTGAACGGCCCGTACCTCACCCATCGCGGGTCCAGGGTGGCCAGCCTGGTCTCCTGCTCCGGTGTGCTCACCGGCGCCGGGGCCGGGCGTGGGCGCGGCGTCGTCGCCGGCGCGTCCTCGGGTGCCGGTGGGGGTGTGGTCGCGGGTGCCGGACCGGCCGCCGGAGCGGTCGCAGGCGCCGGGCCGGCCGCCGGAGCGGCGGCGGGCGGGAGGCGGTGGAGGAGCTCCTCGCGCAGGCGGCGGGCGTCCGCGCCGGCGAGGGCGTCCAGCTTCAGCCCGTTCTCGCCCCTGCGGTCCGAACGGCCGGTGCCGATCTCGACCCGGGCCAGCCCCACCACCCGGTGCATCGCGTTCGCGGTGACGTCGACGGTGCGGACGCGGTCACGCGGAACGGTGAGCACCCGGCGGCGCAGCAGGCCGCGGCGCACCTGCACGTGTGCGGGGGAGATGCGGTACGTCGTGGTGAACCACCGCAGCGTTCCCAGACCGATCACCAGGACCAGACCGACCAGGCCCCACAAGGGGCCGTGCCCGCTGCTGGTTCCGGCCACCAAAGCACCGAGGAGGGCAGGGAAGGACCGAACGAGCTCCTGAACGGGGTGGACCGCGAGCATCCGCGGACTGAGCCGGCGCCAGCCCGCGGTGTCGGTCGCGGTCGCGGCGGTGCTGGGCGGGTTGCCGAGCTCCGTCACGTCGCGTCTCCCTGGTTGGCCTGGGTGGTGGCGGTGAGCTCGTCGACCAGCCGCTCCGCGGTGTCGCGGTCCAGGCCGTGGATCTTCAGCGGCCCGGCGGCCGAGGCGGTGGTCACGGTGACGTTCGACAGGCCGAAGAGCTGCTCCAGCGGGCCGCGTTCGCTGTCCACCGTCTGGATCCGGGACACCGGTGCGATCCGGCGTTCCTGGTCGAACCATCCGGACTGGGTGTAGACGGCTTCGCCGGTGGCCTCCCAGCGGTGTACGTGGTATCGCCACCGGGGCATCACCGTCACGTGCGCGGCGCCCAGAACGACGGTCGCCACGACTCCGGCCACCCGCCAGCCGGTGGCGCCGCCGCCGGCGAGGATCCACCACACGGTCTGTACGGCGAGCAGCAGCAGCCAGCCGGCGCCCGCGCGGGCCGCCCAGTAGCGCCTCGCGCGGGGAGCGACGCGGTGCCGGGGTGGACGGAGCTCGAGTTCGGGTGGACCGCTCGGGGCGGGCGAGCCGGGGTTCTCGGCGATGGTCACCCGCTCAGTGTGGCGAAAGTGAGTCCGCCGGCCCCGTGTGGGTCGGGCGGGCCGGACCCGTGACAGATGTCAGGGGTACAAGGCTCCGGTGGCTCGGGCTCCTCGTCCCGATGCGCGCCGGCTACCAGAACAGGAACCGCCAGGTGCCCAGCGCCAGGCTGACCGCTGTGGCGCCCGCCACGACCGCGACCGTGCCGGCGACGACCACCCAGTCCGCCCGGCGCAGTGGCCGGGGCCGGGCGAGGGTGCGGCCTGGCCGGTCGGTGAAGCCGCGCGACTCCATCGCGGTCGCCAGCCGGACCCCACGCCGGATCGCCACCACCAGCAGGGCGAACACGCCCGAGGCGAACAACCGTGCCCGGCGTACGGGCGACCGCCCGGCGTCCAGGCCCCGCGCGCGGCGGGCGAGCAGCAAGGTCCGCCATTCGTCGCCCAGCACCGGCAGCAGCCGGAACGCCGCCAGCGCGCCGAAGGTGAACCGAGGTGGCGTACGGAAGTGCTGCACCAGCGCGTCGGCGAACTCGGTGGGGTCGGTGGAGGCGAACGCCACGATGCCCGGCAGTGCGATGGCGAGCACCCGGGTCACCACCGACACGGCGGCCAGCAGGCTCTGGCTGGACAGGTGCAGCGGCCCGGCCGACAGCCACACCGTGCCGCCGGTCTGGTCGGTGAACAGCAGGGTGGACACCGCGAGCCCGGCGACGGTGACGAACAGCAGCACCAGCCGGCGGAGAAACGTCCGCCACCGCAGGCCGGCCGCGGCGATGGCGACCAGCTCGGCGCCGAGGACGAGGGCCGGCGTCACCGCGTCGGCGGTGAGCAGCAGCCCGGCCAGGATCACGAACGCGGCCACGATCTTGGTGACCGGGTTCAGCCGGGTGACCGGGGCGTTCGGGTCGGTGACGATCGGCTCGGCGAGGACGCTCACCCGATCACCCGCCCGGACCGTACGCGGATCTCCCGGTCGCCGAGCGCGGCGATCAGGTCGCGGTCGTGGCTCACGCAGCAGATGGCGTGGCCGCCGTCGCGCAGCTCGGCGAGCAGGTCGACCAGCTCACCCCAGGTACGCCGGTCCTGCCCGAACGTCGGTTCGTCCAGGACGAGCACCCGCGGACCGGCCGCCAGCGCGGTGCCCACCGACAGCCGCCGCTTCTCCCCGCCGGACAGGGTGAACGGGTTCGCGTCGGCGAGGTGGTCCAGGGCGAGCCGGTGCAGGAGTTCGTCCACCCGGCGTCCGGTGTCCTCGGGGGACAGGCCCGCCAGCCGGGGCCCGAGGGCGAGCTCGGCCCGCACGCTCGCGGTGAGGAACTGGTGCTCGGGATCCTGGAAGACCGTGCCCACCGCGCGTACCAGCTGGGCCGCCCGCCAGCGGTGCAGTGGCCGACGGCCGCCGGCGAGGCTGGGGGACCGGCCGGACGACAGCTCGGGGGCGACGGTCACCTCGCCCGACGACGGGGCGAGCAACCCGGCCGTCAGCATGGCGAGAGTCGACTTCCCTGAGCCGTTCGCGCCGGAGACCGCGACCACCTCACCGGCGGACAGCCGCAGGTCGGCACCGGTGAGGGCGGGCCGGTCCGCGGCCGGGTAGGTGTAGCTGACCGATGCAGCGGTGAGCAGCTCGGCCGAGGCAGCCGGAGCGGCCGGCGCGGGCGAGCCGGTCGAGGTGGTCGAGGTGGTCGGGGTGGTCGGGGCAGGCGGCCGCCGGGGTGCCGGCAGCTCGCCCGGGATCCACACACCGGCCGCGGCGAGCGACGCGTGGTCGGTGGCGAAGACCTTCTCCGGGCTGCCGTCGGCGAGGACGCCGCCGCCGGAGCGGAGCACCACCACCCGGTCCACCAGCGGCAGCCAGTCGCCGACCCGGTGGTCGACCACGACCAGCGTCGCTCCGGTGGCCGCGACCACCTGGTCGACGGCCTGGCGTACGAGCGCCGCCCCGTCGGGGTCGAGGTTGGCGGTCGGCTCGTCCAGCAGGATCAGGTCCGGGCGCAGCGCCACCACCCCGGCCAGAACGAGCCGTTGCTTCTCCCCGCCCGACAGCCGCCCGGTCGGATGGTCCCTGCCGTACGGGAAACCGGTCAGCGCGAGCGCGTCGTCGACCCGCGGCCAGATGCGCTCGGTGGGCACGGCGCGGTTCTCCAGCCCGAACGCCACGTCGTCGCCGGCCCGGGCCATCACCAGCTGCGTCTCGGGATCCTGGAACGCCAGGCCGATCCGGTCGCGTACCTGCGGCGGTGGCGACCCACCGACCAGCAGGGTGCCCTCGACGTCGGCGGACTGTTCGGTGTCCAGCAGACCGGCCAGGCCGGTGAGCAGGGTGCTCTTGCCCCCACCGGACGGGCCGGCGAGCAGCACCCGCTCGCCGGGCTCGACGTCGAGATCGAGATCGCGGACCGCCCACGTCTGCCGGCCGGCGTACCGGAAGGACCACCCACGGGCCCGGACCGCCAGTGCGGAGCCGGGCCCGGACGCGGCGGGCAGCGAGGCCGTCGCCGACGCGCTCACCGGGATGTCTGCTCCCGGCCGGACGCGAACGGTGCCAGGACGCCGGTGGCGGCGAGGGTGCGGACGAGGGCGAACGAGCCGGCCCCGGCGATGACGAGCGAGCTCACCACCACGAGCACGCCGTACACGAGCTGCCAGGTCGGCGCCCACTTGAGGTTGTAGAGCACGTTGTCCATGACGGCCGGGACCACCCCCGCGACCGCACCGGCGAGCAGCGCCACCGGCAGCCGCCAGCGGCGGTAACGGAACGCCGCGAAGACGAGTTCGGCGGCCAGGCCCTGGACCAGTCCGTACAGGATGATCGCCAACGGCGAGGGCGCGGCGAAGTAGACCGAGACGGCGGCGGCGACGAGTTCGGTGAACACCGCGGCGCCGGGCTTGCGGATCAGCAGGCCGCCGAGGACGCCGGGGAGCAGCCACATGCCGTACATCACGGCCTGACCGGGCGGGAAGCCGGTGAACACGGGGCCGAGCGCCGCCCACAGGGCGTTCCAGGCGCCGAACACCACGCCGAACGCCACCGCGACCACGGCGGCGACCACGATGTCGACGGTGCGCCACCGCCGGTCGACAGGTCGCTGACCGCGGGTCGCGGTCGAGGTCACATCCTGGGTCATGAACGTCCTCCCTGTACCGGGGAGGAGACGCGGCCTGAGTGCCACGGGTCCGACTCGCCGCGGGGCTCCGCACCGCCCGATCGGTCGATCGGCCGGGCACGGGCCCGGTGACGAACGGACAGACCGACTTCCTGCGCTGGCATTACCCAGATCAGGTTCGAGGGTCTGCGGGCGGCGCCATCTCTGGCGGCCCCGCACTCTCAGCGCTTCCGCGCTCCCCTGTCGTCTGCTGTTGTCTGTCGCTACTGCTGTCCTGCTGGCCTGTGTTTCTTGTGTCGCTGCCGCCCGAAGGTTACACCTGGCCGCCGGGACTCGCGGGCGCCCGGGCGGTGCCGGGGCGTCGTCCGCCCAGGGACGGCGACGGCTCGCCGCCCACGTGGGGCGGTCGGGCCGTCAGACGCCCAGCGGGGCGTGGGCCAGCGCCTGGACAGCCGCCGGCGGACCGCCGACCTCGGCCCGGGACGCACCCCTGCGCCCGAACATGTACAACGTGATCTCGCTCGGGCGCCCGGACAGCACGGCGGTCGGCTCGCCCTTGCGGACCCGGGCGGTGGCGCCGTCGGGGCGGGCCACCAGCACTCCGGCCGCGGACCGGCGGAACAGCATCCGCCCGGCGCTGCCGACCCGCCGCCACAGGAGGTTTTCGAAGTCGTTCGGCAGGTCGCGCGGGGTCCAGTCCGGCTGGGCACGCCGCACGTCCTCGTGGTGGACGAAGAACTCCACCGTGTTGGCCGCACGGTCCACCACCGGCAGCCGCGCCGGGGACCACGTGGGCGGACCCTGTCGGAAGCGGTCGACCACCCCGGTGTAGCCGAGCCGCCCGACGAGGCCGGCCATGTGTTCCTTCGTCTTGTCGGCGAGGGGCGGCAGCAGGATGCCCGCGGCACCGAGCGGGTCACTCTCCCGGATCACCAGGTGGGCGGCGAGGTCGGACGTCGTCCAGTCGGCGCACAGGGTGGGCGCGTCCGGCCCCAGCGTGTCCAGCAGGTCGGCGAGCGCTCGGCGTTCGGCGCGGGCGTGATCAGTCATGCCCCGATCGTAGGGCGCTCGCGCCCGACTCGAAGTCGGCTACCTGACGCGTGTCTCCTCCGCCCGCCGGCTCACGCCCGGATCTGGGCTGGATCCTGGGCCGGGACAGACGCTAGGCCAGCAGTTCCACCTGGGCGAGGGCCACCGGCTCGCCGCCGGCCGCGTTCTCGGGCGCCGGCGCGAGGTCGAGCCGGTAGTGGGTGTAGTCACCGGGCGTGGCTACCCGGAACGGCCGGGTGTGCACCGGCCACGCGAACTCCTCCCCGCTCCTGGTGTCCAGAACCTCCCAGCTGGTCCCGTCCCGGGAGCCGGCGAGCACCCACGCCGTGGGGGCCGCGCCGGCGTTCTCCACCGCGGAGGTGAGCGTGTAGAAGGCAACCCGGGCCGGTGCCGCCAGCTCGTACGACACCCACCGCTGGGTGCCGGTGAACGTCACCGAGCCGGCCGAGCTGTCGTCGAACAGGTACTCGGCGTCCACGCCCTCGCTCGCCCGGGCCGTGCCCGCGCTGGGCCGGGTGACGTCGACGAGAGGTGCGGGTGCCTCGCCGGGCTCGGTGAGCGACGGCGGTGCGGCGTCGGGTCCGCTCGCCCAGTCGGACGGCTCGGGCCCCATGGCGAACTCCAGCACGCCGCCCTTGGCGAGCAGGTCGTGCGGCAGCCAGGCCCGGTCGTAGGGCACACCGTCCACGGTGAGGCCCTGCACGTGGATGTTGCCCGCGTCGTTGTCCGGTGCGCTGATCACCAGGTCGGCGCCGGACTCCAGGTGCACGGTCGCCCGGGTGAACAACGGCGAGCCGATCGCGTAGCGGGGGCTGCCCATCTGCAGCGGGTAGAACCCGAGCGCGCTGAACACCTGCCACGCCGACATCTCACCGTTGTCCTCGTCGCCGCAGTAGCCCTGCCCGAGCTCGCTGCCGAGGTAGAGCCGGTTGAGCACCTCGCGCACCTTCTCCTGGGTGCGCGCCGGCCGTCCGGCGTAGGTGTACATGTAGGCGATGTGGTGGGCCGGCTGGTTGCTGTGGCCGTACATCCCCATGCGTACGTCGCGGGCCTCGGTCATCTCGTGGATGACGGTGCCGTAGGAACCCTTGAACCGTTCCTCACCGGTCTCCGGGGTGGCGAAGAACTCGTCCAATCTGCGCGCGAGCGCCTCCCGCCCGCCGTAGAGCCAGGCGAGGCCGGCGCCGTCGTGCGGAACGTGGAACGCCATGTTCCAGGCGTTGGTCTCGGTGTAGTCGAAGCCCCACACCCGCGGGTCGAACTCCTGCGGTGACAGCCGCCGCGAACCGTCGCCGTGCCGGCCCTGGAAGAAGCCGACCGCCGGGTCGAACAGGTGGACGTAGCCGAGCGCACGCCGGCGGAAGTACTCCTCCTCCTCGCGCAACCGGGAGTAGCGGGCGTCGTCGGGCCCCACGTCGCGGGCCAGCTGCCCGGCCATCATGGCGATGCCGAAGTCGTTGATGTAGCCGTCCATCGACCACGACATCGCCTCCTCGGTCGCCTCCACCGGCGTGTAGCCGAGGAACGGCGAACGCTCCATGCCCTTGCGGCCGACGAACGGGTTGGGCGGGCGGACGGTGGCGTTCTTCACCGCCGACTCGTAGGCCGCCCAGGCGTCGAAGCCCTCGATGCCCTTGCAGTAGGCGTCGGCGAAGGCCACGTCGGAACTGGTGCCGACCATGCAGTCGGCGTAGCCGGGGGAGGACCAGCGGGCCACCCAGCCGCCGTCGCGGTACTGCTGGAGGAACCCCTCCACCAGTTCACCGGCCAGCCCGGGGGTGAACAGGGCGTAGGCCGGCCAGGTGGTGCGGTAGGTGTCCCAGAAGCCGTTGTTGACGTACGCCTTGCCGGGAACGACGTCGGCACCTGTCCGGGTGGGGCCGCTCGGCGGCGCGGACGTCGCCGCCTGCACGGCGTGCGCGTAGATGGGCACCTGCGCGGTGCCGGTGTTCTCGTGGGCGGAGTTGGGATACAGGTACAGCCGATAGAGGTTGGAGTACAGCGTGGTGAGCTGGTCCTCGCTCGCCCCTTCCACCTCGATCACGCCGAGGGTGTCGTCCCACTGCCGCTGGGCGCGTTCGCGGACGTCCTCGAAGGTGTCGCCGGGCGCGATCTCCAGTGCGAGGTTGTGGCGTGCCTGCTCCAGGCTGATCAGCGAGGTGGCGATCCGCATGGTCACCGTCCGCTCGCCGGCCGGGTCGAACCTCGCGTACGCCGCCGCCTGCGCACGCTCGCCCACGCCGTCGGGTCGGCCGGACTCGACCACGGGCCGGTCGAACTCCGCGTACACGAACATCCGGCTCGCGCCGTTGGACCGCCGGCTGCCGGTGTCGGTGTAGCCGGTCAGCACACCGGTCTCCGGATCGACGCTCACCGCGGCGTCGGCATCGACGTTGTCGAAGAGCAGCGTGGAGGTGGGCCCGGTGAACGTGAACCGGAACATCGCCGCATGGTCGGCCGGGGCGATCTCGGCGACCAGGCCGTTGTCGAAGGTGACGGAGTACCAGTGCGGGCGGGCGATCTCGTTGTCGTGGCCGAACGCCAGCGCCCGCGCGGCGCGGTCGGCGTCGGGGGTGCCGGCGGCGCTGGACGGCATCACCTGGAACGTGTGCCGGTCGCCCATCCACGGGCTGGGCTGGTGGCTCAGCCCCAGGGCCTGCAGGCGCGGGCGGTTCTCGTCGTCGTTGCCGCGGTGGTATTCGTACTCCCAGCGCAGCGAGCCCGCGTCGGTGACCGGCGTCCAGAAGTTGAATCCCAGCGGCACCGCCGTGGCCGGGATGTTGTTGCCCCGGGAGAACGCGCCGCTGGAGTGCGTGCCGCGGGTGGTGACCACGTGGTCGGACAGCCGGCGCGGCTCCTCGGCGGGCCGGGCGCGTTCGGCGAGAACGATGTCGTCCACCCAGCCCCGCGACGGCACGGTCGCGTCGGTCTTCGCGGCGCCGTCGGGCCGGTGGTGGGTGAGCAGGACGGCGGTGACCCGGCGGCCGGCAGCGACGGCGCCGACCGCGATCCGCCGGAGATTCCACTGGTCGGCGTAGAGCATGCGGGCAGCACCCTGGGCGGCCGCGTCGACGGGCTGGGCGTACTGGTCGCGGGCGCCGAGGTCGCTGAGCCGGGTGCCGTCGGCGAACTCCAGGTCGACCGCGGTGTAGGTCGCCGCGTAGGTCAGGTCGCCGAACTCCGGGAACAGGACGTAGGACAGCTCGGTGTCGGGCCCCACCCCGATGTCCACGGTGAACAACGTGACGGTGCGCGGAGCCGAGCTCGCCCCGTCGGCGGTGTAGCGGAGCGCGTGCCGGCCGGAGAAGCCGACGCCGGGCTTGGCGGCCGGTGCGTGGGCAGGCCCGCCCGCGACCTCCACGGTGAGCCCGCCGGAGGCCTGAACGTCGCCGCCGCCCGTCAGGTCGGGACGCGGCTCACCGGGTTCGAACGAGGAGTGGAAGTGCACCACCGAATTCGCCATGGCGGGCAGACTGCCACGGCCCGCCGACATGCCGATCACCGGCTCCGACCAGCCTTCCGGGCGAGAGCGAATTCGGTGGCGAACCGGTGGCGAACCGGTGGCGGACCGGTGGCGGACCGGTGGCGGACCGGCGTTCGTACCGCTATGCCCGGCTCGGTGCGGTGGCGGTCACGACCCGTCGCGCCCGCCGTCGGTGGCACCGGGAACAATGGCGGGCATGCCCAGCGCCGACCCCAGCGCGGCCACCAGTGCCGACCCCGATACCGATCCCGGTGTGCGCACCGCACTCGCCCCCGAGGTCGCAGACCGGCTCAAACGCGACGACCACGGCCTGGTGGTCGCGGTGGTCCAGCAGCACGACACCGGCGAGGTGCTGATGGTCGGCTGGATGGACGACGAGGCGCTGCACCGCACGCTGACCTCGGGCCGGTCGACGTTCTGGAGCCGCAGCCGCCGGGAGTACTGGGTGAAGGGGGAGACCTCCGGTCACCGGCAGTGGGTGAAGGAGGTCCGGCTGGACTGCGACGGCGACACGCTCCTGGTCCGGGTCGACCAGGAGGGCCCGGCCTGCCACACCGGCACCCGCACCTGCTTCGACGACGGTCTGCTGCCGGCGAAGGTGGGCACACCGGCCGCCGCGGACGGGGAGGTCCGGCCATGACGTCCCTCGGCGCCACCACCCCCGACCTCGCCGGGTTCCGCGACCTCGCGCCCGGGCGCAGGGTGATCCCGGTGACCCGCAAGCTGCTCGCCGACGCCGAGACACCCCTGGGCGTCTACGCCAAGCTGGCCCGCGACGAGCCGGGCACGTTCCTGTTCGAGTCGGCCGAGCACGGCGGGGTGTGGGGGAGGTACTCCTTCGTCGGCGTCCGTTCCGCCGCGGTGCTGACCGAACGCAACGGTGAGGCCCACTGGCTGGGAAACCCGCCGGTGGGGCTGCCCGAGGGCGGCGACCCGCTGGCCGCGGTGCAGGAGACGGTGGCCCGGCTGCACACCCCCAACCTCCCCGGCCTGCCCCCGCTGACCGGCGGTCTCGTCGGCTACATCGGCTACGACGCGGTACGCCGGCTCGAGCGGCTGCCCGACCTCACCACCGACGACCTGGGGCTGCCCGAGCTGGCGCTGATGCTGGCCACCGACCTCGCGGTGCTGGACCACGTGGACGGCACGCTGCTGCTGATCGCCAACGCGGTCAACTGGGACGACACCGGCGAGCGCGTCGACCAGGCCTGGTCCGACGCCGTGCAGCGGCTGGACGCGATGACCAAGGCGCTCGCCCAGCCGACGCCGTCGTTCGTGGCGGCCGCCGACCTGCAGGCAGCGCCCGCCTACGAACGCCGCCGCTCCGCCGAGGAGCACATGGCGGCGGTCGAGCAGGCCAAGGAGGAGATCCACGCCGGCGAGGCGTTCCAGGTGGTCGTGTCGCAGCGGTTCGAGCGGGCGACGACGGCCCGGGCGTTCGACATCTACCGCGTGCTGCGCTTCTCCAACCCGTCGCCGTACATGTATCTGCTGCGCTTCGGCGACTTCGACATCGTGGGCTCCAGCCCGGAGGCGCTGGTGACGGTGACCGGCGAGCGGGCGCTGACGCACCCGATCGCGGGCACCCGGCCGCGTGGTGCCACCCCGGAGGAGGACCACGCGCTGGAACAGGAGCTGCTCGCCGACGAGAAGGAACGCGCCGAGCACCTGATGCTGGTCGACCTGGGCCGCAACGACCTCGGCCGGGTCTGCGCGCCGGGCAGCGTCGAGGTGGTCGACTTCATGACCGTACGCAGGTACAGCCACGTCATGCACCTGGAGTCCACCGTGGTCGGCCGGCTGGCACCGGGCCGGACCGCCTTCGACGCCCTGTGCTCCTGCTTCCCGGCCGGCACCCTGTCCGGTGCGCCGAAACCGCGGGCGATGGAGATTATCGAGAAGCTCGAACCCACCAGGCGCGGGCTGTACGGCGGGGTGGTCGGCTACCTCGACTTCGCCGGTGACCTGGACGCCGCGATCGCGATCCGCACCGCGCTGCTGCGCGACGGTGTCGCGTACGTCCAGGCCGGCGGGGGCATCGTGGCCGACTCCGACCCGGTGGCCGAGGACGCCGAGACCCGCAACAAGGCGGCCGCCGCACTGCGCGCGGTGGCGGTGGCGGAGACGTTCCGGACACCGTGACTTCCGTGAACCCCGCGACTCCCGCGAGCTCCGAGGCGCCGAAGCCGGCCGCCCGGCGGCAGTTCCTCCTCGCCCTCGCGCTGGTGCTCGCCGGCGCGGCCCTGGTCGTGTGGGCCGCCGGGCGCACCTGGCTCGCGGCCCGGTGGGCGATTCCCCACTACCCCGCGGTGAGCACCTCCGTCACCGGAGCGCAGGCGGCCCCGCTGGTCCGCTCGGCCGGGTACCTCGGCCTCGCCGGAGTGCTCGCGGTGCTGGCCACCAGAGGGCGCGGCCGCCAGGTCGCCGGTGCGCTGGTCGCGCTGGCCGGAGCCGCCGCGGTCGCCTCGTGCGCGATGTTCTGGACCCGCACCGCATCCGTCGCGGACGCGGCGGTGCGCCGGGCGATCGCCGGCGGAGCGGGAAGCGGAGGCGGCGGAGGGAGCACCCGGGCGTCCACGATGACGGTGGAGGCCTGGCCCTGGCTCGCGGTGGCCGGTGGCGTACTCATCGTGGGCGGCGGTGTGTTCGCGGTGGTGCGCGGACGGACCTGGCCCGCGATGGGCAGCCGGTACGACGCCCCGGCCGCCAGGCGTACCGACGACGACCCCTGGGCGGCCCTGGACCGCGGCGAGGACCCGACCGACCCCGGCCCGCGCGACTGACCGGCGGCCCCGCGACCGGGCGACCCCGGCTCGCCGGTGACCGGGGGCCGCGACACAATGAGGCACGGCACGGAAAGAGAGGGTCGGCCATGAGCGACATGAGCGACACCAGCGACAAGCACCAGCACGAGAGCACCACCCAGTCCCACCACGGCAACACCCCGGCGGCGTGGACGACCGTGGGGCTTCTGCTGGCCGTCTCTGTGGTCGCCGGTCTGGCGATCGTGATCGGCAACTGGTGGCTGTTCTTCATCGCCGCGGTCGGGGGAACGCTCGTCGCCCTGCTCGCCGGCAAGATCATGCACGTCGTGGGCCTCGGCGGCCCCCGCCCGCCCCGGCACAGCCCGGCCGAGGTGCAGGAGATCGCCGATGCATCCTCCGAGGGCAGCAAGATCTCCTGACCGCCGCTCCCGCACAGTCCACCTCTCGGCCCGGTCAGCGCAGGTGGGCCAGGTAGGGCGCGAAGTGGCCGGCGATCTCGGTGGCCACCTGGTCGGCGTCCAGGCTTCCGTCCACGCGCAGGACGCGTATCCCGCGTTCGCGGGCGGCGCCGGCAGCCGACTCCGCGAGCAGCCGGTCCCGGTCCACCCGGTTGGCCTGGGCGCGTTCGGGATCGCCGACGGACACGCCGAGCTTGCGGGCTCGGGGGAGTGCGCGTAACTGGTGCTGCCGGAACCTCTCCGTCGGCACCATCACCAGCATCCGGTCCGGCGACGCCAGCAGTGGCCCGACGAGTTCGGGCCGCAGCCCCCACCCCTCAGCGAGGATCGGCCGCCCGGACACCAGTCCCCGCAGGTCGTCCAGCGTCCACTCGAACCTCCGGCCGAACTCCTCCAGCGCGTCCCGCGCCATCTCGGCAGGCGTACGCCGGACCCACACCTCGTCCGGGTCCGGCGCGGTCAGCGGCTCACCGCGCGCGGCCCGGTCGGCGACGCGGCGCGCGTCGTGCCCGCGGGCGTCGTGGTAGTCGTAGTGGTACGCCGTGATTCCGCATCGGCGGGCGAGGATGCGGGCCACCGTCGACTTGCCGGCCCACTGCCCGCCGCCGAGCCACAGCGTGTTGGCGATCGTCCCGAACGGATCCCAGGTCATGGACAGCGATTCTGCTGCCCTGGAAGGGAAAACTGCAGTCTTGTTCTCGCCGTACCAGGCATGGTTGATTGGAGGTACGGGAGCCGCGGTGGCCGTGCCCTACGCCAGGTGCGTACGACACCAGGTGGTCAGCGCGTCGACGTCGACCGGCCCGGTGGTGTCCACCCGCAGCACCGGCCCGATCGCCAGCGGCCGGCCGTCGGCGACCATCGCCGTCCACTCCGCCTCGGAGATCCGGGCGCCGTGGATCCGGTGCCGGCTCGCCCACCGGGCCCGGTCGCGGTCGTAGGAGACGTCGGCGGGCACGTCGCACCAGATCTCGACCGTCCGCGCCACTCTCGCCCGGTCCAGCCCGGCCTGGACGAGCGGACGTACGTCGGCTCGCCACGAACTCTCCAGTACCGCTCCGAGGGGCGCCTCGGCGAGCAGTGCCCACATCGTCTCGCTGGCCGCCCGCCCGAGGGCGGCGTTCCAGGCCCGCTGGGGCCGGCCGTCGGGCGGGTCCACGCCGAGTACGTCCGCGTGGGTCTCCTTGATGACGTCCTTGGCGAACAGCGGAAGGCCGAGCGCCCGGGCCAGCCGGGGGGCGAGTGTCGACTTGCCGGAGGCGGGGAGACCGTTGACGAGGATCGCGGCCCGGCAGTCGACCCGAGGTGGTGCAGACGTTCCAGGCGCCTCCGGATCGGCGACGGGGGCGGCGTCGCCGGCTGGAACGGATGGGGGATCGGATGCGCGGTACCCGGTCACGGGTGCAGAGTTTAGGGCGGTTGGACGCAGGGCTGGTTGGACGCAGGGCGGTTGGACGAAAACAGGCGGACGAGTCGGCGGGCACCCGCACCCTGCGCCGGAACGAGGAGGAGCGAGCGTGCGGCTTGACCCCGTGGACGAACGCATCGTCGCCATGCTGCTCGAGGACGGCCGGGCGAGCTTCGCCGAGATCGGGGGACAGGTCGGGCTCTCGGCGCCGGCGGTGAAGCGCCGGGTGGACCGGCTCCGTCAGGCGGGGGCGGTGACCGGGTTCACCGCGAAGGTCGACCCGCGCGCGCTCGGGTGGACCACCGAGGCGTACGTCGAGTTGTTCTGCCAGGGGAAGACCTCGCCGGCGACCATCCGGGCCGGGGTGGCGCGCTTCCCGGAGGTGGTGGCGGCCTGCACGCTGACCGGCGAGGCGGATGCCCTGGTGCACATCCTCGCCGCCGACATCGGGCACTTCGAGCGGGTCCTCGAACGCATCAACGCCGAGCCGTACGTCGCCCGGACGAGGAGTTCGCTGGTTCTCTCCCGGCTGCTGGAGCGGCCCGGGCTGACCGGCCAGGAGACGCCGGGCCAGGCGGCGGGCCAGAAGTAGGGGACCGGCGGTTCTGGCGGGCACAAACCCGCCCCGGTGCGGTCGGCAGACGGGCCACGCAACGATCCGCCGTGAACGGCGCCGAGCACGCAACGAACCACCGGCCACGCGCAGTCCGAACGCGTTGGGTCACGGGTAGGTGGCTACCTAGGCTCGATGCAGGGAAGTTCGCGGCGGCCGCTCGCGCCCCCGTCCGTATGTCCGCGGAGGTTCTTCGATGCCCACGACCGCCAGTTCCGGCAACCCCAGCCACGCACGCGAAAGCGCCCGTACCGCCACCCGCCGGCACTACCTCATGTGCCGGCCGACGTACTTCGCCGTCGAGTACGCGATCAACCCGTGGATGCACCCGGAGAACGCGGTCGACACCGATCTGGCCATCGCCCAGTGGGAGCGCCTTCGCCGGACCTATCTCGACCTCGGTCACGAGGTGAGCCTGATCGACCCCGCGCCGGGCCTCCCGGACATGGTGTTCGCCGCGAACGGCGCCGTGGTGGTGGACGGGCTGGCATTCGGCTCGCGCTTCCGGCACCTGGAGCGGATGCCGGAGGCCACCCGCTACCTCGAGTGGTTCAAGACCCACGGAGTCGAGCACGGCGTACGCGACGCGTACCTCCCGCTGTCCGTGGCCGAGGGCGAGGGCGACCTGCTCACCACGCCGGACCGCATCCTCGCCGGGACCGGCTTCCGTACCGACCCGGCGGCCCACCGCGAACTCGCGGAGTACGTCGACCGGCCGGTCGTGACGCTCCACCTGGTCGACCCGCGCTTCTACCACCTGGACACCGCCCTGTCGGTGCTGGACGAGCACAACGTCACCTACTACCCGGACGCATTCGCGCCGGAGAGCCGGCAGGTGCTGGCCGAGCTGTACCCGGACGCTGTGCTCGCCGAGGAGGCGGACGCGGTCGTGTTGGGCCTGAACGCGGTGTCGGACGGCCGCAACGTCGTCCTGCCCGTGCAGGCGACCGCGCTGGCCCGCAAGCTCGCCGAGCGTGGGTACGTGCCGGTGCCGGTGGACCTGTCCGAGCTGCGCAAGTCCGGTGGCGGCCCCAAGTGCTGCACCCTGGAGATCCGTCCCGGCTCGGTCGAAGGCGGCGTGGCCACGGCGGGTGCGGCGGGCACAGCGGGTGCGGCGGGAGCGGGAGCCTCGGATGCTCGATGACCTGACGGCCTCGGCCGTGGACCGGACCGCGGAGCAGATCACACTCGCCGAGCGGTACGCCGCGCACAACTACCACCCCCTGCCGGTCGTCGCCGCCGAAGCCGAGGGCGCCTGGGTGACGGGCGTGGACGGCCGGCGCTACCTCGACTGCCTGGCGGGGTACTCCGCGCTGAACTTCGGGCACCGCCACCCGGCCATCCTCGCGGCGGCACGGGAGCAGTTGGACCGGCTGACGCTGATCAGCCGGGCGTTCCACCACGACCAGTTCGGTGCCTTCTGCGCCGAGCTCGCCGGCCTGGTCGCGACCTCGAACCCGGCGTACGGCGCGACGGCCCAGGCGTCCCCGGACGTCATGGTGCTGCCGATGAACACCGGCGCGGAGGCGGTGGAGACCGCGCTGAAGGTGGCCCGCAAGTGGGGGTACGAACGCAAGGGCGTCCCCGACGGCCGGGCCACCATCATCGTCGCGGCCGGGAACTTCCACGGCCGCACCATCACGATCGTGAGCTTCTCCGACGACCCGGACGCCCGCGACCACTACGGCCCCTACACGCCGGGCTTCGTGACCGTGCCGTACGGCGACGCGGGCGCGATCGCCGACGCGATCGACGACACCACCGTCGCCGTGCTGATCGAACCCGTCCAGGGTGAGGCCGGGGTGATCGTGCCGCCGGAGGGCTACCTGCGCGACGTCCGGCGTACGTGCACCGAGCGGGGCGTACTCCTGCTCGCCGACGAGATCCAGGCCGGGCTGGGACGGACGGGCACCACGTTCGCGTGCGACCGCGAAGGCGTCGTTCCCGATCTCTACATCCTCGGCAAGGCACTGGGCGGCGGAGTCGTGCCGGTCTCGGCGGTGGCCGGCTCTCCGGAGGTGCTGGGCGTGGTTCGCCCGGGCCAGCACGGCAGTACGTTCGGCGGCAACCCGCTGGCGTGTGCGGTGGGCCGGGCCGTGGTGCGCCTGCTCGCCGACGGCAGCTACCAGCGCCGGGCGGCGGCTCTGGGCACCGTCCTCGCCGAACGCCTGAACAGCCTGGTGGGCAAGGGACTCGTGGGCGTACGCACCGCCGGTCTGTGGGCCGGCATCGACGTCGACCCCGCCCTCGGCACCGGCCGCGACATCTGCGCCGCGCTGGCCGAGCGGGGCGTTCTGGCCAAGGACACCCACGGCTCGACGATCCGGCTGGCGCCGCCCCTGGTGATCGAGCAGGCCGACCTGGAGTGGGCGGTGGACCAGTTGGCCGAGGTGCTGCGTACGCGATAGGTCTTTCGGCACCACCGGCTCGTCGTCACTGGCCGGAGCAGCCCGCACCAACGCGGCCTGCTCTGGCCAGTGATCTTGTCCGCGCACACCCCGACGCACCACAATCGCTAGCGCCCGGGGGCGGGCACCTGCTCGTCGTTTCCCAGTACGTCAGCCTGTTCGTGGTTTTCCCGCACGTCCTCGCACGTCGGCCCTCCCCGAGCGTCCGCACCTCGGCACGTCCGCACCTCGGCACGTCCGCACCTCGGCACGTCCGCAACTCGGCACGTCTGATCTTCCGTACGCCAGTTCCTCGGTAACTCCCGTACGCCGGTGCGCGGGGAGGCAGCTCTCCGGATCCGCCACCGCGGTGGCCGGGTGTGTCCGGATCCCCTTTCCCAGTGCGTGGACAGCGCTTACCCACCAGGCGGTGTGACGATCGATGACATCGAACAACCAGTACTCACGGCGAACCTTCGGCCGGATGGTCGTGGCCGGACTCGGTGCGGCGACGTTGCCGAACGTGCTCGCTCCGGGGGCCGCGCAAGCCGCGACCGGAGGCCCCGCCATCGGAGTCACCTCGACGGCCACGCAGTCGCGGTCGGGCATCAGCTGGCCGGAGGGGCAGGCGCTGCCGCACTTCGCGCCCGTCCGCGCCCTCGACGTCGTCGACATCACCGGCCTGTCGGGTGACGAGAAACTGATGCTGGGAACCCTGCAGGGGTTGGTCAACCGGGTCCGCCCGCAGATCTACCTCATCGGCGACGACGCCACCAACGGCGAGGGCCGGCTGACCTGGCTGCGCGACCTGGACGTGTCCGCCACCGTGCACGACGACTTCTGGACCCTCGTGGGGAAGTACCGCGGCGCGGTCCGGGGCAGCGTCGTGTACGACCCCGCCGTGCCCGACTCGCTCAACGTCGCCACCACCCTCGCCGGCCTGCGCAACCTCCTCGCCGTCGGCCCGGAGCTGGCGGGGACGCTGGCGAAGAAGTACGGCGTGAAGGTGGTGGAGGACCTGCGCGGGCGGTTCACCAGCCGGATCGACGCCTACCGCTGGCAGTTCGAGAACCTCTGGCCGCAGACCACCCACAGGATGCTGATCGGCCTGCCGCCGCTGAAGGACGTCAGCCTGCCGCCGGGCCTCCCGTCGTACTACACGACGATCGCCAAGGTGGACGCCCACCTGCACGACGCCTCCAACCGGAAGGTGTACGAGTTCGATCTCACCTCCCAGCTCGGCGGCGACGGCGTGTGGGTGCGCTTCGACGACGCGTTCACCGACGACGGCTGGGGTCCGGCGGTGCACCAGGTGACATTGCGCGCGGACGGTGAGGTGGTCGCCGACTTCGTGCCGGGCACCGACGCGGAGGACCCGTACCTCTTCGACGACAGCAACTCCCAGACCAGCCTGGGCCCGCCGCTGCACCGGTTCGCCGACGGAAGCCACTACTTCGTCTACGGGTTCGCCCCGCCCGCCGGGACGTCGAAGCTCACGCTGTCGGTGGAGATGTGGAACGAGTACGTCGTGTCGGTGAGCAGGACCGAGCCGGCCCGGCCGACGAAGGTCGCGTTCGCGTACCTGCGTGACTACGCCGTGGCCAACCGGGCGATGACGTTCTGGCTGGACCCGAACCTCGACGCCGAGCGCGAGTTGTTCGAGCAGATCATGTCCGAGGTACAGCCGTACACGCCCTATCTCGGGTGGTTCGCCCAGGACATCGCCGGCGAGTTCGGCGGCACCGAACTGTGCTCGAAGCACGGCGTCTACGTGCTCGCCGCGGACTGGTTCGAGAACCTCACCGTGCACTCCGGTGCCCGGGCGCCGATTTCGGACCAGCAGAAACCCGCGCCCACACTGCCGCTGGAGAACAAGGTCTACGTCACCTTCACCATGTCCGAGGGCGACAACCTGCAGTACAACGAGCACCGGCTGCGGATCCTGTGGGACAACCCGGGCCGGGGCAGCGTTCCGGTCAACTGGACCACCAACCCGCTGCTCCTCGACGCCGCGCCGAACTTCCTCAGCCACTTCCAGCGCACCGCGACCGACAACGACCTGCTGGTGGCCGGCCCGTCCGGCGCGGGCTACATCTACCCGACGCCGTGGCCGGACGCCACGTTCGCGACGTTCACCGAACAGACCGGGAAGTACATGCACGCGACCGGGATGGGGATCGTGTACGTCCTCAACCGGGTCGACGGGCACGACGTCGACCTTTCGGCCGACAAGACCCGGGCGTACGTCTCCGACGTCGAGCCGCAGGGGATCTTCCTCAACTGGTCCGGCACGACCACCACCCGGCTCGTCGAGGGCGGAACGCCGCTGGCCACCATCCTCGGGGTCGGCGGGGTGAAGGAGACCAAGGACGCCATCGCCCGGTCGGCGCAGGGATGGGACGGCACCTCGCCGCGCTTCGTCTCGATCGGGGTGAACGCCTGGTCGACGACGCCGCAGGACCTGGCCGAGGTGACTGCCTCGCTCGGGCCGGAGTACCGCGTGGTGCGCGGAGACCAGTACTTCGACCTGGCCCGGAAGGCGCTGGGATAGATCCGCGCGGTCAGACGTGCGGGTCAGGCGTGCAGGGCGGTGAACGGCGGCCAGGGCAGGTTGCGCAGCACCATGAAGACCAGGGCCACCGCCACCACCGCCGGGAGCAGCGCCGCCCGTGCCCGCGGACCCGGCGCCGGACGGGGGAGGCGTACGCGGACGTCGAGGCGTTCGAGCACCCAGCTCAGCCACAGGTAGGCGAGGACCAGGATCGCGAGGAGGGCCGGCGCGTTGAACCGGAGCGCGCCGGCCAGGTCGCCGTGCAGCACGGCGGCGGCCATCCGGGTCGTACCGCACAGTGGGCAGTCCAGTCCGGTGAGGGAGTGCAGCAGGCACGGCACGCCGAAGCGGCCGCCCGAGACGGTGTTCGCCGCCGCCAGTCCGAGGCCCGCGGCCCCCAGCACGGCGATGCCGGCCAGCGTGCTGTCCGACGGCACGACGTCCGGGTGCTCGGCGGTGCCGGCGGGCGGACCGCACGGTCGGGTCAGGGTCGGATCGGGCACGGATTCACCGTAACCCCGACCCGTGGTCCGGAGTTGGTTCCAGGTGCAGGTGTTGACCGCTAACCTGCTCGAATTCAGTGCCACCTTCACTTGTGACTTCAGAACGGAGACGGTTGTGAGTACACCGACCCCGCCGGGTCCCGACGCGCGCGACGAGGACCCGTCCTCGGGACGGCACGGTGCTCCGCAGCCTCAGGATCCCTATGGCCGGCAGGCCCAGGGACAGAGCGGCCAGCAGGGTTACGGCGGACAACAGCAGCAGGGTCAGTACGGCCAGCAGGGTTATGGCCAGCAGCCGGGTTACGGCCAGGCATACCCCCAGGGCCAGGACCACGGGCAGTACGGCCGGCCGGGACAGTACGACCAGGGCCAGTACGGCCAGCCGGGACAGTACGGCCAGTACGGCGGCACTCCGGAGATCGACCGGGACCTGCTCGCGCCGTGGATCTACCGGGTCGGTGCCTCGCTCATCGACGGGGCGATCTCCGGGATTCCGGCGGCGATCGGATACGGCTTCCTGATTCCCTCGCTGGGCAGCGGCGGCCAGCCGTCGAGCGCGGCCCTCTCGGTCGCCTCGCTCCTCTACCTCGTGAGCTTCGTGTTCTCGCTGTGGAACGTCGTCTTCCGACAGGGGAAGACCGGCCAGAGCATCGGCAAGCAGGTGCTGAACATCAAGCTGGTGAGGGAGTCGGACGGGCAGCCGCTCGGAGCCGGCACGACGTTCGTCCGGGGACTGGCCCACTTCCTGGACGCCCTCGCCTGCTACGTGGGCTACCTCTGGCCCCTGTGGGACAAGAAGCGGCAGACGTTCGCCGACAAGCTGATGTCCAGCCTGGTCATCAAGCTGTAGTCGTCGTGCGGGCGGCGGCCGGGACGGTCCTCACGGGCGACGTCCCGGAGGCCTTGACGTCGCCCGCACACTTTTCGTCCTGATTCCGGTCCGGTCCTGCACGCCCTCCGCCGCGCGTGCGGCCCTGCACGGACAGGCCCCGAACACTGGCCGGTGTCGGGGTGGGGGGAGGTCGTCGTTACTCTGAGCAGGTCTCTGGAAGCGAGAGCGGGTTCGTTCGCAGAAGACCCCGCGCCTGCGCTTAGGTCGCTCAGGAAGGACTGACTGCGTGAGTGTTCTCGACGAGATCCTCGACGGGGTCCGCGCCGACCTTGAGGAGCGGCAGGCGAGAGTCTCGATCGACGATCTGAAGAAGCGGGTCGCCCTTCTTCCGTACGCGATCGATCCCGTCCCGGTTCTGCGGGGCGACGGCGTCGCCGTCATCGCCGAGGTCAAGCGGTCCAGCCCCAGCAAGGGTGCACTCGCCGCGATCGCCGATCCGGCCGCGCTCGCCACCGACTACCAGGCCGGCGGGGCCGCCGTGATCAGCGTCCTCACCGAGCGGCGCCGGTTCGGCGGCTCGATCGACGACCTCCGGGCGGTGCGCGCCTCGGTGGACGTGCCGATCCTCCGCAAGGACTTCGTGATCACCAGCTACCAGCTGTGGGAGGCGCGAGCCTACGGCGCCGACCTGGTGCTGCTCATCGTGGCCGCCCTGGGGCAGAACGCCCTGGTCTCGCTGATCGAACGCGCGGTCTCGATCGGTCTCACCCCGCTGGTCGAGGTGCACACCGAGGAAGAGGCCGAGCGGGCCGTCGACGCGGGCGCGAAGCTGATCGGCGTCAACGCCCGTGACCTGCGCACGCTCGAGGTCGACCGGGCGGCGTTCGCCCGGATCTCGCCGCAGATCCCGGACGGTATCGTCAAGGTGGCGGAGTCCGGGGTGCGTGGGCCCCACGACGTGATCGAGTACGCCCGCGCCGGTGCCCACGCCGTCCTCGTCGGCGAGAGCCTGGTCACCGGGAAGGACCCCCGGTCCGCGGTGGCCGACCTGGTTGCCGCCGGCGCCCATCCGGCGCTGCATCATGACTGAGCCGAGATGACAGTCCCAAGATGATCGACCCGAGATGGCCGGGCTGACGGCCGAGCCGGCGACCGGCCGGACCGTACGGAACCAGCCCAGCCAGTCACAATCTGCCCGAGCCGTCCGGAAACCGACCCGACACCGAACCGAAGTGAGTCGATGACTGACGTGGCCGCTGCCAACACCGACCGGGGCGTGCTCGGTCAGGGACTCGACGGACATTTCGGTCGCTTCGGCGGCCGGTTCACCCCCGAGGCCCTGATCAGCGCGCTGGACGAACTCGAGCAGGCGCACCGCTCCGCTCAGGACGACCCGGAGTTCACCGCCGAGCTGGACCGGATGTTCCGGGAGTACGCCAACCTCCCGAGCCCGCTCTACGACGCGACCCGCCTGTCCGAGGTGGCCGGGGTCCGGATCCTGCTCAAGCGGGAGGACCTCAACCACACCGGCGCCCACAAGATCCGCAACGTCCTCGGCCAGGCGCTGCTGGCGGTCCGGATGGGCAAGACCCGGATCATCGCCGAGACCGGGGCCGGGCAGCACGGCGTGGCCACGGCCACCGCCTGCGCCTACCTCGGCCTGGAGTGCGTGGTCTACATGGGCGAGGAGGACACTCGCCGGCAGGCGCTCAACGTCGCCCGGATGGAGTTGCTCGGCGCCGAGGTGATCCCGGTGACCACCGGGAGCCGGACGCTGAAGGACGCGATCAACGAGGCGCTGCGCGACTGGGTGGCCACCGTCGACAACACCCACTACCTCCTGGGCACCGCCGCCGGTCCCCACCCGTTCCCGGCGATGGTGCGCGACTTCTGCCGCGGCATCGGTGACGAGGCCCGGGCGCAGACGATCGAGCTGACCGGCTCCCTCCCGGACGCGGTGTGCGCCTGCGTGGGCGGCGGGTCCAACGCGATCGGTACGTTCACCGCGTTCGTCCCCGACGAGTCCGTCCGGCTGTACGGCTTCGAGGCCGGCGGTGACGGCGTGGACACCGGCCGGCACGCCGCGACGATCACCTCCGGTCAGGTCGGCGTCCTGCACGGCACCCGCTCCTACCTCCTCCAGGACGAGGACGGCCAGACCATCGAGAGCCACTCGATCTCCGCCGGCCTGGACTACCCCGGTGTGGGGCCCGAGCACGCCTGGCTGCACGACACCGGGCGGGCGACCTACCTCCCGGTGACCGACGCGGAGGCGATGGACGCGCTGCGGCTGCTGACCCGGACCGAGGGCATCATCCCCGCCATCGAGTCCGCGCACGCGGTGGCCGGCGCGCTGCGGGTGGCCAAGGACCTCGGCCCGGACGCGACCGTACTGGTGTGCCTGTCCGGCCGCGGTGACAAGGACGTCGACACCGCCGCCACGTGGTTCGGCCTGCTGGACGACAAGCCCGGGGTCGAGACGGCCGGCACCGAGCGGGAGAACGCCGAGCAGGACGGCCGGGACAGCACGGAGGAGAAGGCGTGAGCACCTCGACGTCCACCGGGGTCGGCCCGGTCTTCGCCAGAGCGAAGGAGGAGGGCCGCGGGGTGCTGGTCGGCTATCTGCCGGCGGGGTTCCCGAGCCATGACGGTGCCATCGCGGCGTTCGAGGCGATGGCCGAGGGCGGTGTCGACGTCTTCGAGGTCGGCCTGCCCTACTCCGACCCGACGATGGACGGGCCGACCATCCAGGCGGCCGCCGACCAGGCGCTGCGTGGCGGCACTCGCACCAAGGACGTCCTGCGTACGGTCGAGGCGGTGTCCGGGCTCGGCGTTCCGACCCTGGTGATGACGTACTGGAACCCGATCGAGCGCTACGGCGTTGAACGCTTCGCACGGGACCTCTCCTCGGCCGGCGGGGCGGGGCTGATCACGCCCGACCTGATTCCGGAGGAGGCCGAGGAGTGGATCGCCGCAAGCGACGCGACCGGCCTGGACCGGGTCTTCCTGGTCGCGCTGTCGTCGTCCACGCAGCGGCTGCGGTTGACCGCGCGGGCCTCCCGGGGTTTCGTCTACGCCGCGTCGGTGATGGGTGTGACAGGTGCCCGTGAGCAGACCAGCGCCGGTGCCCCGGGGCTGGTCGCCAGGCTGCGGGAGGTCACCGACCTGCCCGTCGGCGTCGGGCTCGGCGTGTCCAACGGCAACCAGGCCGCCGAGGTGGCGGCGAGTGCGGACGCGGTGATCGTCGGTTCGGCGTTCGTACGCCCCCTGCTGGACGCGCCCGACGAGCGCACCGGCGTGGAGCGGGTACGCGAACTCGCCCGCGACCTCGCCGACGGCGTTCGGCGGCCAGGACAGTGAGGCACCACCAGCATCCGGCGCCGCGACGTTGCGGCGCCGGTGGACAGACGAGGCGGAGAGCGGCATGAGCAAGAAGTCGGCTCGGGAGCAGTTGCGCGCCGAGCGTGCCCGGCAGGCCGCGCAGGCCAAGCGGCGCGAGAACCTGATGCGCATCGGCGTGGCCGTGGTCGTGGCGGTGGTGATCGTCGCCATCGCGGTCGTCGTCCAGTGGCAGCGCTCCAAGGTCGACACCACCGCGGCCTACCCCGAGGGCGTGGTCGCGCCGTACAAACCGACCTCCAAGGGCGACCCGACTCCGGTCGGCGGCAAGGCGGGCGGCCAGGGCGACGGCGTCGGCTTCGGCAAGGCCGGTGCCCCCGTCGTGGTGGAGATGTTCGAGGACTTCGCCTGCCCGCACTGCCGGGACTTCGAGTCCGACGCCGAGAAGACCCTGAACCAGCAGGTCGAGGCGGGCAAGGCGCGGGTGATCTACTACCCCCTCACGCTGCCCGGCTTCGGCCGCCCGACCGAGCTCGCCGCGAACGCCTTCGGGTGCGCGGTCAACGCCGGCAAGGCCCGCGAGATGCACGACGCGCTGTACGCCAACTACAGCCAGAGCTGGACCAACTCCCAGCTGGTCGAGCTCGGCAAGGGGATCGGCCTCACCTCCGGATCGTTCCGCTCCTGCGTCAACGGCGACCAGTTCGCCGACTGGGTCAAGGCGGTCGACGAGACCGGCACCAAGCGCGGCGTCCAGGGGACCCCGACGGTCTTCGTCAACGGCAAGCAGCTCGACCCGGGTGACACCAGCGGGACCGGACTGAAGCTCGCGATCGACTCCGCGGCAGCCAAGACCAACAAGCAGTGACCGGGTAAGGTCCGACCGGTAACCAGCGGTAATCCTCGCCCGCAGGAGTCTCACAGGCCATGCAGATCCTCGCCTCCATACCCAGCCCCTCCCAGGGGGTGTGGCACCTCGGGCCGCTCCCGCTCCGGGCGTACGCGATTTGCATCATCCTCGGCGTGGTCGTGGCGGTCTGGCTGGGCAACCGCCGCTGGATCGAACGCGGCGGCCGCCCGGGGACCGTCGCCGACGTCGCCGTCTGGGCGGTCCCGTTCGGCCTGGTGGGTGCCCGCCTCTACCACGTGATCACCGACTACCAGCTCTACTTCGGTCCCGGGCGGGAGCCGATGCGGGCGTTCGCGGTGTGGGAGGGCGGCCTCGGCATCTGGGGCGGGGTGGCCTTCGGCGCGCTCGGCGCCTGGATCGCCTGCCGCCGGCGGGGAATCCCGCTCCCGGCGCTGGCCGACGCGCTGGCGCCCGGGATCGTCCTGGCCCAGGCGATCGGCCGGTGGGGCAACTGGTTCAACCAGGAGTTGTTCGGCGCCCCCACCACCGCGTGGTGGGGGCTGCGGATCGACCCGGCGCACCGTCCGATCGGATATGAGCAGTACGCCACGTTCCAGCCGACCTTCCTGTTCGAGAGCATCTGGGACGTCGGCACCGCGCTGCTGGTGATCTGGGCAGACCGGCGGTTCCGGCTCGGCCACGGGCGGGCGTTCGCGCTGTACGTCATGTGCTACACGCTGGGCCGCGGCTGGATCGAGTACCTCCGCGTCGACCCGGTCAACCACATCCTCGGCCTGCGGCTGAACGTCTGGACCTCGGTCCTGGTGTTCCTGCTGGCGATGCTGTATTTCATCCTCTCCGCCACGCTTCGCCCGGGCCGCGAACGCGTCGTGGAGCCGACGCCGGCGGCCTCGCCCGGCGACGAGGCGAGTGCCACCGCCGACACCGTCGGGGATGGGGCCGTCGCCGCGGCGGGCACCGGAGCCGGCTCCGACGCGGCCTCACGGGCGGCTGCCGATCGCCGGTCGGCGGCCGAGGACGATCGGCCCACGGCCGACCAGGAGGGAACCGGCCGGGGGACCGGCGAGCGTGGACCTGCCACGAGTGATCCCGGCCGCGACCCCGGTGGCTCTGCGGACCCCGGCGATCCGGACGAGGGTCCCGCCTCGGCGGCCGAGCAGCACCTCGTGGTCGACCGCGGCCGGCTGGCGGACGAGAACACCCAGATCGAGGAGGCGGCCCGCCCGTCACAGAGCGGGCCGCGGGCCGGCGAGACGACTTCCCGGCAGACCGCGCAACCCGGGCAGCCCGGACAACCGGACTCGACCGGTCGACAGGACGCTCCGGCCGGGGCGGACCACCCGGGGGACGCCGAGGGACGCTACCCCGAGGACCGCGGCGTGTTCGCCGACGAGCGCTACCCTGGCGACGACCGGTACACCCCGGAGGAGAAGTACCTCGCCGACCAGCGCAATCGCTTCGCCGGGCCCGATCGGGACCCCCGCCGGGGAGGGGCCGGGCGCCGGCAGGTGTCCGAGGAGCGAACACGTTCGACAGAAAACCCCCCGGAGGGGTCACAATGACCGAAGTACGATCGAACGCGCGTCTCGGCTAGTACGTCACACCGCCGTGACCCGCCACGGCTTCGCGGCCTATGCTGTCGCGACCTGTGGCGTTGCCGGCTACCGCCGAAGTTCGCTCACAGCGGACGCCACGACGAGGTGGTGTGCCCGGGACCATCGTCCCTGGGGCTCACCGTCAGGTGTCCGCTACCCTGCATGCAACCGCCGGGGCCAACGTCGTCCCTTGAGCGTGTCCCAACGCGAGTTGACGACGGGAGTATTCACATGCTCGGAACGCCCCCGCCGCCGCAAGGCCTGTACGACCCCCGGTTCGAGCACGACGCGTGCGGCGTGGCGTTCGTGGCCACCCTGAGCGGCGAGCCCAGCCACCAGATCGTCGAACACGCGCTCACGGCGCTGCGCAACCTCGATCACCGCGGCGCGTCCGGCAGCGAGCCGGACTCCGGCGACGGCGCCGGCCTGCTGCTCCAGGTGCCCGACAGTTTCCTGCGTGCGGTCACCGACCTGACCCTGCCGGCTCCGGGCGAGTACGCCGTGGGTACGGCGTTCCTCCCCGACGACGACGCGGCCGACGCCGCCACCGTCGCCCGGATCACCGAGATCGCCGCCGAGGAGGGCCTCGACGTCCTCGGCTGGCGCGATGTTCCGGTGGTGCCCGAGTTGCTCGGGCGCACCTCACGCGCGGTGATGCCGCGGTTCCGCCAGCTGTTCCTGACGGCGCAGGGTGCCGACGGCGCCGCGCTGAGCGGCGTGGCTCTGGACCGGCGCGCGTTCGCCCTGCGCAAGCGGGTCGAGCACGAGACGGACGCCTACTTCCCGTCGCTGTCGTCGCGGACGATCGTCTACAAGGGCATGCTCACCACCGAGCAGCTCGAGCCGTTCTTCCCCGACCTGTCCGACCGCCGGATGGAAAGCGCCATCGCGCTGGTCCACTCGAGGTTCTCCACCAACACGTTCCCGTCGTGGCCGTTGGCCCACCCGTACCGCTACGTCGCCCACAACGGCGAGATCAACACCGTCATGGGCAACGAGAACTGGATGCGGGCCCGCGAGGCGCTGCTGGAAAGCGAGCTGCTGGCCCAGCCCGCCGGCGCCGACGCCGGGCGGGGGATGGACCGGCTGTACCCGATCTGCACGCCCGGTGCGAGTGACTCGGCACGGTTCGACGAGGTGCTCGAGCTGTTGCAGATGGGCGGCCGGTCGCTGCCGCACGCGGTGCTGATGATGATTCCTGAGGCGTGGGAGAACCACGCCGAGATGGACTCCGCCCGGCGCGCGTTCTACGAGTTCCACTCCACCCTGATGGAGCCGTGGGACGGTCCGGCCTGTGTCGCGTTCACCGACGGCACCCAGGTCGGCGCGGTCCTCGACCGCAACGGCCTGCGCCCGAGCCGGTACTGGGTGACCGATGACGGGCTGGTGGTGCTGGCCTCCGAGGTCGGCGTCCTGGACATCGACCCGAAGTCCGTGGTCCGCAAGGGCCGGCTGGAGCCGGGCCGGATGTTCCTCGTGGACACCGCCGAGCACCGGATCATCGAGGACGAGGAGATCAAGGGCCAGCTCGCCGCGGAGGAGCCGTACGACGAGTGGCTGCACGCCGGGCTGATCCGGCTGGAGAACCTCCCGCCGCGCGAGCACATCGTGCACACGCACAAGTCGGTGACCCGCCGGCAGCAGACCTTCGGCTACACCGAGGAGGAGCTGCGGGTCATCCTCGCGCCGATGGCGCGCACGGGTGCGGAGCCGATCGGGTCGATGGGCAGCGACACCCCGGTGGCCGCGCTGTCGGACCGGTCGCGGCTGCTGTTCGACTACTTCACCCAGCTGTTCGCGCAGGTCACCAACCCGCCGCTGGACGCCATCCGGGAGGAGCTGGTCACCTCGCTGGCGGGCAAGATCGGGCCGGAGGGCAACCTGCTCACGCCCGGTCCCGCGTCGTGCCGGCAGATCGTGCTGCCGTTCCCCGTCCTCGACAACGACCAGCTGGCGAAGATCATTCACGTCAACCGCGACGGGGACTTCCCCGGCTACGCCTCGCACCTGGTGCAGGGGCTCTACCGCGTCGAGGGTGGTGGTGAGGAGCTCGCCCGCCGGCTGGACGAGATCTGTGCCGAGGTGTCGGAGGCGATCGCGTCCGGTGCCCGGATCCTGGTGCTGTCGGACCGGCACTCCAACGCCGAGCTGGCGCCGATCCCGTCGCTGCTGCTCACCGGCGCGGTGCACCACCACCTGATCCGGGAGAAGACCCGGTCCCAGGTCGGCCTGGTCGTGGAGGCCGGCGACGTCCGCGAGGTGCACCACGTCGCCCTGCTGATCGGGTACGGCGCGGCCGCGGTCAACCCCTACCTCGCGATGGAGAGCGTCGAGGACCTGGTCCGCGAGGGCATCTTCCTGGAGGGCATCGCTCCGGAGAAGGCCGTCCAGCAGTTGGTGAAGGCGCTGGGCAAGGGCGTACTCAAGGTCATGAGCAAGATGGGTGTGTCCACCGTCGCCTCCTACACCGGCGCGCAGATCTTCGAGGCGGTCGGGCTCGGCCAGCAGGTTGTGGACAGGTACTTCACCGGTACCACCTCCCGGCTCGGCGGGGTCGACCTCGACATCATCGCCGACGAGGTGCGCCGCCGGCACGAGACCGCCTACCCGCGCGACGGGATCGCCCCGGCACACCGCCGGCTGCCGATCGGCGGGGAGTACCAATGGCGGCGCGAGGGTGAGCCGCACCTGTTCGACCCGGAGACGGTGTTCAGGCTGCAGCACTCCACCCGCAGCCAGCGGTACGACATCTTCAAGCAGTACACCGCCCGGGTCGACCAGCAGGCACAGCGGCTGATGACGCTGCGGGGACTGTTCTCCCTGAAGTACGGCCAGCGGCCCCCGATCCCGGTCGAGGACGTCGAGTCGGTGGAGAGCATCGTCAAGCGCTTCTCCACCGGCGCCATGTCGTACGGCTCGATCTCGGCGGAGGCGCACGAGACGCTCGCCATCGCGATGAACCGCCTCGGCGCCCGGTCCAACACCGGTGAGGGCGGCGAGGACACCGATCGGCTGAACGACCCGGAGCGGCGCAGCGCCATCAAGCAGGTGGCCAGCGGGCGGTTCGGGGTGACGTCGGAGTACCTCACCAACTCCACCGACCTGCAGATCAAGATGGCGCAGGGTGCCAAGCCGGGGGAGGGCGGCCAGCTTCCGGGTAACAAGGTGTACCCGTGGATCGCGCGCACCCGGCACTCCACGCCGGGCGTCGGCCTGATCTCCCCGCCGCCGCACCACGACATCTACTCGATCGAGGATCTCGCCCAGCTGATCCACGACCTGAAGAACTCCAACCCGGCTTCACGTGTGCACGTGAAGCTGGTCGCGGAGGTCGGCGTCGGCACGGTCGCCGCCGGGGTGTCGAAGGCGCACGCCGACGTGGTGCTCATCTCCGGCCACGACGGCGGCACCGGTGCCGCGCCGCTCACCTCGCTCAAGCACGCGGGCGCGCCGTGGGAGCTCGGGCTCGCCGAGACCCAGCAGACGTTGCTGCTCAACGGCCTGCGCGACCGGATCGTCGTCCAGACCGACGGCCAGCTCAAGACCGGCCGGGACGTCGTGATCGCCGCGCTGCTCGGTGCGGAGGAGTTCGGTTTCGCGACCGCGCCGCTGGTGGTGTCCGGCTGCGTGATGATGCGGGTGTGCCACCTGGACACCTGCCCGGTGGGTGTGGCCACGCAGAACCCCGAGCTGCGCAAGCGGTTCAACGGCAAGCCGGAGTTCGTGGTCACGTTCTTCGAGTACATCGCGCAGGAGGTGCGGGAGTACCTCGCAGAGCTGGGGTTCGCCAGCATCGACGAGGCGGTCGGCCACGCCGAGCTGCTCGACGTCGCGCAGGCGGTGGAGCACTGGAAGGCGGCCGGGCTGGACCTGCGGCCGATCCTCACCGTGCCCGAACTGCCCGACGGCACGCCGCGGCGATGCGTCACCAGCCAGGACCACGGTCTGGAGAAGGCACTCGACAACCACCTGATCGAGATCTCCCGCGACGCCCTGGACCGGGGCGAGCCGGTGCGGGCGCAGTTGCCGATCCGCAACGTCAACCGCACCGTGGGCACGATGCTCGGGCACGAGCTCACCAAGAAGTACGGCGGGGACGGACTGCCCCACGACACGATCGACCTGACCCTGGTGGGTTCGGCCGGCCAGTCGCTGGGCGCGTTCCTGCCCCAGGGCATCACCCTCCGGCTCGAGGGTGACGCCAACGACTACCTCGCGAAGGGGCTGTCGGGCGGGCGGATCATCGTCCGGCCCGACCGCGCCGCCACCCTGGTGGCCGAGGACAACATCATCGCCGGCAACGTCATCGCGTACGGCGCGACCGCGGGACAGGTGTTCCTGCGCGGCAAGGTGGGCGAGCGGTTCTGCGTCCGCAACTCCGGCGCCACCGCGGTCGTCGAAGGTGTCGGTGACCACGGGTGCGAGTACATGACCGGTGGTGTCGTCGTCGTACTCGGTGCGACCGGGCGTAACTTCGCGGCGGGCATGTCGGGCGGTGTCGCCTACGTGCTCGACCTCGACCGGCGGCGGGTCAACCCCGACATGGTCGAACTCGAGCCGCTGACCGAGGAGGACCGTGACCTGGTGCACTCGCTGGTGAGTGCGCACCAGGAGGAGACCGGCTCACCTGTGGCCGAGGCGCTGCTCGCCGACTGGGCGGGCACGCTGGACCGGTTCGTGAAGGTGATGCCGAAGGACTACAAGCGCGTTCTGCAGGCGCGGGCCCGTGCCTTCGCCGAGGGACGTGACGTCGACCAAGCGATCATGGAGGCCGCACATGGCTGACCCGAAGGGCTTCCTCACCACCCCCCGCGAGGGAGCGCACCGAAGGCCGGTCGAAGAACGGCTTCGCGACTGGAACGAGGTCTACCCGGGCGAGGGGATCGGCGCGTCGCTGCTGCCGATCATCAGCAAGCAGGCCGGGCGCTGCATGGACTGCGGCATCCCGTTCTGCCACCAGGGCTGCCCGCTCGGCAACCTCATCCCGGAGTGGAACGACCTGGTCTGGCGCGACGACTGGCGCGCCGCCATCGAACGCCTGCACGCGACGAACAACTTCCCGGAGTTCACCGGGCGGCTGTGTCCCGCGCCGTGCGAGACGGCCTGCGTGCTGGCGATCGACGAGACCATCTCCGGTGGTCCGGTGACCATCAAGAATGTCGAGGTCTCGATCATCGACCGCGCCTGGGCGCAGGGCTGGGTGACTCCGCAACCGCCGGAGTGGCTGACCGGCCAGCGCGTGGCCGTGGTGGGATCGGGGCCGGCGGGGCTGGCTGCCGCGCAGCAGCTCACCCGGGCCGGGCACACCGTCGCGGTGTATGAGCGGGCCGACAAGGTGGGTGGCCTGCTGCGGTACGGCATCCCCGAGTTCAAGATGGAGAAGCGGGTCGTCGACCGGCGGCTGGACCAGATGTCGCGTGAGGGCACGATCTTCCGTTCCGGCGTCAACGTCGGCGTGGACGTGACCGGCCAGGAGCTGCGGGCCCGTTACGACGCGGTGGTGCTGGCGATGGGGTCGACGATCCCGCGCGACCTGCCGATGCCCGGCCGGGAGCTCGGCGGCATCCACCAGGCGATGGAGTTCCTCCCGCAGGCCAACCGCGTCGCTCACGGCGAGGAGGTGCCGGGCCAGATCACCGCGAAGGGCAAGAACGTCGTCATCATCGGCGGTGGCGACACCGGCGCCGACTGCCTGGGTACGGCACACCGGCAGGGTGCGGCGAACGTCGTCCAGCTGGAGATCATGCCGCAGCCGACGGAGATGCGTCCGGTGCACCAGCCGTGGCCGACGTACCCGATGCTGTTCCGCGTCTCCAGCGCGCACGAGGAGGGCGGCGACCGGCGGTACGCCGTGTCGACGACGGAGTTCCTCGGCGACGACCAGGGCAACGTGCGTGCGCTCAGCCTGGTCGAGGTGAAGTTCGAGAACGGCCGCTTCGAGCCCGTCCCGAACACCGAGGTGGAGATCCCGGCCGAGCTGGTGCTCCTGGCGATGGGGTTCGTCGGGCCCGACCGCGGCGGTCTGCTCGAGCAGCTCGAGGTCGAGCTGGACGAGCGGGGCAACATCAAGCGGGACGCGTCGTACGCGACGAACGTCGAGGGCGTGTTCGTGGCGGGTGACGCCGGGCGCGGGCAGTCGCTGATCGTCTGGGCGATCGCCGAGGGCCGTGCGTGCGCGGCCGGAGTCGACGCGTGGCTACGGGAGGGGCAGACGTCCCTGCCGGCGCCGATCAAGCCGACGGACCGTCCACTGGTGGTCTGAGGCGCCTGGTGGTCTGAGGCGCAGGCGGGTCCGCACCGGGGGCGGACGTACGCCGTTCGCGAGAACGTACGCCGTTCGTGAGGTAGTGCAGGGGACCCCTGTCGCGGTGCTGTGAGCCGCGGCAGGGGTCCTTTGCGTCCGCGCCCGTCGGCCGCCTCGGTGATCGTTTCGCGGCGCCGCGATGTTCACGTGGTGTGGTCGGAACGGCCTGTGGACAGCGATCACCCAATTTGCGATGGGTTCGCTACGGTATGCGAACTATGAAGATTCTGTACGGCAGATCAGCGCTGGTTCGCGGCGCGCTCGCCGGCGCGGTTGCCGTCGGCTTGGGCGTGTCCGGGTGCAGCAAGAACATCGAACCCGACGCCGGCAAGACGCCGACCGCTACGGCGTCCAAGTCCGCCAGTCCCACCCCGTCGGAGACCCCGACTCCAACCCCCACGCCGACACCCACCCCGACGGCCCCCACCGGCACCGTGGAAGAACAACTCCACGCCGCCACCGTCAACTACTACCAGGTTATTAACGCAGCTTATCGGAAGCTTGATACGAGCCAGATTTACGAGGTAATTGTCCCTGGCTCAAATGCTGCCCAAGGCTACATAGACTATGTCGAAGAAGTCAAGAATAAAGGAAACCATTTCGAGGACCTCGGTTCCTATAAAGTTACGGACTTCAAGCTGGCCGATAGCGGAAAGAATGAGATTCGTCGAGTGAGGTTTACTTTGTCGATCTCAGGTGGTCGGGAAGTAGATGAGAACGGCAAGACGGTTGAGTCCTATAAACCTGAGGCTTGGAGAGGCTCGTGGATGGCTTTCGAGAGAAGAGGAAACCGCTGGCTGGCCGTTCGGCAGGTTCTCGGAGAATCCAACAGGTAGTGCTTCTGCTAGCTGGCGCCATGGTATTTGGCACCTTATTCGCGACAAACGCCTGGGCGTGCTTGGGTTGTCGAAACCCCGAGCCGCCTCCCCCTCCAGATGGTGGGCGGGGTAAATTTTACGGTCATGCGGCGGCTCTTTTGACCAAAGATGGCGAAGTAGTTGATTCGGGGGGAGGTGCCTCGTGCGCTGACTGCAAATGGCATCTGCGAAAGGCGTGTGAGATGGGTGGAAACACGGTCTGTCGTCAGGTATCGCGGTGTGGAGTGAATTCCGACGGCACTGTTAAGTATCTCTATGACGTCTACCTGATGAGGACCGGCACGGCGTGGCAACTGCGGGACTCAGTCTGTCTCGGTGATCCGAACGATGTAGTGACGACAGCAGACGTGGGGAACGAGGTTCGTAAGAACTGGGCGGTGTGGGTACCTCCGCAGCAGCTTTCGGTGCAGCCTGCCAACGCGCGAACATTGGTTAACCTGCCGACGTACTTCCAGTCGGGTCAGCCTCAACGGATGCCGGCCAAGACTGTCCATGTGTTCAACTTCGACGTCACCGTCACCGCCGAGGGCGAGTGGAAGTGGACGTTCGAGCCCGGCGTCACGAAAACCTTCGACACGCCTGGCAGTAGCTACGACGACTCCGACCCGAAGGTGAGCTACACCTACGACAAGGTGGGGCCACGAGCTGTACAACTGAACACCAGCTGGCATGGCCGGTTCAGCGTCGGAGCGTATGGTCCGTACGACATCGCACAGCCTGCTGTTCAAGGACCTGGCCAGATCGACCTCGACGTGGTCGAGTCCGGACCTGTCCTCGGCCGCTGAGCCGACAGGTTCGAGGGGGCAATTTCAAAAGTCAGTGATCACCGACGGCTGAAGGATTCCTGGGCACGCCATCAAACGGCGTGGAATCGTTCAGCCGTCGAGGGCGTAGAGGTGGTGGGCGTTGTCGGCCCCGACCATCAGCGCAATGCGGTCAACGTCGTGGGCGGTCAGGTCGCCGTCCCGCCACCATCCGCGGAGAAGCCGACCGAGCGAGTGTCGGAACTGCGCAGCACCGACCAGATAGCGCTCGGGCAGCCGGTACGCGTCGGTGGAGAACATCAGCTTGCCGAACGGCGCGAGTTCGCAGAACTCCCCGAGAATCGCGTCCGCCCGAGCACCGACCTGCCCGACCGTGAGTCCGATGTCGACGTACACGGGCGGGTAGACGGCCGCCAGCCAGCCGGCCTCACGTTGGTACGGGTAACAGTGCAGCAGGACGAGCGGTGTACCCAGCGGCTCCACGGCCTCGATCAGCGGCTGCAGCAACGCCGGGTTGACGGACGGCAGGCGCAGGTCCCGGTCGCCGAAGCCGGTGTGTAGCTGGACCGGCAGGCCTCGATCGACACCGCTCCACAGCACGAACCGCAACAGCACCTCGTCCCGCAACCGCACCACGCTCGCAGGGCGCTCAGGTCCGCCATGCGCAACGTCGACGTCCCGGCGGCTCAGCAGCCAGTCCCGGGCCGCGGCAGTGACCTCCGCCCGCGAAGGTCGCCGGGGGTCCACGTCGAAGCCGTGGCGGTATCCGAGGATCGACTTCACCGCGACCGCGTCCCGTGTGGCCGCAGCAAGCGCGTCGACGTACGCATCGGCGAAGTCGGCCGCCGCCACACCGGAGTCCGCCAGGTCCTCCGCGACCGACTCCAGCCGGACCACCTCCCGGCCGACGGCGCCGGCCGCCGACGCGAGCCCGCGCACCGACCACCAGTCCGAGTCCGCTCCGTCGGTGCCGCCGATCCCGGTGTCGACCAGCAGGTACGACAACCCGGCGGCGCCGAGCAGCCGACGAGCCACCTCCGCCGGCCCGAGGTCGGCCCGCCGGTCGAGGTAGGTCTCCAGGGGAGCACCGGCCGGCAGCCCGAGCGGGGGAGCGCACCAGCGCCGGACCGCCGCTCCCAGCAGGCTGTCGGCGTACGACACTCCGACCGGTGCGGGCCGGTCTGCCTCGCCCAGCATGCGTTCGAACTCGCCTCGGTCCACCAACCCAGACGACCCAGATGACACAGACGACCCAGATGAGCCGACGGACACCGGGTGGCAGTGGGCATCCACGAGCGGGAGGTCCGCAAGCGAGAGTTCCGACGGCATCAGTACCTCCACCGGGTGGCGGCGACGACCTCCTCCTCGTCCTCCCCGGCGAACAGGTCGGCCTCGGCCCGGCGAACCGTGGCGAACGTGTCCAGCAGCGGCGCGCCCAGCGCCTCGGCCAGAACCTCGTCCTCCTCCAGCAGATCCACCGCGGCGAGCACCGACTGCGGCAGGCGGGGCGGGCGGCGTTCCTCGGGGAGGGTCGCGGGGTCGACGGTCACCTCCGGCGGCAGCGGCCGTCCGGTGTCGACACCGGCCAGGGCGATGGCGAGCACGGCGCCGACGACGAGGTACGGGTTCGCGCTTCCGTCGATGCACTTGAGCTCGGCATTGGCCGCCCGGGTCTCACTGCCGCGGGTACCCGTGACCAGCCGCAGCGCGGCCTCGCGGTTCTCCCGCCCCCAGCACTGGTAGGGCGCCGCCCACTGCTGGGGGACCAGCCGCAGGTAGCTCGCCACGCTGGGCGCGGTGATCGCGCACAGCGCGGGCATCCGGGCGACGAGTTCGGCGAGGATCGACTCGCCCCGGTCGGTGAGACCGTGCGGGCCGTACCCGCCGGCGAACAGGTTCTTTCCCTGCGCCCAGGCCGAGAAGTGCAGGTGGGCGCCGTTGCCGACCGCCCCGGCCTCGACCACGGGCGCGAACGACGCGCGCAGCCCGTGCGCCCGCGACACCGCGCGGATCGTCTCCCGGACCAGCACGTAACGGTCGGCGGCACCGACGGGGTCCGTCGCGGCGACCGAGATCTCCAGCTGCCCGGGCGCGTACTCGGGATGGAACTGGTCGACCGGCACCCCCTGCGCGTCCAGCGCCCGGAGCAGCGCGGGCACGTAGTCCGCCAGGTCGGTGAGCCGCGACATGCCGTACGCCGGTCCCGGCGCGCCCGGCTCCATGTCGTTCTCGGACCCCAGGACGCCGACGTACCACTCGATCTCGAAGGCGCACCGGAAACCCACCTCGCGCTCGGCAGCGGCGGCTGCCATCCGCTGGGCGAAGGACCGCTGGCACATCGGGTAGGGCTCGCCCTCCTGGGTCAGCCGGTCGACCGGCGCCCACGCCCAGCCAGGCTGCGCCGACAGGGCATCCACCCGATGCAGATCCGGATACAGGCGGAGGTCACCCACCGGGCCACCCGCGTGCCGGCCCGCGGTGATCGAGTCGTCCACCAGGAAAACGTCGAACACCGGGGACATTCCCACCCCCCAGCCGGCGGCGTCGGGCAGCCGGTCGACGGGGACGGTCTTCACCCGCGTGACCCCGGCGTTGTCGATCCAGGTCAAGGCCACGACGCGAACGTTGTCATCGGTGAGCCGGGCGGTGAGTTCCTTCGCGTACGCGATGCGCCGGGTTCGCTGGTCCGGGTCTGCCACGGATTCCATGACCGATCTATACCCGAACAGGCTCGCGCCGTCTTCCCGGCCCGAGGCGCCACGCCCGCCGCCGGTTCGTACCGGCACTTCACAGCGCGTTCTGGTAGAAACCCGATGTGCGACTGCTGGACGTGCACGCCCGATACTCGGCGGGGGAGGACTGGGTGTTGCGCGGTGTCGAGGCGGAGCTGCGGCCCGGCGACACGATCGTCGTCACCGGTCGGAACGGCGCCGGCAAGTCGACCCTGCTGCGCGCGCTTGCCGGCCTGACCCCGATCGGCCGCGGGCGGGTCCTCGACCGGCCCGCGGTGGTGGGCTGGCTGCCCGACCGGTTTCCCACCGACCAGCAATTCACCGCGGCCGGTTATCTCCGCGCGATGGGGCAGGTACGCGGACTGGCCCGCGCCGACGCCGACGCCGTGGTCGCCCGGCTCGCCGAACGCCTCCAGCTGACGGCGTACCTGCCCGTCCCGCTCGCCGAACTCTCCCAGGGCACCGGCCGCAAGGTCGCCCTGGTCCAGGCGCTGCTGACCCGGCCCGGACTGCTGATCCTGGACGAGCCGTGGGAGGGCCTGGACGCGCCGACCCAGGCCGAACTGCCCGCGCTCGTCGGCGAGGTGACCGAGGCCGGGGGGATCTGCGTGGTCACCGACCACCGCGGCCGGTCGGCCGACCTCGGCTCTGCCCGGCGGTGGACGGTACGCGACGGCCGGGTGGAGGAGCAGCCGCTCGCGGAGCTGGCGCCCGACTCATCGGCCCCGCAGGCCCCGCAGGACCCGCAGGACCCGCAGGACCCGACCGACCCGCAGGGGCCGTGGCACGTGATCGAGGTGGTCGTCCGGGCGCACGACCCGGCCGGCGAGGTGGCCCGGCTGCGCGCCGCCGGTTACGACGTACGCCGGGTGCGGAGCGAGGCATGACCGGCCACGACGGCGCCGCGCGTATCACCGGTGCCGCCGGTGCCGGTGGTCTCCGCCGCACTCTCGCGCTGACCCGGATGCGGCTGGTGTCGTACGTCGTGAGCCAGCGGGCCTGGCCCCCGTGGGTGGCGGGTCTGGCGCTGGTGCTCGGGGCCCACGCCGGTGGCCAGTCCGCACCCAACCAGGCGTACGCGTTCTCCGCCGCGCTGCTGTTCGCGGTGTTCGGCTGGCAGGCCAAGACGGTGCTGGACACCGAACCCGACGGGCAGCGGCTGCTGTCCCGCGCGGCCGTCGGCTCCGGGCCGCGGGAGGTCGTCGCCGGGTTGCTGGCGGCGCCGGTCGCGGCGGTGCCGATCGTGGTCGTGGCCGTTCTTGTTCCGTACGTCATGGGCGCGCTGAGGATCCGCGGCCCCGCGCTGCCCTGGCTGGGGTTCGGGCTGTGGATCCACCTGCTCGGCGTCCTGGCCGGGCTCGGCGTGGGCTCCCTGGCCAGCCGGGTGGTCGTCGCGCGGGTCGGCTGGTCGGCGCTGATCCTGGTCGGTGCACCGGTCGCGGTGCTCGTGCTGGGATCCCGCGACGCCCTCCTCGCCCGGGCGCTGGTGCCCCCGCTGATCGCCTCCGCACACCTGGAACCCGCCGCTGACCTGGGCGGACTCCTCACAGCCACGCTGCACGCCGCTGGCTGGGCGGCGGTCCTGCTGGCCGTCTACGCGGCCCTGCGCCGCACCCGATGGTGACGCCGGACGAAGCGGGCATAGGCTCGGGTCCGTGCGTCGCGCAAAGATTGTCTGTACCTTTGGTCCTGCTACCTCCACGCCGGAGCGGATTCGTGAGCTGGTCGACGCCGGCCTCGACGTCGCCCGGCTCAACCTGAGCCACGGCACCTATGCCGAGCACGAGCGGATCTATCGCATGATCCGCGAGGCGGCGGAGGAGTCCGGTCGTGGAGTCGGGGTCCTGGTCGACCTCCAGGGGCCCAAGATCCGCCTCGGGAAGTTCGCCGAGGGCTCGGCGAACCTCGTCTACGGTGACCGCTTCACGATCACCACCGACGAGTGCCCCGGCGACGCGTCCCGGGCCTCCACCACCTACGAGGGGCTGCCCGGCGACGTCGGTGTCGGCGACCGGATCCTGGTCGACGACGGCCGGCTCATGCTGGAGGCCGAGGAGGTCACCGACACCGACGTGGTGACCCGGGTGCTGATCGGCGGCAAGGTCTCCGACCACAAGGGGCTCAACCTCCCCGGCGTGGGACTGTCCGTCCCGGCCATGTCGGAGAAGGACCACGAGGACCTGCGGTGGGCGCTGCACCTGCGCGCCGACATGATCGCGCTGTCGTTCGTACGCTCTGCCCGCGACGTCGAGGACGTCCGCCGGGTCATGGCGGAGGAGGGCGTCCGGCTCCCGGTCATCGCCAAGATCGAGAAGCCGCAGGCGGTCCAGAACCTCGAGGAGATCATCGACGCGTTCGACGCCTTCATGGTGGCCCGCGGCGACCTCGGCGTGGAGATGCCGCTGGAGGACGTCCCGCTGGTCCAGAAGCGCATCGTCGAACTCGCCCGCACCAACGCCAAGCCGGTGATCGTGGCCACCCAGATGCTCGAGTCGATGGTCAACGCCGCCCGGCCGACCCGCGCGGAGGCCTCCGACGTCGCGAACGCCGTGCTGGACGGCACCGACGCGGTGATGCTGTCGGGGGAGACCAGCGTCGGCATCTATCCGATCGAGGCCGTACGCACCATGGCCCGCATCGTGGAGACCACCGAGGAACACGGCCTGGACCGGATGGCCGGTATCGACTGGGAGCCGCGCACCAAGGGCGGCGTGATCGCCAAGGCGGCCGCCGAGGTGGCCGAGCGGCTCGGCGCGAAGTTCCTGGTCGCGTTCACCCAGTCCGGAGACACCGCGCGCCGGCTGGCCCGCTACCGCTCCCGGGTGCCCCTGCTGGCGTTCACCCCGGAGGAGATCGTCCGGCAGCAGTTGGCCCTCACCTGGGGCGTGGAGACGTTCCTCGTGCCCACCGTGTCGCACACCGACGAGATGGTGAAGCAGGTCGACCGCGCACTGCTGGCGGTCGGACGCTGCCGGCGCGGTGACAGCGTGGTGATCGTGGCGGGCAGCCCGCCCGGGCTCCCCGGCGGGACCAACGCGCTGCGAGTGCACCGCATCGGCGACGCGGTTGCCCAGGCGGCACCGGCCTACCGGGTCTGAACCGAAGAGCTCTGCTGAACCAAGAAGGTCCGAGCTCGGAGAGATCCGAGCCCGGACTGGGCCGCTGGTGCCGGGTGTGGGATTCGAACCCACACGCCCTTTCGGACAACGGCTTTTGAGGCCGTCATGTCTACCATTCCATCAACCCGGCAGGTCGCGGGATGAATCTTACCCGGTCCGGTCCGGCGATCGGCGGCAGCCGCCGAGGGGTACGCTGTCGGCGCTGTAGGCCCCCTACGCCACCCTGTACGTCATCCGTCCGCAGGAGGACCGCGCCGTGAGCAACCCCACCGAGCGTGCACCGCGCCGGGTCGTCGTGGCCGAGGACGAGGCACTCATCCGGCTCGATCTCGCCGAGATGCTCGGTGAGGAGGGCTACGACGTCGTGGGGCAGGCCGCCGACGGCGAGCACGCGCTCAACCTCGTGCGGGAGCTTCGGCCCGACCTCGTGATCCTGGACGTCAAGATGCCCCGGCTGGACGGCATCAGCGTCGCCGAGGCCATCGGCAACGAGAGCATCTGCCCGGTCATCATCCTCACCGCGTTCAGTCAACGCGAGCTGGTCACCAGGGCGAGCGAGGCCGGCGCCATGGCGTACCTCGTGAAGCCCTTCACCAAGGCCGACCTGGTGCCGGCGATCGAGATCGCGGTGTCGCGGTTCACCGAGCGCGCCCAGCTCGAGAGTGAGGTGTCCAGCCTCACCGAGCGCCTGGAGACCCGCAAGCTCGTCGAGCGGGCGAAGTCGATCCTGCAGCAGAAGTTCGGGCTGTCGGAGCCGGACGCGTTCCGCTGGATCCAGAAGACCGCCATGGACAAGCGGGTCGCGATGCGCCGGGTCGCTCAGCTCGTCGTCGACGAAGGTGACGGAACGGCAACGGACAGTGCCGAAACCGGGCCTTCGGACCCCTCGAGCCAGTAATTTCGTCCATTTCGCTCATCTCTTGGGTTACGAGACGGTAAGAGGCTCGCGAGGTTCGTTCATCGACCGTGCCCGACCGGCTAGTCTCTCTCCACCGCGGGCCAGGCCTGGCCTGCCGCAAGCGTCACCTGACGTTGCTTGGCAATGGAGGATTTCGTGTACAGAACACGACTCGTTCGTGTGCTGGCGTTGACGGCGGCCCTGTCGCTCGGGGTCGCCGGATGCGCGCAGAACACCGACAAGACCGGTGAGAACAAACAGAGTGGGGGCGGCCAGGCCAACGCACCGGCGATCAAGGCCGACCCGGCACCGCAGCTGCCCACCGACGCCGCTCTGCCGGCCGGTGACGGCAAGGGCAAGTGCGGCAAGGTTTCCATCGCCTACATCGGCACCATCGCGGGAGCCAGCGCCGCGCTCGGCCTGAACATTCTCAACGGCGTGAAGCTCGCGGTGAAGGAGCACAACGCCGCCAACCCCGGCTGCCAGGTGACCCTAAAGCAGTTCGACTCCGAGGGCAGCCCCGACAAGGCGCCCGGCGTGGTGACGCAGGCGATCAACGACAAGTCGATCCTCGGCGTCGTCGGCCTGGCGTTCTCCGGTGAGTCCAAGGCGGTCGGCAAGGCGTTCAACGACGCCGGTCTGGTGACGGTCACCCCCTCGGCGACCAACCCCAACCTCGCCAAGAACGGCTGGAAGACGTTCTTCCGCGGGCTGGGCAACGACGCCGTGCAGGCGCCGGCCGTGGCCGCCTTCATCAGCGACCAGCTCAAGGCCAAGAAGGTCTGCGTCGTCCGGGACGACTCCGAGTACGGCATCGGCCTGGCCGACCTGGTGACCAAGTCGCTTGGCGACAAGGCCTCCTGCCAGCAGAAGGTCAAGACCGGTCAGAAGGAGTTCTCCGCCGTGGTCGGAGCGATCGACTCCCAGAAGCCGGACGCGGTGTTCTACTCCGGCTACTACCCCGAGGCCGCGCCGTTCGTGCAGCAGCTGCGTGACGACGGCTTCGAGGGCTCCGTGGTCGCACCCGACGGTGTGCGCGACGACGAGTTCGTCAAGAACGCGGGTGGTTCGGCGGAGGGTGTCTACCTCAGCTGCCCGTGCCTGCCGTCGGCCGGTTTCACGAAGTTCACCAAGGACTACAAGGCGCTGGCCAAGCGCGACCCGTCGACGTACTCCCCGGAGGGCTACGACGCCACCACCATCCTGCTCAAGGGACTGGACAAGGGGCTGAAGACCCGGCCGGCGATGCTCAACTACGTCAAGAACTACCAGGGCCAGGGCCTCACCAAGCAGTTCAAGTGGAACGCCGACGGTGAGCTCACCCAGACCCCGGTGTGGATGTACGAGGTCAAGGACGGAAAGATCGTTCAGCTGAAGGACATGAGCAAGGCCACCTCCTGATCGTTCGACCCTGATCGTCTGACGCAGGCGGGCTCCGGGTACGTCGCCTCCTTCCGGGGGCGAGTACGGCGACGTACCCGGAGCATTCGCGGGAACGGCCCCGCTCGACGTCACCAGGGAACGCGCCACCGCCGGACGCGCCCAAGAAAAGACAGGTCGCCCCTTTGACGTATCACCTAGCGCTCACCCTCGCCCAGACCGAGAGCCACTGGATCGACTTCAACGTCGGGCTCCTCAAGAGCGAGTTCTGGTCCAACACCGTCGACGGCCTGGCGTACGGCAGCATCTACGCCCTGGTGGCGATCGGCTACACCCTCGTCTACGGCGTACTCCGCCTCATCAACTTCGCGCACTCGGAAGTGTTCGTGGTGGGCGCGTTCGGTGCCTACTTCACCTTCGTGGGACTGGGCTACGAACCCGGGCCGACCCTCGACTCCGGGGTCGTCCCGCTCATCGTCAACCTGCTGTTGGCAGGGATCGTGGCGATGATCGCTTCGGGGGTCATCGCGCTGGTTCTCGAACGCGTCGCCTACCGCCCGCTTCGCAAACGCAACGCGCCCCGGCTGGTCTTCCTGATCACTGCGATCGGCGCGTCGTTCGCCATCCAGCAGGCACTGCTGATCTGGCGGGGCGGCAACCCCGAGCCCGCGATCCGGCTGCTGCGCCCGCAGGCGGTCTTCGAGTTCGGCGCCACCAGGATCACCAACATCCAGATCATCGTGTTCGTCGCCTCGCTGCTCCTGCTGGTCGTGGCGGACGTCTTCGTCGGGCGCACCCGGCTCGGCCGCGGCATCCGCGCCGTCGCCCAGGACCCCGACACCGCGGCCCTGATGGGCGTCAACAAGGAACGCGTGATCATGTTGACGTTCGTCCTCGGTGGCGTGCTGGCCGGTGCGGCGTCGTTGTTCTACGTCATGCAGATCCCACAGGGCGTGCTGTACAACGGCGGGTTCCTGCTCGGCATCAAGGCGTTCACCGCGGCGGTGCTGGGTGGCATCGGCAACCTGCGCGGCGCGCTGCTCGGCGGCCTGCTGCTCGGCGTGGTGGAAAACTACGGCCAGTCGCTGTTCGGCGGGGAGTGGCGCGACGTCGTCGCGTTCGTTCTCCTCATCGCCATCCTGATGGTCCGCCCCACCGGCATCCTCGGTGAGTCGCTCGGGAAGGCCCGCGTATGAGCGCCGGCGTCGGTACGCAACCGGACCAGGGCTCCGCGCGGGCGCCGTTCGGCCAGCGGGTACGCGACTGGTGGAACTCCCGCAGCCGGGCCGAGCAGTGGATGATCACCATCCCCGTGGTGGTGCTGGTCTACCTCCTCCCGATGCTGAACGTCTTCCCGCTGTCCACCGAGCCGTGGACCGACTACGAGCTCGCGTTGTTCAACGCCGCCCGGCTCGGCCTGATCGCCCTCGGCCTCAACGTCGTGCTGGGCCAGGCGGGCCTGCTCGACCTCGGCTACGTCGGCTTCTTCGCCATCGGAGCGTACGTCGCGGCGATCATGACCAGCCGGGACTCCTTCCTGCACAACCCGCACTACTCGTGGCTGGTGGTCGTCCCGGTGGCGATGGCGGTCACGATGATCTCCGGCGTGCTGATCGGCACGCCGACGCTGCGGTTACGCGGGGACTATCTCGCGATCGTCACGCTCGGGTTCGGCGAGATGGTCCGGCTGCTCGCGGACAACCTCGACCCGCTGCGCGGCAACCGCGGCTTCCAGGACGTCGGCCGCCCGCCCGGCACGCACGCCGACGGGTCGCCGTTGTTCACCCAGACCGACGGCAGACCGTGGTACTGGCTCACAGTCACGTGCATCATCGTGATCCTGCTGCTGATCGGAAACCTCGAACGCAGCCGGGTGGGACGTGCCTGGGTGGCGATCCGCGAGGACGAGGACGTCGCGGAGCTGATGGGCATCCCGACGTTCCGGTTCAAGGTGTGGGCATTCGTGATGGGCGCCGCGATCGGCGGGCTGTCCGGTGTGCTGTACGCCGGCCAGGTCGGCTTCGTCAACAACCAGCGCTTCGACGTGGTGACGTCCATTCTGTTCGTCGCCGCGGTGGTGCTCGGTGGCTCCGGCAACAAGGTGGGCGTACTCCTCGGTGCTCTGGTGATCTCCTACCTGCCCGACCGGTTCCAGCTCGCACCGCAGTACCGCTTCCTGGCGTTCGGCCTGGCACTGATCATCTTGATGATCTTCCGTCCGCAAGGCCTCCTTGGCGCTCGTCAACGGCTCCTTGCGCGGGGACGGCAGGCCTACCAGCGGCTGGTGGGAGCTCCGGAGCCGGTCTCGGCCGACAGCGCCCTCACCGAACAGGGCAAGGGAGGCGACCTGTGAGCGACACCCAGCCGGGGACCCAGCCCGGCCAGCCCGGCCGGCCAGGCCAGTCCGGCGACCCCGGCCGGTCCACGTCCGAGGGCTCGGTCGTGGCCGGCGTCCCGGCCGACCCGGCCGCCCCGCCCGCGGAAGGCCTGTCCGCCGAGGTCCGCGAGATGACCGAGGAGGAACGCGCAGCCCACTTCGCCGACGTGGCGGAGGCGGTCGCGCCCGACCGGGACATCGCGGTCGGAGTCGGCGAGACGCTGCTCGAACTCCGCGACGTCACCTTGCGGTTCGGTGGCCTCACGGCGCTGGACACGGTGTCGTTCGAACTGCGGCGCGGGGAGATCCTCGGTCTGATCGGGCCGAACGGCGCCGGCAAGACGACCTGCTTCAACGTGATGACCGGCGTCTACCGCCCGACCTCCGGCCAGGTCCGGCTGGAGGACCGGCCGCTGGGCCGGCTCAAGCGGCACCGGATCACCCGCTACGGCATCGCCCGTACGTTCCAGAACATCCGGTTGTTCGACGAGATGACGGCACTGGAGAACGTCGTGGTCGGCGCCGACGCCCGGCACCGCACCAGTGTGGTCGGCGCGCTGTGCCGGCTGCCGCGGCACTGGCGGGAGGAACGCGAGGGCGTCGAGCGTGCGATGGCGCTGCTGGAGTTCGTCGGCATCGCCGACCGTGCGGCCGACCGGGCCAAGAACCTCCCGTACGGCTACCAGCGCCGGCTGGAGATCGCCCGGGCGCTCGCGACCGAGCCGAAGATCCTCTGCCTGGACGAGCCGGCCGCCGGCTTCAACCCCGCCGAGAAGGACGACCTGATGTCGTTGATCCGGCGGATCCGCGACGACGGCTACACCGTCCTGCTCATCGAGCACGACATGCGCGTGGTGATGGGGGTGACCGACCGGATCGTCGTCCTCGAGTTCGGCAAGAAGATCGCCGACGGCACGCCGGCGGAAGTCCGCGACAACCCGGCCGTGGTGGCCGCCTACCTGGGGGTCCCCGACGATGGCGCTGCTTGAGATCGCCGGCATGTCCGTCCACTATGGCCGGATCGAGGCGCTGCGCGACATCTCCCTCACCGTTGAGGAAGGCGAGATCGTCACTCTGATCGGGGCCAACGGCGCCGGCAAGACGTCCACGATGCGCGCGGTCTCCGGGCTGATTCCGCTGTCCCGCGGCAGCATCAGGTTCAACGGCGAGGACATCACCCGGCTGCGCGCCGACCTGCGGGTGCGGCGCGGGATCTGCCAGTCGCCGGAGGGGCGCGGAGTGTTCCCCGGCATGACGGTGCGGGAGAACCTCGACATGGGGTGCTACGCCCGCAAGGACCGGAAGGGCATCGACGCTGACTTCGAGCGCGTGTTCGAGTTGTTCCCTCGGCTGAAGGAACGCATCTCCCAGCAGGGCGGCACGTTGTCCGGTGGCGAGCAGCAGATGGTGGCGATCGGCCGGGCGCTGATGGCGCGGCCGCGGCTGCTGCTGCTGGACGAGCCGTCGATGGGGCTGGCCCCGCAGTTCATCCAGCAGATCTTCGCCATCATCACCGAGATCAACCAGCAGGGCACCACGGTGCTTCTGGTCGAGCAGAACGCCCAGCAGGCGCTGACCAGGGCGCACCGGGGCTACGTGCTGGAGACCGGTTCGGTCACCCGTTCCAGCGCCGCCGACGAGTTGCTCGCCGACCCGGCGGTCAAGGAGGCCTACCTCGGCATCGCCTGAGGACGGGTCCTCCGGCCACGCCTGCGGTACGCCCGAGGGCCGGGCGGATCGGTGGGCGGTCCGGTGGGCGGATCGCTCGCAGGGTCCCGAGCCGGGCGGAAAGCCGCGGCGCGCACTTCGCAATCGGTGCATGCGCGTCCCTGCGACCCGGAACACTGGGGGCCATGGAGTGTCGGAGCAGGCGGCTGCTCATCCGGGACTTCGTCGAGGCCGACCGGAGCGCTGTCCGGATGTGGCGGGAGGATCCCGACGTCACGCGGTATCTCGACAAACAGGCCGGCACGAGTCCGGACGCGTGGTTCGACGCGGTGCGCCGGTTCAACGCGCAGACGCCGCGCACCTCCCACGACTCGGCGATCGTGCTGCGGTCGTCCGGCGTGGTGATCGGCTGGATCGGGATCGCCCGGTCCTTCGACCCGAGAGCCGGTGAGCTGACAGTCGGGTACGCGCTGGACCGGTCGGCCTGGGGCCACGACTACATGACCGAGGCGCTCATCGCCGTGCTGTCCTACGGCTTCGGCAAGTTGGGCGTACGCAGCATCTCCGCCCAGTGCTACACCGCCAACGGCGCGTCCGCGCGGGTGATGGAGAAGGCCGGGATGAAGCTCGCCGGCCCGGCGCTGTCGGCCGACCCGAGCCTGGGCCACAGCGTGCGGTACACCGCCGAACGCGACACCTGGCGCCGGCCCGGACGTCGCCGGCTCGGCCTGGCGGTGGCCATCGCGCTGCTCGCCCTCGTCGGCTTCCCGCTCGGAGCGGACCCGGTGCTGCGCGCCCTCAACCCGCCGGCGCCACCCACCGACGCTCGGTTGGTGCCGTGGGTCCCGCGCGGTGACCTCGCCGACAACCGGGACTTCATCGCCGAGGCCACCCGGGTGTGGCGGGAGTCGACCGGGCAGACGATGCCGGGCGAGCTGAGCAAGATCTACGCGGTGTGGGCCGGCCGGATCGGCGCGGGCCGGGTCGCGCTGCTGCAGGGCGTCGGCAAGGACGGTCACAGCTACGTCGCCCAGATCGCCGACCGCGGCCGGCCCCCGGCGCTGCGGCTCGATCGCCAGGAACGGCTGGGCGACCCGCCACCGAGGGCACTGGTGATCAACTACTCCGGAGTCCCTTCCGGGCCGGGCGAGGACGCGGCGGTGATGCGGCTGGTCCTGGCGCCCGCCGACTCCACCTCGGGCGCGGGCGTGCCCGCCTCCCAGGCCGGAGCCGGGGACGTCGTGCCGACCGCCCGCCTGCGGCTGTGGCGCCGGGTGGGGGACAAGCCGCTCGGCCGGGACTCGGAGTGGGCCGAGGTCCGGCCGGCCGGGGACGGCCTGACCACCGCCTGGCACCACGACGACCGGCGCTCGCCGTACGGCAGCGTCGTGGTCTTCGACCGGCCGCTGACCGACGGCACGGACTCGGTGACCACTGTCGCCGCCGCGCCCGAACACCTCGCCGTCGGGCTCCCGCCGGTGCAGCTGGAGAACCCGACCTGGGGAGGCACCCGGCGGCTGGATCTCGCGGCCTACGACGACGGACGGGCCGTGCTGGCGGAGTCCGCCGCGATGACCGTGGCCCGCGGCCTGGACATCTCACTGCTCGCCGAGGAGCGCGACGGAGCCGGCCGGATGGCCGTGGTCGAGCTACGCGGCCGGCAGGGCCACAAGGTCGCGGTGGTCGCCTGGCGGGGGCGTCACCTGGAGTGCGTGGCCACCATGGACGTGCCCCGGCTGGTCCGCCGGCGTGCGGTCGCGCTGGGCTGTCTCAACGCACGTTCCGGGCTGCTCGTGGTGGCGGCCGTGCCCGGCCCAGGTGCCAGTCAGGTGGTCCTGCGGGACGCCCGGTGGCGCCCGGTGCTGCCGGTCGCGGGCGATGACGGCCGGGTGGTGCGCCTGCCGGCCGGGGCCGAACCGCTCCCGCTGTCGTGCACCGTCGTCAGCTCCGGGGGCGGACACGAGCGAGGCCCGGTGGACGTCATGCCCACGCTGACACCAGGGCCGTGAACAGAGGTGCCAGCAGGAGGGCGGGCAGCAGGTCGCCCACCGGCAGCTGCTTGATCCGCAACAGCCGCAGCGCGACCCCGACCAGCAACAGCCCGCCGGTGGCGGTCAGTGCCGAGACCTGACCGGTGGACAGGAACGTTCCCGCCAGTGCGCCGACGACCGTGAGCCCGCCCTGAACCACCAGGACGGTGAGCGCGGCGGCGGCGACGCCCCAGCCGAAGGAGGCCGCGAACGCCACCGAGGTGATCCCGTCCAGCGTCGCCTTGAGCGCCAGCTGCTGCGAGCCGCGCCCGAGACCGTCGGAGATCGAGCCCAGGACGGTGAGCGGGCCCACGCAGAACAGCAGCGACGCGGCCACGAACCCCTCCACGAACCGGCGGCGCTCCGGTGAGGCCGCCCGGCCGGCCAGCCGTGCCTGCAGCCGGTGGCCCAGACCCTCCAGGCGGAGTTCGAGCCGCAGCAGTGACCCGATCACCCCGCCGGCGACCAGCGAGGCGAGGACGATCAGCATCGGCGCGTTCGGGCCCACCAGGCCCACCAGGGCCGGATCCCGGACGGCGTAGGCGGCGAACGCCGCGATCAGCAGGGTGACCAGGCCGATCGCGTCGGTCACCACGTCCCGGGTGCGGCCGGGCAGGCGGTGGCCGAGCAGGACGCCCAGGCCGGTGCCGACCAGGATCGTGGAGACGTTGAGCAGGGTGCCGAAGCCGCGGAGCACCACCCGAACACTACGAGACCACCCGCGGCGGCGGCTCCTCCGCCCGGACCGCCCGGACCGTGTGGTTCCGGGCCGATCCGTGGCGATCCGAGGGATACGAGATACCGGCTGGCGCGCGTCGGTAGTCTTGGCGTACAGGCGTCGACCCGGCCATCACCGGCGAGCCTCCGGAAGAACGGCGCCCCTCGGGGCTCCTACTAGACCCGGACGGGTCCGGCCCGTGACAGCCGGCCAACGAGCGGGCCCGACCGCGACTCCCCGTCGCGACCGGGCCAAGCGAGGTGGTACCGCGGGCACGCGCCGACCGGTGGCGCGGGTTCGTCCTCGCACGACCGCACGGCACGAGCGCACAGCTCGCGCTGCGACCCGAGGACGCCTGCGAGATGAGCTACCCCCGACACCGCGACGACGCGAAGGTGCCCGCCTCCCCGTCGTTCCCCGATCTCGAACGCGAGGTGCTCGACCACTGGGAGGCCGACAAGACCTTCCAGGCCAGCGTCGACCAGCGCCCGGCGGGTGAGCGTGGCGACAACGAGTTCGTCTTCTACGACGGTCCGCCGTTCGCCAACGGCCTGCCCCACTACGGCCACCTGCTGACCGGGTTCGTCAAGGACCTCGTTCCCCGCTACCAGACCATGCGCGGCCGCCGGGTCGAGCGCAGGTTCGGCTGGGACTGCCACGGCCTGCCGGCCGAGGTCGAGGCCGAGCGCGAGCTGGGCATCTCCACCAAGCGGGAGATCGTGGAGCTCGGCGTCGAGCGGTTCAACGAGGTCTGCCGCACGTCGGTGCTGCGCTACACCTCCGAGTGGGAGAGCTACGTCAACCGCCAGGCCCGGTGGGTCGACTTCGGCAACGACTACAAGACGCTCGACCTGTCCTACATGGAGAGCGTCATGTGGGCGTTCAAGACGCTGCACGACAAGGGGCTGGTCTACCAGGGGTTCCGCGTGCTGGCGTACTGCTGGCGGTGCGAGACGCCGCTTTCCAACACCGAGACCCGGATGGACGACGTCTACCGTGACCGGACCGACCCGGCGAGCACGGTGTGGTTCGAGCTCGAGACCGGTGAGCGGATCCTCGCCTGGACGACGATGCCGTGGACGCTGGTGCCCAACGTCGCACTGGTCGTCGGGCCCGACATCGACTACGCCGTCCTCGAGCACGAGGGGCACCGCTGGATCCTCGCCGAGGCCCGGCTGGACGCCTACGCCGCGGAGTTCGAGGGCGCCACCCGGGTGGGGACGCTCAAGGGCAGCGAGCTCGTCGGCCGCAAGTACAACCCGCTGTTCGACTTCCTGGCCGACGCGATGGCGGAGGTGCCCGCCGCGTTCACGGTGCTGGCCGGGGACTTCGTCTCCACCGAGGACGGCACCGGCGTCGTCCAGGTCGCGCCATCCCATGGTGAGGACGACTTCAACGTGTGCACGGCCGCCGGCATCCCGGTGATCGTCACCGTCGACGACCACACGCGGTTCACGTCGGTCGCGCCGAGGTTCGAGGGGCTGCAGGTCTTCGAGGCCAACCGGCCGCTGCTGCGCGAGCTACGGGAGCGGGGCGTCCTGTTCCGCCAGGACAGCTACACCCACCCCTACCCGCACTGCTGGCGGTGCGACACACCGCTCGTCTACAAGGCGGTGGACAGCTGGTTCGTGGAGGTCACGCGGTTCCGGGACCGGATGGTCGAGCTCAACCAGCAGATCGAGTGGACGCCGGCGCACGTGCGCGACGGGTCGTTCGGCAAGTGGCTGGCCAACGCCCGCGACTGGTCGATCAGCCGGAACCGCTTCTGGGGTTCGCCGATCCCGGTGTGGAAGTCCGACGATCCCAACTACCCGCGGACCGACGTCTACGGCTCGCTGGACGAGCTGGAGCGTGACTTCGGCGTACGCCCGACCGACCTGCACCGCCCCGGCATCGACCAGCTGACCCGGCCCAACCCCGACGACCCGACCGGCCGGTCGACCATGCGCCGGGTCCCGGAGGTGCTGGACTGCTGGTTCGACTCCGGGTCGATGCCGTTCGCCCAGGTGCACTACCCGTTCGAGAACACCGAGTGGTTCGAGAACCACTACCCGGGCGACTTCATCGTGGAGTACGTCCCGCAGACGCGCGGGTGGTTCTACCTCCTGCACGTGCTGGCGACCGCGCTGTTCGACCGGCCGGCGTTCCGCAACTGCGTGGTGCACGGCATCCTGCAGGGCGACGACGGGCGCAAGCTGTCCAAGAGCCTGCGCAACTACCCCGACGTGCGGGCGGTGTTCGACTCCTACGGCGCGGACGCGATGCGGTGGGCGCTGATGTCGTCGCCGGTGCTGCGCGGCGGGGACGCGATCGTGGCCGACACGGCGTTCCGGGAGGCCGTCCGGCAGTCGATCAACCCGCTGTGGAACGCGTACTACTTCTTCACCCTGTACGCGAACGCCGAGAACGCCCAGGCCCGCTGGCGTACCGACTCCACCCACGTACTCGACCGCTACGTGCTCGCGAAGCTGCACGACACGGTGGTGGAGACGACCGCGGAGCTGGATTCGTACGACATCTCCGGGGCGTGCGCGGCGGTGCGGTCGTTCCTGGACGTGCTGACCAACTGGTACGTCCGGCGCTCGCGGGACCGCTTCTGGTCCGGTGACCAGGACGCGTTCGACACCCTCTACACCGTGCTGGAGGTGCTGTGCCGGGTGGCGGCACCGCTGCTCCCGCTGGTGACCGAGGAGGTGTGGCGCGGGCTCACCGGCGAACGCTCGGTGCACCTGACCGACTGGCCGGACGCCGGCAGCCTGCCGGCCGACCCCGACCTGGTGGCCTCGATGGACGGCGTACGCGCGGTGTGCTCCGCGGCGCTCGCCCTGCGCAAGGCGAAGGGCCTGCGGGTCAGGCTGCCGCTGGCCAGCCTGACCGTGGCTGCACCCGACGCCGAGCGGCTGCGCCCGTTCGTCGACCTGGTCCGCGACGAGGTCAACGTCAAGGAGGTCCGCCTCGACGCCGACGTGGCGGCGCACTGTCAACGGGTGCTTTCGGTGGTTCCGCGAGCGCTGGGGCCGCGGCTCGGCAAGGACGTGCAGCGGGTCATCCGCGCGGTCAAGGGCGGCGACTGGTCGGTCGGCGACGACGGCGTGGTGGCCGGCGGTGTCACCCTGGCCGAGGGGGAGTACGAGCTGCGGCTCGTCCCGGCCCGGCCGGAGTCCTCGGCCGCGCTTCCGGGCGACGTCGGCGTGGTCGACCTGGACACCGAGGTGACCCCGGAGCTGACCGCCGAGGGCGTCGCGCGGGACGTGATCCGGGCGGTGCAGCAGGCCCGGCGCGACGCCGGTCTGGACGTCTCGGACCGGATCGCGCTGACGGTCACCTCGCCCGACGAGCAGGTGCGCGGGGCCGTCGACACCCACCGCGAGCTGGTGGCGGGGGAGACGCTCGCCCGTCAGCTCGAGGTCGGGAGCGAGCCGGTCGACGGCGCGGGACCGGCCGTCGAGGTCGGCGAGGGCTGGACCGTCCGGGTGTCCGTACGCAGGGAGGCCTGACCTCCCGGGGAGCTCAGCAGGCGCCGGGGTCGGCTGGTGGTTCGGCCGGTGGTTCGACGTCGCGGAGGTGACAGGTGAGGCGGGCGGTGCACACGCGCCGCCCGTCCTCGTCGCTGATCACCACCTCGTACGTCGCGGTGGTCCGGCCGCGGTGCAGCGGGGTGGCCACCCCGGTGACCGAGCCGCCGCGTACGCCTCGGTGGTGGGTGGCGTTCAGGTCCACGCCGACCGCGATCCGGCCCGGCCCGGCCCACAGCACTGCGGCGACCGAGCCCAGGCTCTCCGCGAGGACGCACGACGCGCCGCCGTGCAACAGCCCGAACGGCTGGGTGTTGCCCTCCACCGGCATCGTCCCCACGCACCGGTCCGGACCGGCCTCGGTGATCGTGATCCCGAGGCGTCGGTGGATGGGCGCTTCCGGCAACTGCGACATGCGACCAGTTGACCAGACGGCCGGTCGCCCGGTGCCGCCCGGTCGGCCCGGGCTGTCGGTGGGGACCACTAGAGTCGCCTCCGTGGCAGACGCACCCCGCACCGACCGACCCCGGCTCCTGCTCCTCGACGGCCACTCGCTGGCCTACCGGGCGTGGTTCGCCCTGCCGGCGGAAAACTTCTCCACCGCGACGGGCCAGACCACCAACGCGGTCTACGGCTTCACCTCGATGCTGATCAACATGCTGCGCGACGAGCAGCCGACCCACATCGCGGTGGCGTTCGACGTCGGGCGGCAGACGTTCCGCAGCGAGGCCTATGCGGAATACAAGGCCGGCCGGCAGAAGACGCCGGACGAGTTCCGCAGCCAGCTGCCGCTGATCAAGGAAGTGCTCGGCGCGCTCAACATCCCGTTCGCCGAGGCGGAGGGCTACGAGGCCGACGACGTGATCGCGACGCTCGCCACGGCGGCGGTGGCGCAGGGCCACGAGGTGCTCGTCGTGTCCGGCGATCGTGACTCGTTCTCCCTCGTCAGCGACGACCTGACGGTGATCTACCCAACCCGCGGGGTGTCGGAGGTCGCCCGGATCACTCCGGCGGAGGTGGAGCGGCGTTACGCGATCCCACCTGGGCGTTACAGCGACCTCGCCGCGCTGGTCGGCGAGACCAGCGACAACCTCCCCGGCGTTCCCGGCGTGGGGCCGAAGACCGCGGCGAAGTGGCTCAACCAGTACGGCTCGCTGGACGACCTGGTCGCGCACGTCGACGAGGTGAAGGGCAAGGCCGGCGAGTCGCTGCGGGCACACCTCGGGCAGGTGCTGCAGAACCGCCAGCTCAACGAGCTCGTCCGCGACGTGTCCCTCCCGTTCCAGCCCGGCGATCTCGCCCTGCGGCCGTGGGACCGCGACGCCGTGCACTCGGTGTTCGACGCGCTGGAGTTCCGGGTGCTGCGCGAGCGGCTGTTCGCGACCCTGCAGACCGCCGAGCCCGAGGCCGAGGAGGGCTTCGAGGTCACCGGCGCCGCACTGGAGCCGGGGCAGCTCGCGGGCTGGCTGGACAAGCACGCCAAGGGTGCGCCGGGCACGGTGCGCACCGGGCTGCACGTCCAGGGCAGCTGGGGGAGAGGCACCGGAGACGTCGCCGGTGTCGCGCTGGCCTCCTCCGACGGCACCGCCGTCTGGCTCGACCCGACCCTGATGACCCCCGAGGACGAGCAGGTCCTCGCCGACTGGCTCGCCGACGCCGCGCACGAGAAGGCGCTGCACGACGCGAAGGGCCCGATCCTCGCGCTCGCCGCCCGGGGCTGGACGCTGCGCGGCCTCACCAGCGACACCGCGCTCGCCGCCTACCTCGTCCGTCCCGACCAGCGGTCCTACGACCTGTCCGACCTCACCCTGCGCTACCTCCGCCGCGAGCTGCGCACCGAGACGGCCGACGACGGCCAGCTCAGCCTGGACGGCGTGGACGACTCCGGTGGCGTCGCCGACACCGCCATGGTCGCCGCCCGAGCCGTCATCGACCTGGCCGCCAAGCTCGACGAGGAGCTCTCCCAGCGAGGCGGTGCCCGGCTGCTCGGCGAGGTCGAGCTGCCGTTGGTGAGCGTGCTCGCCCGGATGGAACAGGTCGGCATCTGCGTGGACGCGGACCGGCTGTCGGAGCTGGAGGCCCACTTCGCCGGCCAGGTCAAGCAGGCCGCGGACGAGGCCTACCGCGTGATCGACGAGGAGATCAACCTCGGCTCACCCAAACAGCTGCAGGTCGTCCTCTTCGACAAGCTCGGCATGCCGAAGACCAAGCGCACCAAGACCGGCTACACCACCGATGCCGAGGCGCTGCAGCAGCTGTACGTACAGACCGAGCACCCGTTCCTCGCCCACCTGCTGGCCCACCGCGACGCATCGAGGCTGCGGTCCACGGTCGAGGGACTGCTCAAGACGATCGCCCACGACGGCCGCATCCACACCACGTTCAACCAGACCATCGCCGCGACCGGCCGGCTGTCGTCCACCGACCCCAACCTGCAGAACATCCCGATCCGCACCGAGGAGGGCCGTCGCATCCGGGAGGCGTTCGTCGTGGGGCCGGGATTCGAACGCCTGGTGACCGCCGACTACAGCCAGATCGAGATGCGGATCATGGCGCACCTGTCCGCCGACGCGGGGCTGATCGACGCGTTCAACTCCGGTGAGGACTTCCACGCGGCCACCGCCTCGCGGGTGTTCTCCGTTCCACCGGCCGAGGTGACGCAGGAGATGCGGGCCAAGATCAAGGCGATGAACTACGGCCTCGCCTACGGCCTGTCGGCGTACGGCCTGTCCCAGCAGTTGCGCATCGACACCGCCGAGGCCCGCGGGCTGATGGACGAGTACTTCGAGCGCTTCGGCGGCGTGCGCGACTACCTGCGCGGCGTGGTCGACGCGGCCCGCAAGACCGGCTACACCGAGACGATCCTCGGCCGCCGTCGCTACCTTCCCGACCTCACCAGCGACAACCGCCAGCGCCGGGAGATGGCCGAGCGGATGGCGCTGAACGCGCCGATCCAGGGATCGGCGGCCGACCTGATCAAGGTCGCGATGCTCGGCGTCGACGAGGCGCTGCGCAGCGCCGGCCTCACCTCCCGCGTGCTGCTGCAGGTGCACGACGAACTCGTGGTGGAGGTGGCGCCGGGGGAGCAGGCCCAGGTCGAGGAGCTGCTCCGCGCCCAGATGGGCGGCGCCGCCGACCTGACCGTCCCGCTCGACGTGTCCCTCGGCGAGGGGCGCACCTGGCACGAGGCCGGCCACTGAGCGGGCCGAGCCCATCTCGGTTCGCCTAGGGGCGTTGGCAGACGAAGATCGCCGTGCCGGGGAGCAGCCGGCCGCGAAGCGGGCTCCACCCGCCCCAGACGTTGGTGTTGTCCGCCGGCCAGGCGGGCTCCACCAGGTCGCGGACGACGAAGCCGGTCGCGGTCAGCGCGCGTACCCAGTCGCCGAGCGTGCGGTGGTACTCGGCGTACACCCACCGCCCGGACGAGTCGGTCTCGACGTACGGCGTCCGGTCGAAGTAGGACCGGTCGGCCACCAGCCCCGCCGGGCCCGGGTCGTCCGGGAACGCCCACCGCACCGGGTGGCTGACGCTGAACACCCAGCGCCCCCGCTCCCGCAGCACCCGGGCCACCTCGCGCAGCGCCGCATTGAGATCGGCGACGAACGGCAGCGCACCGTACGCCGAGCAGGCCACGTCGAACGCCGCGTCGGCGAACGGCAGCGCACTGGCGTCCGCGGTGATCACGGGCACCGTCACGCCGGTCACCTCGTCCAGCCGCCGGGCGTGCTGCGCCTGCCGGAACGACACGTCGACCCCGACCGGGTGAGCGCCGGCGGTACGAAGCCAGCGGGCGCACTGGGCGGCTCCGCAGCCCACTTCGAGGACTCGCAGCCCGCGTATGTCGCCGAGCAGCCCCGCGTCCGCCTCGTCCAGGCCCTCCGGTCCCCACACGAAGCCCGTGTCGCGCAGGAACTCCCCGTGTTCGTGCTGGTAGCCGTCGGCGTTGTCGTCCCACCACCGCCGGTTGGCCGCACCGGGCACCCGGGGGCCGTGCGCGTGGCCGGACGGTCCGGTGCTGCCTGAACCCTCGGTCACGCCACGCACCTTCCTCCGCTGAATCCCGCCGGGTCCTTTGACGCCGCCGGCTCATCGACGCCGCCGGTCGCTGGTCCGGCGGTCCTGTCGGACCAGCGCACTAGGATCCTCCGTATGTCCACTGAGCCCTCGACCGACTCCCCGTCCGCACCCGCGCGCTTCGCCGAAGCCGCCGGCCTGTGTGAGTTCATCGACGCCGCGCCGTCGCCGTTCCACGCCTGTGCCGAGGCGGCCGCCCGGCTGGAGGCGGCCGGGTTCACCGCGGTGGACGAGGCGGCTCGCTGGCCGCGCGAGCCCGGCCGCTACTACACCGTGCGTGGTGGCTCGCTGGTCGCGTGGAGCACCGAGCAGGCGACCGTTCCGCACACGCCGTTCCGCGTGGTCGGCGCGCACACCGACAGCCCCAACCTCCGGATCAAGCCGCACCCCGACTCCACCAGGGCGGGCTGGCAGGTCCTCGCCGCCGAGCCCTACGGCGGCCCACTGCTCAACTCCTGGCTCGACCGCGACCTCGGCCTGTCCGGCCGGGTCAGTGTCCGCACCTCGGACGGCACCGGCGAACGCCTGCTGCTGGTGGACCGCCCGATCCTGCGGGTGCCACAACTGGCGATCCACCTCGACCGCGAGATCCGCGAGACCGGCGTGAAGCTCAACCCCCAGCAGCACGTGTTCCCGGTCTGGGGGGTCGGCACCTCACCCGGTGACTTCACCGAGTTCGTTGCCGAGGAGCTGAAGGTCGAGCCCGGCGACGTGCTCGCCTGGGAGCTGATGACCCACGACCTCGCGCCGAGCAGCCGGATCGGCCGCGACGGTGACCTGGTGAGCGCGCCGCGGCTGGACAACCTCGGCACCACCTACGCCGGCGTACGCGCGTTGCTGAAGGCGGTGGAGTCTCCCGGAGCCGACCCGCTCGTGCCGGTGCTGGTGCTGTTCGACCACGAGGAGGTGGGCAGCGTCTCCGAGCGCGGCGCCGCGTCCACCCTGCTGCCCGCGGTCCTGGAGCGGATCGTGCTCGCCGGCGGCGGCGACCGGGAGGACCTCCTGCGGGCCCTCGCCGGGTCGATCTGCGCGTCCGGCGACATGGCCCACGCCACGCATCCCAACTATCCCGAGCGCCACGAGCCCCACCACCAGATCGCGGTCAACGGCGGCCCGGTGCTCAAGGTCAACGTCAACCTTCGTTACGCCACCGACGCGCGCGGCACCGGTGCGTTCGTGTCGGCCTGCGAGCAGGCCGGCGTCCCGCTGCAGCGGTTCGTCAGCCGCGCCGACATGCCGTGCGGTTCCACCGTCGGACCGATCACGGCCGCCGGCGTCGGTCTCACCACCGTCGACGTGGGTGCGCCGCAGCTCGCGATGCACTCCGCGCGGGAGCTGTGCGGAGCGGCCGACCCGGGGATGTACGTCGACGCGCTGGCGGCCTTCCTCGCGCCCGCGGGCTGAGGGCACGACGCCGATGCCACCCACACCAGGCGACCTTCCGGGCGAGGGCTTCGGAGACGATTCCGGAGAGGCCGGCGGCGACCTCGAGCGACGAATCGACCACGATGCCGCCACCGGCGCGGTTCGGCACCCCGTGACGACGGCCGCCCGGCACCTCCTGGGCGCCGAGGCTCAGCCGCTTTCGGGCGGCTACAGCGGCGAGACGTTCCTCGTCGGCGCACCGGGTGAGGAGGCCGTGCTCCGGCTCTACCTCCGCGAGCCCGGGCGGGCCGGGATCGACGCCGCACTGCTCGCCCTGGTCCGCGACCTGGTGCCGGTGCCCCGCGTCCTCGACCTGCGCACCCGGGCGACTCCAGAGCAGCCGGCCTACCTGCTCACGGAGCGACTGCCCGGCGTGCCGCTGGACCGCCTGCTGCCGGACGCCCCGCCGTCGCTGCGGAAGGCGGCGGGCGCGAGCGTCGGCAGGGTGCTGGCGCGGCTGTCGGGCATGCCGTTCCCCAGGGCGGGGGAGTTCGTCGATGCCGACCTGCGGATCCGGCCCTGGACCGGAGCCGCCGGCGGACTGGAGGAGTGGGTGAACGCCCACCGGGAGTCCGGCGCCCTCGCCGGCTGGAGCTTCGCCGACATCGCCGGCCTGCGGGAGGTGGCCCGGCAGGGTCAGGACCTGCTCGACGAGGTCCGGCGTACCTGCCTGTGCCACTCCGACTTCAACCCCAAGAACGTCCTCGTCGACCCCGGGAGCGGAGAGGTGACCGGACTGGTCGACTGGGAGTACGCCCATGCCGGCAACCCTTTCGCCGACCTGGGCAACCTGCTGCGGTTCGAGACCGACGAGGTGTTCGCCACGGCTGTCGTCGACGCGTTGCGCACCTACGGCCCGCCGCTGCCTGCGGCGTTCGGGCAGATCGCGCAGGCCGTTGACCTGTTCGCCCTGGTCGACCTGGCCGGCAGGGCCGAACAGCACGAGATCACCCGTGCGGCCACCGACCTGCTGCTGCGCTGTGCCCGGGCGCGGGACCTGTCCGGCGGACGCCCCGACTGGACCTCCGAGCGGCGACCGGGTCCCGGCGGCAGCACCGAACGGCCCCAGGGCCTGTCCTAGACTTCTGGCGGACTGGTCGCGGGCCGGTGCTCGGCGCGGGTCCCGAGATCCGCCGATCCGCCGGCTGTGAGCCTCGTTCGTTCTCCGCCGCGACGTACCGTAGCCTGTGCAAGTCGTCCGATAACCGGACAAACCACCACTTCGGCTTCCGATGTACCGCACAGCGGGAACGCTCCGCGGGGTTCTCGCGTTTGAGATGGCCCGCTGTCTGCGGGGTTGCGTTGACCCTTGTTGCGGGGCACCCGTATCCTGACATGAGCGTTGTGGGCCTGTGCGACCTCGGACGGAGCAGGCTCGCGCTCGTTCTTGTCGAAATCACCTGGTTCCGGCCCAGGAAAAACGGCCGCGACTTCTCGGCAGTGCGATCAAAGGGTCCACGCGCGCACGTGACGACGACCAACGCCATATCGGAGCCATCAACCAGATGACGAGCAGCATCGAGGCCCCGCTGACCGAATCAGCACCGGCCCAGCAGAAGACGCCGCAGGTCGCGGTGAACGACGTGGGTTCGGAAGAGGCTTTCCTCGCCGCGATCGACGAGACAATCAAGTACTTCAACGACGGTGACATCGTCGAGGGCACCGTCGTGAAAGTCGACCGGGACGAGGTCCTGCTCGACATCGGCTACAAGACCGAAGGCGTGATCCCCGCTCGGGAGCTGTCGATCAAGCACGACGTCGACCCGGGCGAAGTGGTGAAGGTCGGCGACCACGTCGAGGCGCTGGTCCTCCAGAAGGAGGACAAGGAAGGCCGCCTGATCCTGTCCAAGAAGCGTGCTCAGTACGAGCGCGCCTGGGGCACGATCGAGCAGATCAAGGAGGAGGACGGCGTCGTCACCGGCACCGTCATCGAGGTCGTCAAGGGCGGTCTCATCCTCGACATCGGTCTGCGTGGCTTCCTGCCCGCCTCCCTGGTGGAGATGCGGCGGGTCCGCGACCTGCAGCCCTACGTCAGCCGCGAGCTCGAGGCCAAGATCATCGAGCTGGACAAGAACCGCAACAACGTGGTCCTGTCCCGGCGGGCGTGGCTCGAGCAGACCCAGTCCGAGGTCCGGCAGAACTTCCTGCACCAGCTGCAGAAGGGCCAGATCCGCAAGGGCGTCGTCTCCAGCATCGTCAACTTCGGTGCGTTCGTGGACCTCGGCGGCGTCGACGGTCTGGTGCACGTGTCGGAGCTGTCCTGGAAGCACATCGACCACCCGAGCGAGGTCGTCGAGGTCGGCCAGGAAGTCACCGTCGAGGTGCTCGACGTCGACCTCGACCGCGAGCGGGTCTCGCTGTCGCTGAAGTCGACGCAGGAGGACCCGTGGCAGCAGTTCGCCCGGATCCACCAGATCGGCCAGATCGTGCCGGGCAAGGTCACCAAGCTGGTGCCGTTCGGTGCGTTCGTCCGGGTCGACGACGGCATCGAGGGCCTGGTGCACATCTCCGAGCTGGCCGAGCGCCACGTCGAGGTGCCCGAGCAGGTCGTCCAGGTCGGCAACGACGTCATGGTCAAGATCATCGACATCGACCTCGAACGCCGCCGGATCTCGCTGTCGCTCAAGCAGGCCAACGAGGGCGCCGAGGCGATCGGGGACCAGTTCGACCCGACGCTCTACGGCATGGCCGCCGAGTACGACGACCAGGGCAACTACAAGTACCCCGAGGGCTTCGACCCGGAGACGGGCGAGTGGCTCGAGGGCTTCGACAAGCAGCGCGACCAGTGGGAGCGCGAGTACGCCGAGGCGCACAGCCGCTGGGAGGCGCACAAGAAGCAGATCGAGGCCGCGCAGCAGGCCGAGATCGAGGAGAGCGAGGCCCCCGCGGCCGCGTCTTCGTCGTCCTCCTCGTCCTCTTCCTCCTCCGGTCAGTCCTCCTACGCGTCGGCCGAGCCGTCGCGTGAGGCCGAGGGCACGCTGGCGTCGGACGAGGCGCTCGCGGCGCTGCGCGAGAAGCTCACCGGCAACGGCTGAGTTCCCGCGCTCCGGCGCGACAGCAGCGACAACGGCAACGGCCCCGCCACTCGGCGGGGCCGTTGCCGCTGTATGTGCAGTTTTCGACAGAAGCGGTGCGGGGGCAGGAGAGTTGCGCCGGGAGGCGGAGAAGGAGCCGGGATCCAGGGGGCTGTCCTGGATCCAGGGGGCTGTCCTAGTCGCCGCGGCGAAGCCGGCTGAGCGCGTGGGCGAGATTGACCAAGACGATTCCGAGCCACGCTACGACCAGGCCCGCGACGCCGGCCTCGTGGGCGGCCAGGCCCGACAGCGGGATCGCCACCCCCAAGGAGACGATGGCCAGAGCCAGCGCGTGGCCGTCGTCCTTGCGTCTCGGCGCGGGCTTCCCCGCGCGCTTGACCTCCTGGGCCACCCGCGCCTCGATGGCCGCGTCGATGCGGTCGACGAAGGAGTCGACGACCGCCGGCTCGAAGTCGGCACCCAGCTCCCTGCGGGCATGCAGAGCGGCCTCGGCCTCGTCACGAGGAACGCGCGGTTCGGGCATGCCACGTTTATACGGCATCCGCCGTGAGCGCAGCCAGACTAAACCTGACCCAGTTGACCACGGCACGACCTATCGCCCGGCGCCGCCATTCGTCGGCGAACCGCTCCGAGTGCCTATTAAACCGCAGGTGCGCGGCAGGTCCAGCGAGCCGTACGAACCGGACGTTCGCCGCCGCCGGACGAGCGGGACGGTCCGGACATGACGGGCCCCGGTGATGCAAAAATCCTGGCGGGCGCGCCCGCCTGAGTCCCCGCGTGGAGCCCCACCTCCACCCGCGGCCGGGGTTTGGTCGTGCACTGTCCCGATCTCCTTCCGTCGGCAACACTGGAGGGGTGCACGAGCTCGGATGGCAACCGGCGGGCGTGGGCCTGTTCGTCCCTGGGCGACGGGACGACGCGCTCGTGACCGAGGTACGCCAGGTCGTGACTCGCCTGGACGGGCTGCGCGATCCGGTCGTCCGGCGCTGCTCGCCGATGACCTCCCTGGCGCTGCTGGACGCCGACCCGATCGAGGTCGTGGTGGACGGGTCGGCGCTGGAGCGCCCCTACACCGACGAGAAGGCGGCGTTCGTCCTCGGTGACCGGCTCCGCGAGCTGCTGGTTGCCCTGGCGGTGACGCTCCGGCCGTTGTACGCCTCGGTTGTGCTGGAGGCACCGTTTCTGTCGCCGAAGGACCTCCTGGTCACCCCTGAGCCGGACCTGTTCCTGGATGCGTGGTTCGACCTGACCCGGCTGCACGCCGGCATCGCCCAGGCGTACCAGGGTGCCCACGTCGAGCAGGTGAGCGGCGGGCTGTACGCCTCCACCAGGGCGCCGTTCAACCCCAACCGGTTCGACGAGCCGCTGGCCACCAGCCTGGAGCGCGCCCGGCGGGCGATGTCGCAGGTCGTCGCACACGGCTGAACCCCGCCTCGGCTATCGTCTCCGACTGTGCTGCGGGTGGGGTTGACGGGCGGAATCGGGGCCGGCAAGAGCGAGGTCGCGCGGCGGCTCGCCGACCACGGAGCCGTCGTGATCGATGCCGACCGGCTGGCGCGGGAAGTGGTCGCGCCGGGCACCGAGGGACTGGCCGCGGTGGTCGAGGCGTTCGGCGCGGAGGTGCTCGGCTCCGACGGCGCGCTCGACCGCCCGGCGCTCGGGCGGCGGGTTTTCGCCGACACCGAGGCACGCCGGCGACTGGAGGGGATCATCCACCCTCGGGTACGCGCCCGGGCCGCCGAGCTCGAGCGGGCTGCCGTCGCCGCGAACCCGGACGCGGTGGTCGTCCACGACATTCCGCTGCTGGTCGAGACCGGGCAGCAGGATGGGTTCGACGAGGTGATCGTGGTCGACGTGCCCGAGGAGGTGCAGATCGACCGGCTCACCAGGGTGCGGGGGATCAGCGCCGACGACGCGCGGGCGCGAGCCGCCGCCCAGGCCTCCCGGGACGAGCGGCGAGCCGCCGCCACCGTGGTCGTGGACAACTCCGGGTCACTGACCGACCTCGACGACCGGGCGGAGGAGCTGTGGCGGCGGCTGAGGTCGGCCGCGTCCTGAGACGCCGTTCGACGGGGTGGGCCGGGTCCGATCCGGCCTGATGGGGCCCGATCCGCCCGGTGGGCCCGGTTCGTGGTCGGCGCGGGAGGGCCTGTCGGTGGTCGGGCGTACGGTGGGCTTCATGCGTCCGGTTACTGACATTGTCCGCAAGGTCGCGCCGTTCAAGGTGGTCTCTGACTTCGCCCCCTCCGGCGACCAGCCGGAGGCCATCGAGGACATCGCCCGCCGAATCGAGGCGGGCGAGCGCGACGTGGTGTTGCTGGGTGCCACCGGCACCGGAAAGACCGCGACCGTCGCCTGGGCGGTGGAGAAGCTCCAGCGGCCGACCCTGGTGATCGAGCCCAACAAGACCCTCGCGGCGCAGTTCGCCAACGAGCTGCGGCACTTCTTTCCCGACAACGCGGTCGAATACTTCGTCTCCTACTACGACTACTACCAGCCCGAGGCCTACGTCCCACAGTCCGACACCTACATCGAGAAGGACTCCTCGATCAACGAGGAGGTCGAGCGGCTGCGGCACTCCGCCACCAACTCCCTGCTCACCCGGCGCGACACGATCGTGGTCGCCACGGTGTCCAGCATCTACGGCCTGGGCACCCCGCAGGAGTATGTCGACCGGATGGTCAGGGTGCGGGTCGGTGAGGAGATCGAGCGCGACCAGGTGCTCCGCCGGCTGGTCGAGATGCAGTACTCCCGCAACGACGCGGCCGGCACCCGCGGCACCTTCCGGGTGCGCGGAGACACCCTCGAGGTCTTCCCGGTCTATGAGGAGATGGCCGTCCGGATCGAGTTCTTCGGCGACGAGATCGAGCGGCTGTCCACCCTGCACCCGGTGACCGGGGAGATCGTCACCGAGGATCAGGAGCTCTACATCTTCCCGGCGTCGCACTACGTCGCCGGTGCGGAGCGGATGGAACGAGCGATCGGCGACATCGAGGCGGAACTCGCCGAGCGGCTGCCCGAGCTGGCGCGCCAGGGCAAGCTGCTGGAGGAGCAGCGGCTGCGCATGCGCACCACGTACGACATCGAGATGATGCGCCAGATCGGCACCTGCTCGGGCATCGAAAACTACTCGCGCCACATCGACGGGCGCGCGCCCGGCTCGCCGCCGCACTGCCTGCTCGACTACTTCCCCGAGGACTTCCTGCTGGTCATCGACGAGTCCCACGTGACGGTGCCGCAGATCGGCGGGATGTACGAGGGCGACATGTCCCGCAAGCGGACGCTGGTCGAACACGGTTTCCGGCTTCCGTCTGCGATGGACAACCGGCCGCTGCGCTGGGAGGAGTTCCTGGAGCGCATCGGCCAGACGGTCTACCTGTCCGCCACGCCCGGCAACTACGAGCTGAGCAAGGGCAACGGCACCGTCGAGCAGATCATCCGGCCCACCGGTCTGGTCGACCCCGAGGTGGTGGTGAAGAACACCAAGGGCCAGATCGACGACCTCATCCACGAGATCCGGCTGCGGGAGGTCAAGCAGGAGCGGGTCCTGGTCACCACGCTCACCAAGAAGATGGCCGAAGACCTCACCGACTACCTCCTCGAGCAGGGCATCCGGGTGCGTTACCTCCACAGCGAGGTCGACACGCTGCGCCGGGTGGAGCTGCTGCGCGAGCTGCGGATGGGCGAGTACGACGTGCTGGTAGGCATCAACCTCCTCCGTGAGGGTCTCGACCTCCCGGAGGTTTCGCTGGTGGCCATCCTGGACGCCGACAAGGAGGGCTTCCTGCGTTCGGGCACCAGCCTGATCCAGACCATCGGCCGAGCCGCCCGAAACGTCTCCGGCCAGGTGATCATGTACGCCGACTCGATCACGCCGTCCATGCAGATGGCGATCGACGAGACCAACCGGCGGCGGGAGAAGCAGGTCGCCTACAACAAGGAGAAGGGGATCGACCCCACTCCGCTGCGCAAGCGGATCGCCGACATCACCGACATGCTCGCCCGCGAGGACGCCGACACCCAGAAGTTGCTGGGTGGCGCGGGGCGTCAGCAGAGCCGTGGCAAGGCGCCGGTGCCGGAGCTGTCCAGCCTCGGCGAGGCCGGCCGGCACGCGAAGGACCTCGCCGCTTTGCCGGCATCGGACCTGGCCGACCTGATCCAGGAGCTCAACCAGCAGATGAACACCGCGGCCGAGCAGCTCCAGTTCGAGCTGGCCGCCAGGTTGCGCGACGAGATCCATGAGCTGAAGCGCGAGCTGCGCGGCATGCACGAGGCCGGGGTGAAGTAGCCCGGGCGAGGCGAGGCGGAGCGCGTCGGACCGGGGCTCCCGAGGGCAGGGTGGCCCCGGTCGGCATGACCGAGCCTGAGTGGCCGGTCGCAACGGCAGGGTGCCGGCCGGAGTGGCCGGGGCTTCCGGAGTGGCCGGGGGTGGGTCGGTCGGCACGCCCCGTTCGCCCGCGACGGCTGTGAGGTGCCAGGATCGTCGGGACCCAGTGCCTGTCAGCGGGAGGACCTGACGTGACCACGGCCATCGCCCACCGCGGCGAGCCACGCGGCAACCGGGAGAACACCCTGCCGGCCATCGAGGCGGCGGTCGCCGCCGGTGCCGACATGGTGGAGATCGACCTGCGGCTGACCGCGGACGACCGCCTCGTCGTACTCCACGACCCCACGCTGGAACGCCTGTGGGACGACCCGCGGCCGGTGTCGTCGGTGTCGTTCGCCGACCTCGCCGCCGCCCACCGTGCCTCCGGCGGCGCCTGGTCGCTGCCCACCGCCGAGGAGGCGCTCGACCTCATCGTCCGCCTCGGCACCCGGGTGATGCTGGACGTCACCTCCGTCGCGATCGGGCTGGCCACGCAGGACCTGGTACGCGAGCGTGGACTGGATGCCCACGTTCTCTATGCCGGGGACACCGAGGCGCTGGCCCGGATCCGCGAGCGGCAACCGGGTGCCGAGATCGCGCTGTCCTGGGGGCATCCGACGCCGCCGGGCGAGGAGGTGTGGGACCGGGTGCGGCCGCAGTACTTCAACCCGGAGTGGATCCACCTCGACGAGCCGACGGTCGACGCCAACCACGCGGCGGGCCGGCTGGTGTCGGCCTGGACGGTGGACGAACCCGAGCAGATGGCCCGGCTGGCCGGCCTCGGGGTGGACGCGATCATCAGCAACCGGATCGCCTCGCTGGTCGACGTGCTGCGCCGGCCCACCCGCGACCAGCTCACCAGCGAGGAGCTGACAAGCGACCAGCTCACGAGTGACCAGCTCACGAGTGACCAGCTCACGAGCGGCCGGCCCGCGGCCGGTCGGGCCGGGGACCGGCAGACGGAGACCCGATGACGACGTACGCCGACGAACTCGCCACTGCCCTCGAACTCGCCGGCTGGGCCGCCGACCGGATGCGGACCCGGCCCGCGTCGGTGACCACCAAGGCGAACGCGGCCGACCTGGTGACCGAGACCGACCGGGAGATCGAACGCCGGGTGCGTTCCGTCGTGGCCGAACGCTTTCCGTCGTATGCGCTGGTGGGGGAGGAGTACGGCGGCCGCCCGGCCGCGGACGGTGCCCCGACCTGGTATCTCGACCCGGTGGACGGCACCACCAACTACGCCAGCGGGCTGCCCTGGTGTTCGTTCAGCCTCGCCCTCGCCGACGCCGACGGGCCTGCGCTCGGTGTGGTGGCCGACCCCTTCCGCGGCGAGGTGTTCAGCGCCGTCCGGGGCGGCCCCGCCTTGTGCAACGGCGACCCGATCCGGTGCACCGACGCCACCGGGCTGGCCGGTGAGGTCGTGGTCACCGAGTGGGCGGCGTACCGGCCCTGGCCCGGAATGACCGACATGCTCGACCGGCTCGCCGGGCAGATGTGCACCACGAGGATCATGGGCTCCTCGGCGCTTTCTCTGGTCAGCGTCGCCGCCGGCCGGGCGGCCGGCGGAGTGATCGGGGCGTTCAACCCGATCGACCTGCTGGCCGCGGTGTTCGTCGCCGGCCAAGCCGGCGCGGACGTACGCGGCGAGGACGGGAAGCGGACGCTGTTTCCGGAGTCCGGCGGGATCATGGTCGCCGCGCCTGGTGTCGCCGACCAGGTGTGGGGGGCCTGGACAGGCACCTCCTCCGCTGACTGAGTGACCGGCCGGCCGAGTGACCGGCTGACTGAGCGCGGCCGGTCGCGGGTCCGCGTCGCCCCGCGACCGGCCGAAGTCTCACGCGCTTCTCGCCGCCGAGGCCGGCGCCGGGCGCAGGGACGCGGCGGGATACCAGCTCGCCGCGCCACTGGCGTCCAGGGTGGCCCGGCCGTACCACCCGTCGTTCTCGTGCACCCACCAGTCGAGATGCCCGGGCCACCAGCGCCCGTCCACGAGCACCAGCACCGGCTTGGCCGGCACCACCCGGCGGGAACCGGTGTCGGGGCGGGCCTCCCGGGCCACGTGGCCGGCGTTCATCGTGTTCGCCAACTCCGTGGCCGCGGCCTCGTCGAGGTCCTGCCTGCTGTGCCAGCCATTGACGGCCGCATCCCACACGCCATGCCCCTGGGGGGTTTTTCGCACGGCAAAGCGGTCGGTCATTCGGGGTCCTTCCGTCCGGTCACCTTGGGCAGGGGATCGAACTCATGTTCGAAGAATAGTTCATCGCCGGGTGCTCGCAAGCCGAGCCCCGAGGGTTCGGGGCGACCGGATCGGGACGCCCGGCCTGACCGGAACCGGGCCGCGGGGGAGAGGCTGCCGCAAGGTCGGACCAGGGCCGATCCGCCGCGGCCATTGCCGTGATCCATTTCTCACGTAGGGTCGAAACCCCCGCTCAGGCGGGTCCACTCCGGGGCCACCCGGCAGACGACGGGTCGCTTCCTGGCATTTCGGCCACTACCATCTCGGCGTCGAGAGATCCGCTTCGTCTCACCCGCGACCGTTGGCGGGCGGCGGAGCGTCTCCGGCCGAAGGAGCAACGCCGGGCCGTGTACGGGAGGACGCCAGGTGTCGACGACATAGTGAGGAGCCAGCTCGGAAATGGGAATCGCGGCGCAGCCCGGGATCGAGACCGAGATGACCGAGACCACGTTCGCCGACGACTGGGCCCAGTGGCGCCGGCAACGTCAGGCCGGCGTCAGCGGCCCGTACGCCATGCTCGCCCTCGTCGGCACCCACTGGGTGGACGGGGAGACCAGCGTCCCGGAGGTTCCGGGCGTGTGGAGCGTGGAGTCCGGGGTGGTGACCGTGCGCAGCGAGTCGGCGGCGGGCCTGGTCGTGGACGGCGTGATCGTGGACGGCGTCGCCCGGCCCCGCTCCGACCGTGACCCCGAGCCGTCGACGATCTCCCACGGTGACTGGAAGCTCGCCCTGATCGAGCGCGAGGGCCAGTTCGCCGTCCGGGTCTACGACCCGCATGCCCGCACCCGCACGTCGTTCGCCGGCATCGAGGCGTACGCCCCCGACGAGGCGTGGGTGGTGCCCGCGACGTTCACGGCCTACGCCGACGACTCAGCCGCCCGCGTGGCGCGCGTGGCCAACGCCGACGGCCGCGACCGCGGCCTGACGCTCGCCGGTGAGGTGAGCTTCGACCACGCCGGGCAGACCCACACCCTGCGGGTGGGCAAGCGCAGGGGAAGCGGGCTGGAGGCGGTGTTCGCCGACCGGACCAGCGGCCGGGACGGCCACGACTTCCGCTTCGTCCACCTGCCCGCGCCGGACGAGGACGGGCGCACCCTGCTCGACTTCAACCGCGCCCACCTGCCGCCCTGCGCGTTCGCCGACCACTACCTGTGCCCCTCGCCGCCGGCCGGCAACACGCTGCCCTTCGCGGTGACCGCGGGTGAGCGGTCGGTCCTCTGGCGGGACTGACCCGGCCCGGGACCGACCCGCCCGGCTCGAGGTGGCGAGGAGTCAGCGCTCGTCGTACTTGTCGGGAATGACCAGGCTCAACGCGAAGCTGACGACGGTGACGATGATCGCGCCCCAGAAACCGGCCCAGAAACCGCTCACGGTGAATGCCAGATGCAGCTGCCCGGCCAGCCAGCCCACGAGCAGGAAGAGCAACGCGTTGACCACGAACGAGATCAGGCCGAGCGTCAGGACGTAGAAACCGCAGCCGACCACCTTGATGATCGGCTTGAGCACGGCGTTGACCAGGCCGAAGATCAGCGCGACCGCGATCAGCGTCCCGACCTTGGCGGACGTGGAATCGCCGCCGAGTTTGACCCCGGACACCCAGGTGGCGGCCCACAGGGCGACGGCGTTGATGGCGACGCGTACGACGATGGGGATCACGGCGCGATCATCCCATGTCCGGCCGATCGGTGACAGCACCCGCGTCGGGGCCGCGTGGCCCACCGGAGCACCGGAGGACGCGTCCTGCGAGTCGGGCAGAGGACGCCCTAGACTTGTGCGGTTGCCCACCTGGGGCAGCGTCGGAAAATTGTCGCCCAGTCGGATCGGCTGACGTCGTCAGCGGACCCGGCCGGACACGTCGTCAGGTACTCAGTCAGGGGCGGTGCCGGGGTGCACCGCAGGGCAGGGAGAACGCGCACGGTGCAGCCTTCCACCTCGGTCGAGCAGGCCGAGATCAGCCGCGAACAGCAGTACGTCGACCGGGTGTACACCCGACTGGCCGCGATGGTCGAGAGTGCCTCGGCGGTCCGCCGGGAGGGCCGGGAGCGCGGCCTGCTCGACTACACCGGGCAGATCAAGGAGGAGGACTACCGCAGCCTCTTCGAACGCGACGTGCTGGTCGACCACGCGGTACGCCGGCTGGCGGTGCTCGACGCCCAGCGCGAGGGCCTGGTCTTCGGCCGGCTGGACCACCTGGGCGGGGAGGTGCGCTACGTCGGGCGGATCGGCGTACGCGACGCCGAGCACGAGCCGCTGGTGCTCGACTGGCGGGCGCCCGCCGCCGCGGTCTTCTACCAGGCGACCGCGGTCGATCCGCAGGGCGTGGTGCGCCGTCGGGTCCTGCGCTCGCAGGGCCAGCGGGTGGTGGGCGTCGAGGACGACCTGCTGGACGCCGAGAACGCTCCCGCCGACATGCACGTGGTCGGCGACGGAGCGCTGATGGCCGCGCTGACCTCCGCCCGCAGCGGCCGGATGCGCGACATCGTGGCCACCATCCAGCGCGAACAGGACCAGGTGATCCGCGCCCCGGCGCCCGGCGTCACCCTGATCAGCGGTGGCCCCGGTACCGGCAAGACCGTGGTGGCCCTGCACCGCGCCGCCTACCTGCTCTACACCGAGCGCCGGCGGATCCAGGGCGGCGGTGTGCTCGTCGTCGGCCCGTCGGCGGTGTTCATGAGCTACATCGAGCGGGTCCTTCCCTCCCTCGGTGAGCACGAGGCCACGCTGCGTTCGGTCGGCGAGGTCGTCGACGGAGTGGTGGCCGACCGGTCCGATCCCTTCCCGTGCGCGGTGGTCAAGGGGTCGGCGCGGATGCGGCAGGTGCTCGCCCGGGCGGCGCGCGGTGCCGTGCCCGGCGCACCGGAGGAGCTTCGCCTGTACGCCGCGGGCCGCCGGCTCGCGCTCGGCGCCCGGGAGCTGACCGCGATCCGTACCGACGTGCTGCGCCGGGGCGCGCGCCGTAACCGCGCGCGGGCGGAGGCGGTCCGGGCACTGCTCGGCGCCCTGTGGAAGCAGGCCGGCGGCGCGGCCGGGACCGACGGCGGTGGCGCCGGTGGCCGGCCGATGTCTCGAGGTGAGTTCGACCAGGACGTACGCGAGCGACCGGCGTTCACCGAGTTCCTGGACGCCTGGTGGCCCAACGTCACACCGGCCGAGGTGCTCGGCTGGCTGGCCGACCGCGACCGGCTCGCGGTGGTCGCCCGTGGCGTGCTCCGTCCCCACGAGGTGGACCTGCTCGCCGCCTCGTGGTCCGGCCGGTCCGGCTACTCCGTCGAGGACGTCCCGCTGCTGGACGAGCTGGACGCCCTCCTGGGCGAGCCGGTGCGGCCGGTGCAGCCGCGCGACCCGTTCGACGACGACAGCGTGCAGGAAGTGGTCACGTCGTTCGACCGCGAGTACTCCCGGTCCCGCCCTGAGCAGGCGCAGCAGTACGACGGCTATGCCCACGTGCTGGTGGACGAGGCGCAGGACCTGTCGCCGATGCAGTGGCGGATGCTCGGCCGCCGCGGCCGGCACGCGAGCTGGACCATCGTCGGCGACCCGGCGCAGAGTTCCTGGCCCGACGTCGCGGAGGCCGAGGCCGCCCGCGACGCGGCTCTGGGCGCGCGGACCCGGCGTACGTTCCATCTGGACACCAACTACCGCAACTCGGCGGAGATCTTCGACCTGGCCGCGGAGGTGATCGCCACCACGCTTCCCGGTGTACGGCTGCCGCGGGCGGTGCGCGAGACCGGCCACCCGCCGACGCACCTGACGACCGGCCCCGACGGCCTTCCCGAGACCGTGCGGGAAGCTGTCGCCGACCTCCTCGGCGAGGTCGAGGGGAACATCGGTGTGGTGGTCGCGGGCCCCCGGGCCGACGAGGCGGCCCGATGGCTGGCCGGACTCGGGGACGATGCCGCCGCACGGGTCGTTGTCACCACGGGGTTGGCGAGCAAGGGTCTCGAGTACGACGGGGTGGTCGTGGTCGAGCCGGCCGAGATCGCCGCGGAGAGCCCGGTGGGTGTCCGCACGCTGTACGTCGTCCTCACCCGGGCGACCCAGCGGCTGGTCACCGTGGGTGCCGACGGCGGCTGGCGCGGCGCGGATCCTGCTCGGCAACGGGGGTAATACTGTTTCACCAGGACATTCAGCAGGACGTAGGCAGGACCTGTTGTGGCCCCGGAGGGGGATTCGTTGGTGGCGGAGCCGGTCGACGCGCGTAATGACGCGGGGGTGCTGACCCTGCCCAACCTCCTGAGCTTCGCCCGGCTCGCCGGGGTGCCGCTGTTCTTGTGGCTCGTGCTGGGCCCGCGAGCCGACGGCTGGGCGATCATCGTGCTCGCGGTGTCCGGCTTCACCGACTGGCTCGACGGCCAGCTGGCGCGCCGGCTGCACCAGACCAGCACGCTCGGCAAGTTGCTCGACCCGTTCGCGGACCGGCTCTACATCCTGGCGGTGCTGCTGGGCCTCGCGGTGCGCGAGGTGATCCCGGTGTGGCTCGCGGTCGCGCTTCCGTTGCGCGACGTCCTGCTCGTCGGCCTGCTCGGCTACCTGCGGCTGCGTGGTTTCGGCCCGCTGCCGGTGCACTTCCTGGGGAAGGCGGCGACGTTCTGCCTGCTGTACGCCTTCCCGCTGCTGTTCCTCGGCGAGGGCAGCAGCACGTTCGCGTCCGTGGCCGAGGTCGTGGGATGGGCGTTCGTGGTGTGGGGTACCGGCCTGTACTGGTGGGCCGGGGTTCTCTACGCCTACCAGGCCTACCAACTTCTCCGGAGCGCAGCGCCCGCGACACCCGCACGAGAAGAAGGTCGGCTCCACACCTGAGGTGACCCCTCGCGGTGCGGGCCGGCGGAAGGGAGCCACGTGAGAGCCGTCGTCATGGCCGGTGGCGAGGGCACCCGCCTGCGCCCGATGACCACGAGCATGCCGAAGCCGCTCCTGCCTGTCGTCAACCGCCCGATCATGGAGCACGTGCTGCGGCTCCTGCGCCGGCACGAGCTCACCGAGACCGTCGTCACCGTCCACTTCCTCGGCTCGATGGTGCGCGCCTACTTCGGCGACGGCGAGGACCTCGACATGGACCTCACCTACGCCACCGAGGAGAAACCACTCGGCACGGCGGGCAGCGTCAAGAACGCCGCCGCCGCGCTGTCCGACGACACGTTCGTCGTCATCTCCGGCGACGCCCTCACCGACATCGACCTGACCTCGCTCGTCGAGCACCACCGGCGTACCGGCGCACTGGCCACCGTCTGCCTGACGCGGGTGCCCGACCCGCTGGAGTTCGGCATCACGATCCTGCGCGAGGACGGCCGGGTCGAGCGGTTCCTGGAGAAGCCCACCTGGGGGCAGGTGTTCTCCGACACGGTCAACACCGGCATCTACGTCATGGAACCGGAGATCCTCGACAGCGTGGGCGAGGCGGAGAACGTCGACTGGTCCAGCGACGTCTTCCCCCGCCTGCTGGCCAGGGGCGCCCCGCTGTACGGCTACGTCGCCGACGGCTACTGGGAGGACGTCGGCACCCACCGCAGCTACCTCAAGGCCAACTACGACGCCCTCGACGGCCAGCTCGACATCGACATCGACGGGTTCGAGGTGTCCGCCGGCGTCTGGGTGGGGGAGGGCGCCGACCTCGACCCGGAGGCGACGCTGAAGGGACCGACGTTCGTCGGCGCGTACGCCAAGATCGAGGGCGGCGCGGAGATCCGCGACCACACAGTGGTCGGCGACAACGTGGTGGTGCGCAGCGGCGCGTTCCTGCACCGCGCGGTGGTGCACGACAACGCCTACGTCGGCGGGCACACCAACCTGCGCGGCTGCGTGGTCGGCAAGAACACCGACGTGATGCGCGGCGCCCGCATCGAGGACGGCGCCGTGGTCGGCGACGACTGCGTCATCGAGGAGGAGGCCGTCCTCCATCCCGAGATCAAGGTCTACCCCAGCAAGACCATCGAGGCCGGCGCCGTCGTCAACCAGAGCGTCATCTGGGAGTCGCAGGGCCGCCAGGCGCTGTTCGGCGCCCGCGGCCTGAGCGGGATCGTGAACGTCGAGATCACCCCCGAGCTCGTCGTACGCCTCGCCAGCGCGTACGCCACCACGCTCCGCAAGGGTTCGACGGTGCTCACCGCCCGCGACACCTCGCGCTCGGCCCGGGCGCTCAAGCGGGCGGCGATCGCGGCGTTCACGTCCAGTGCCCTGAACGTCTGCGACCTGGAGGTGGCGCCGAACCCCGTGGCCCGGCTGGAGACCGCACGCAGCAACGTGGGCGGCGGCCTGCTGATCCGCACCACCCCCAACCGGCCGGACTCGGTGGACCTGATCTTCCTCGACGAACGCGGCGCCGACCTGTCCCCGATGGCCCAGCGGAAGGTGGAGCGGGTGCTCGGCCGGCAGGAGTTCCGCCGCGCGTTCCCGGGCGAGATCGGCGACCTGACCTTCCCGTCCCGGATCGCCGAGAGCTACGTCCGCGACCTGCTGCGCAGCGTGGACACCTCGCACGTGGCCGAGGCGCGGCTGAAGGTGGTGGTGGACGCCGGGCGGGGCACCGCGAGCCAGCTGCTCCCGAACCTCCTCGGCCGGCTGGACATCGAGGCGTTCCTGGTCAACGCCGGGCTGGACGACCGCAGCCCCACCGAGACCGCCGAGCAGCGCACGGCGGCGGTCGCCAACCTCGCCGAGCTGGTGTCGTCGTCCCGGGCGGCGTTCGGTGTCCGCTTCGATCCGCTCGGTGAGCGCATCTCGCTGGTGGACGAGACCGGCGCCGTCATCTCCGACGAGCGCGCGCTGCTGGTCTTCGTCGACCTGGTGGCGGCGGAGTCCGGCCGCGGCCGCAACGTCGCGCTCCCGGTGACCACGACCCGGGTCGCGGAACAGGTGGCGGCGTTCCACGGCGTCCAGATCCGCTGGACCACGACCTCACCGGACGCGCTCGCCACGGCCTCCGCCACGCAGGGGCTCCTGCTCGCCGGTGACGGCCGGGGCGGCTTCATCGTGCCGGAGTTCTCCAACGCCGTGGACGGGTTCGCCGCGTTCGTCCGGCTCGTCGGGGTGATCGCCCGGACCGGCCTGCGGATGTCGGAGATCAACGCACGGATACCGCGGGCGCACGTCGTCCAGCTCGCCGTGCCCACCTCGTGGGCGAGCAAGGGTGCGGTGATGCGGGCGGCCGTGGAGGCGGCCGACGGCCGTGAGCTCGACACCACCGACGGCGTGCGGGTGGTGGAGCCGGACGGGTCCTGGGGCCTGGTGCTGCCGGACCCGACCGAGGCGGTCACCCGGGTCTGGGCGGAGAGCACCAGCACCGAGCAGGCGACCACACTCGCGCACCGCTGGGCCGATCTGGTGACCCGTGCCGGGCGGTGAGGTTCGCCGGGGGTACGCCGTGACACCATGGCCGGCATGGCTCGAGGGGAGTCGGTGACCAGCACCGCGGACGGGAAGAAGCCCCCCGCCGGCAGCGACCGTCCCACCAACGCCCGGACCGGAGCGTGGACCGACTCCTACCCGGAGTTCCGGCGCAACGACTCCATGTCACTGATGCGCGAGCTGGTGACCCACGCGCTCGACGACGGATACGCCGCCGCGGCGGCCCGGCGCGGGCCCAACCGTTCCCGGCCACGGCGAGGCATCGGCGCCACCGTGGTGGTGCTGGTCGTGTTCGGGCTGATGCTGGCGGTCGCGGCGGTTCAGACCCGGCACTTCGCCCCCGAGGTCGAGAAGGAGAAGGCCGACCTGATCGTCCGCATCCGCGCCGAGGCAGCCCGCAACGACCGGCTGCGCACGCGGGCCGGTGCCCTCCAGGAGGAGGTGTCCGGCCTGCAGAGCGACATCCTCGCCAGCACCACCACCGGCAAGGACCTCAGCGCCCAGCTGGACGCACTCGAGGTGATCGCCGGCACCGGCAGGGTGCGGGGTCCCGGACTCCGGTTGACGATCGACGACGCGCCCGACGACCAGGTGTCCGGTGGCGACGGCGCCGAGGGACGGATCCTCGACATCGACCTGCAGCAGACGGTCAACGGCCTGTGGGCGGCGGGCGCGGAGGCGGTCTCGGTGAACGGCGAACGCCTCACCGCTATGACCGCGATCCGCGGCGCCGACAAGTCGATCACCGTCGACTACCGCCCGCTGGCCCGCCCCTACGTGGTGGAGGCGATCGGTGACCCGAAAGCCCTGGAGGCGAGGTTCACCGAAAGCCCGGGTGGCGAGTGGCTGCTCAATCTCAAGGCAGTGCAACATATACGTCTGGACACCAAGACGGTCGACGAGCTGAGCTTGCCGGCCGACTCGGGCACCACGCTCAGATACGCGCGGAGGGAAGGCGCCCAGTGATCGCGACGATCGGACTCGTCATCGGTATCGTCGCCGGGCTCGTGCTCCAGCCGTCGGTGCCGCTGCCGCTGCAGCCGTATCTCCCGATCGCGGTGGTGGCCGCCCTGGACGCGGTCTTCGGTGGTCTGCGCGCGCTGATCGACGGCATCTTCGACGACCGCGTGTTCGTGGTGTCGTTCATCGGCAACGTCCTGGTCGCCGCCGTCATGGTCTACCTCGGCGACCAGCTGGGCGTCGGCGCGCAGTTGTCGACCGGTGTGGTCGTCGTCCTCGGCATCCGGATCTTCTCCAACATGGCGGCCATCCGGCGGCGGCTCTTCAAGGCCTGAGACGACGATGGCAGACGAGAGCCAAACTCCCCCCGAGAGCTCCGGGACCGAGTCGGCGGCGACCGAGCCGACCACCCCCGGGCCCGAGTCGACAAGTACCGAGCCGACCGCACCCGAGCCGGCCGCACCCGAGCCGGCCGCGTCGGCAAGTGCCGGGCCGACCGGGACAGGGAACCCCGCGCGGGCCGGGAAGACCGCCACGAAGCCCACGCCCGCCAAGCCGCGCGACACCGCCTGGCGCCGGCTGGCCGGAGCGTTCCGCCCGCACACCTCCCGTGCGCAGGTCGCCGCCGCCGTGCTGCTGGCGGCGCTCGGCTTCGCGGCGACGGTCCAGGTGCGGGCGTTGCGCAACACCGACGAGTTCGCCAACGCCGACCGCACGCAGCTCATCCAGATCATGGACGGCCTGCAGCAACGCTCCCGCCGCCTGGAGACCGACATCGGTGACCTGCAACGGTCCAAGGCCGATCTGGTCTCCGGCGCCGACCGCCGCCGCTCCGCACTGGAGCAGGCCCAGACCCGCGCCCAGACGCTCGGCATCCTCGCCGGGACCCTCCCCGCGACCGGGCCGGGCATCCGGCTCACGATCACCGACAACCAGGCGGCGGTCAACGCCTCCCTGGTGCTCAACACGATCGAGGAGCTACGCGACGCGGGCGCGGAGGCGATCGAGATCAACGACCGGGTCCGGGTGGTCGCGTCGAGTTACGTCCTGGACGGCCAGGGCGGGATCATCGTCGACGGCAAGCTGCTGCCGGCGCCGTACACCATCGACGCGATCGGCGACGCGCGTACTCTCGCCACGGCGATGCGCATCCCCGGTGGCGTCGTGGACGAGGTGAGCCAGAAGGGCGGGCTCGCCTCGGTCCTGGAGCGACAGACCATCCAGGTCAACTCCTTGCACAGCGTGGTGAGCCCTCGCTACGCTCGCCCGGCCCCGGACAAATCGCCCGGGTCCTCCTCTCGATGAGCACCGAGGCAGAAGTAGGAGACGCGCGTGTTCCCGGACGACCTCAGCTACACCAGCGACCACGAGTGGGTCCGCGATCCCGGCGGTGCCGACAGCACGGTCCGCATCGGTATCACCGACTACGCACAGGGTGCGCTCGGTGACATCGTCTACGTCAGCCTGCCGGAGGTGGGCACCGACGTCGAGGCCGGCGCGGCCTGCGGTGAGCTCGAGTCCACCAAGAGCGTGAGCGACCTCTTCTCGCCCATCAAGGGCACGGTGGTGGCCCGCAACGACGCGCTGGACGATCGCCCCGAGCTGGTCAACTCCGACCCCTACGGCGACGGCTGGATGATCGAGGTGCGCCCGGCCGACCGGACCGAGCTCGACAACCTGCTCGACGCCGACGCCTACCAGGCGCAGGTGGAACAGTCCTGACCTGCTTGTCTCCGGCCGCCGGGCCCGCGCGACACCCGGCGCCGGAGGCGGCGAACACGCCCGGAACGGGCCGGTCGGCGTATCGTCCGACCTGCCCACCTCCAGCCCGGAACAAGGGTTAGGGTGTGTGCGGTGGAAGTGTCCAAAAACAGTCGCGCCGATTTCCGCCACGGGAGGGTCGTCGATGCCTTTCTGCACCCAGTGCGGGCATGACAATGCCGAGGGCAGCAGGTTCTGTTCGCAGTGCGGTAAGGCGCTGGTGGGCGAGCGGCCGGTCGAGCAGACCGCCACGATCTCGTTGGGCGGTGGCGGTGAGGCCGCCGAGGAACGCGCCGAGGCGGAGCTTCGTCCACACGAGCAGGCCGCGGTGGACGCCCTGCCGTTCGACAGCGCGCTGCTCATCGTGCAGCGTGGCCCGAGTGCGGGCAGCCGGTTCCTGCTCGACTCCGACGTGGTGACCGTCGGACGCCATCCCGACAGCGACATCTTCCTCGACGACGTGACCGTGTCCCGTCGGCACGCGGAGTTCCACCGCCAGCCCCAGGGTTTCGCGGTGCGCGACGTGGGGAGCCTGAACGGCACCTACGTCAACCGCGACCGCATCGACGAGGTGATGCTCGTCGGCGGTGACGAAGTGCAGATCGGGAAGTTCCGCCTCGTCTACTTCGCCAGCCAGCGTGGGTTCGGCCGTGGTGCGCCCGGTGAGCGCAGCGCGGCGGGTGTGGACGGAGGCCCCGAGGAGGAGACAGGGTGAACCCCGGTGTTCGCCGGCGCGATGACCGCGGACGGCGGAGGCACCTGCGGTGAGCGGGGCGGCGTCGGCGCGATCCGGCAGTTTTTCCATCGGTGAGGTGCTGGCCCGGCTGCGCCCGGAGTTCCCGGACGTCACCATCTCCAAGATTCGGTTCCTCGAGGCCGAGGGGCTCATCGAGCCCGAGCGGGCACCTTCGGGTTACCGCAAGTTCGGCCACGAGGACGTCGAGCGGCTGCGGTTCGTGCTGACCGCGCAGCGCGACCACTACCTCCCGCTGCGGGTCATCAAGGAACACCTCGCCGCGCTGGACGCCGGCCTGACGCCGCCGAACCTTCCTGCCGGTGAGGGACGTGTTCAGCCCGCGCCGCGGATCGTCGACGACGAAGGCACCGTACGCCCGTCGGCGTTCCGGCCGAGTCGCTCCGACGTGCGGTGGGGACGTCAGGAAGTCATCGAGCTGGCCGGCATCAAGCCCGAGCTGTTCGAGCAGCTCGAGTCCTACGGCCTGGTCACCGCCCGGCACGGCCGCGACCAGTTCGACGAGGACGCGCTGGCCATCGCCAAGGTCGCGGGTGAGCTGGCCGGCTTCGGTCTGGAGCCGCGCCACCTGCGTGCCTTCCGTACGGCAGCCGACCGGCAGGTGGGCCTGATCGAGCAGGTCACCGCCCCGCTGGTTCGTCATCGTGCCGCCGACTCACGGGCCCGGGCGGAGGAACGCACCCGGGAGCTCGCCGCTTTGTCGGTGCATCTGCACGCCCTGCTGGTGAAGGCCGGACTGCACGGATAGGGCGTCACCTGACCTTCTGGGTGCCGCGCGGGGTACTGTGGACGAGTGCGCGAGCTCGACGTCGTTGGTGTCCGGGTAGAGATGCCTTCCAACCAGCCGATAGTCCTGCTCCGGGAGGTCGACGGCGAACGCTTCCTACCCATCTGGGTGGGGCCCGCTGAGGCGAGTGCCATCGCCCACGCCCAACAGGGCATCGTTCCTGCCCGGCCCCTCACCCATGACCTGTTCCGTGACGTCCTCGTGGCGATCGGGCAGGAGCTGAGCGAGGTCAGGATCACCGATCTGCGCGACGGGGTGTTCTACGGCATCCTGGCGTTCGCCAGTGGCGTGGAGGTGAGCGCCCGGCCGTCGGACTCGATCGCGCTGGCGCTGCGCCTCGGCGTCCGCATCGTCTGCTCCGACGAGGTGTTGGCGGAGGCGGGCATCGCGATCCCGGACGAACAGGAGGCCGAGGTCCAGAAGTTCCGGGAGTTCCTGGACCAGGTCACACCCGAAGATTTCGACACTCCCGGCTGACCGCCGACAGACGCCGCCGACCCCCAGCCCGTACGACCGCCCGGCGCGAGCCGGCGTCCACCGCCACCCTGCGCGAGTTCTCGACCTCAGGTTGAGGTTTCGGTGCGACACGCCGCCCGGCGCGTTGACCCCCTCCCGGCCCCGGCCTACCGTGACGACAAACCTCGTTGGTGTAACTCGAAATCCACGGGTTCGCAAAGCACGCGACTCCGGTCGTGTGGCCATAGACGTCGGCCATGCAGGGAATGGGCGGGGTCAGGATGGTGTCGCCAGGCGACGCCGTTAGACGTGGAGGCGTGCGGTGACGAGCACGGGTGACCAGTCGGGGGGTGGCGCGGCCGGCGCCGCTCCGAGTGAAGGCCCCGAACGTGCGGAGGCACGGCGTTCGGCCGGTGAGCAGGGCCTGCTGTTCGGAGCGGGAGACGGCGTTCCGGAGCCGCCCGGCGACGACCTCGGCTACCGCGGAACCACCGCGTGCGCCGCAGCCGGCATCACCTACCGCCAGCTCGACTACTGGGCCCGCACCTCCCTGGTCGAGCCCTCCATCCGGCCCGCGTCCGGCTCGGGCACCCAGCGTCTGTACTCCTTCCGCGACATCCTGCTCCTCAAGGTCATCAAGCGGTTGCTCGACGCGGGCGTCTCGCTCCAGCAGATCCGCACCGCGGTCACCCACCTGCGCGAGCGGGGTGCCGGCGACCTCACCGAGATCACGCTGATGAGCGACGGTGCCAGCGTCTACGAGTGCACCTCGCCGGACGAGGTGATCGACCTGCTCCAGGGCGGGCAGGGCGTCTTCGGCATCGCGCTCGGCCGGGTGTCCCGCGAGGTCGAGGGATCCCTCGCCCAGCTTCCCGGCGAGCGCCTCGACGGTGGCGGCGCCGCTGCCCACCCCGACGACGAGCTGTCCGCCCGTCGCCAGGCCCGGCTCATCGGCTGACCGGCTCCACTCCACTCCACTCACTCTTCACCCCTTCGTCGCCGGCTCATCCCCGCTCACTTCCGCGCGGTGCGGTGGTTCGGGCGAGTCGTCCGGAACCACCGCACTCGTCCGGACCGGGTGGTGGTGGGCGCTGGTAGCGTAGGGGTCGCTGACTACCCCGCGTGGGAGAGTCCTGCCAGCTCCACCGCCACGAGAGCCGCCGCACTGCCGGCGACTCGGCCGGCGAAGGTGGCAGGCGCCGAAGGGGCAACCCTCCCCGGAACCTCTCAGGCCAACGGACCGCGCGGGCGAGGCGACTCTGAAGCGTCGGTGGTGACGTGACAGAGGGGGACGCCAGGCGAGCAGCCTCGACTTGGGAGCCCCCACATGACCGTCCCCACCTCCGGATCCGCGCCCGGATCCGCGCCCGAATCCGCGCCCGGCCTCGAGCCCACGCCGCGAACGGCGACCGCGCCCCTCGCCGGGGGCCTGCGCGCACACGCCCGGCTCGGCGAACCCATCTCTGCGGACGTGTTCGCCGAGCGGCACATCGGCCCGGACGCCGAGGACCGGGCCAAGATGCTCGCGGCCTGCGGGTTCGGGTCGCTGGAGGAACTCGTCGCCGCCGCGGTCCCGGGCGGCATCCGAGCCGGCTCCCCGCTCGACCTGCGCCCCGCGGTGACAGAGGGGCAGGCGCTGGCCGAGCTGCGTGAGCTCTCCGGCCGCAACAGGCTGATGGTGTCGATGATCGGGATGGGGTACGCCGACACCGTGACCCCGCCGGTCATCCGTCGCAACGTGCTGGAGAACCCCGCCTGGTACACCGCGTACACGCCGTACCAGCCGGAGATCAGCCAGGGCCGGCTGGAGGCGCTGGTCAACTTCCAGACCATGGTGGGCGACCTGACCGGGCTGCCGGTCGCCGGTGCGTCCCTGCTGGACGAGGCGACCGCCGCCGCGGAGGCGATGACCCTGCTCCGGCGTACCAACCGCAAGTCCACCAGCGCGCGGTTCGTCGTCGACGCCGACTGCCTGCCGCAGACGATCGCGGTGCTGGCGACCCGCGCGGAGGCGCTCGGCATCACCGTCGACGTCGCCGACCTGTCCGCCGGGCTGCCGGAGGGTGAGTTCTTCGGCGTCCTGCTGCAGTACCCCGGTGTCAGCGGCGCGCTGCGCGACCACCGCGAGCTGGTCGCCGACGCACACGAACGCGGCGCGCAGGTGGCGGTGGCCGCCGACCTGCTGGCCTGCGCGGTGGTCCGCCCGCCGGGGGAGATCGGCGCCGACGTCGCGGTCGGCAGCGCACAGCGGCTCGGTGTGCCGATGATGTACGGCGGTCCGCACGCCGGCTACATGGCGGTCCGCAAGGGCCTGGAGCGCAACCTGCCCGGCCGCCTGGTGGGGGTGTCCGTCGACGCGGCCGGCCGGCCGGCGTACCGGCTGGCCCTGCAGACCCGCGAGCAGCACATCCGGCGGGAGAAGGCCACCAGCAACATCTGCACCGCGCAGGTGCTGCTCGCGGTGATCGCCGGGATGTACGCCGTCTACCACGGCGCCGACGGACTGCGGGAGATCGCCGCCCGCATCCACCGGTCCGCCGCCGTGCTCGCCGCCGGCCTGCGGGCAGGCGGCGTCGAGGTGGTGCACGAGGCGTACTTCGACACGGTGCTGGCCAGGGTGCCGCGCCGGGCCGCCGAGGTGGTGGCGGCGGCCCGCGAGCGCGGCATCAACCTCCGGCTCGCCGACGCCGACCACGTGGGCGTGGCCTGCGACGAGGCGACCACGCCCGACCACCTCGCCGCGGTGTGGGCGGCGTTCGGCGTGGGCCGGTCCGTCGGCGACGTCGCCGACCTGGACGCGAGCACGCCCGACGCGGTGCCAGCCCACCTGGTGCGCACGTCGGCGTTCTGCACCCACCCGGTCTTCGAGCGGCATCGTTCGGAGACGTCCATGCTGCGCTACCTGCGGGGGCTCGCCGACGACGACTTCGCCCTCGACCGGGGCATGATCCCGCTCGGCTCGTGCACCATGAAGCTCAACCCGACCGCGGCGATGGAGCCGATCAGCTGGCCGGAGTTCGCCGGCATCCACCCGTTCGCGCCGATCGAGGACGCCCAGGGCTACCTCACCCTGATCCGTCAGCTGGAGGACTGGCTGGCGCGGATCACCGGGTACGCCGCGGTGTCCCTGCAGCCCAACGCCGGATCCCAGGGCGAGCTCGCCGGGCTGCTGGCAATCAGGGCCTACCACCGTTCCCGTGGCGAGGGTGAGCGCGACGTGTGCCTCATCCCGTCGTCGGCGCACGGCACCAACGCCGCGTCGGCTGTCCTGGCCGGCATGCGGGTCGTGGTGGTCGCCGCCACCGAGGAGGGCACCGTCGACCTGGCCGACCTGCGCACCAAGCTCGACAGCCACCGCGACCGGGTGGCCGCCATCATGGTCACCTACCCGTCCACGCACGGCGTGTACGAGGAGGACATCACCGAGCTGGCCGACCTCGTGCACGAGGCGGGCGGGCAGGTCTACGTCGACGGCGCCAACCTGAACGCCCTGCTCGGCCTGGCCAGGCTGGGCGAGTTCGGCGGCGACGTGTCGCACCTCAACCTGCACAAGACGTTCTGCATCCCGCACGGCGGGGGCGGGCCGGGGGTGGGGCCGGTCGCGGTCCGCGAGCACCTCGCGCCCTACCTCCCCAACCACCCGCTGCGGCCCGAGGCCGGCCCGGCGACCGGTGTCGGCCCGGTGTCGGCGGCGCCGTTCGGGTCGGCCGGGATCCTGCCGATCTCCTGGGCGTACATCGCGATGATGGGAGAGCCCGGGCTGCGCCTGGCCACCGAGTCGGCCGTGCTCGCCGCCAACTACGTCGCCACCCGGCTCGCCCCGCACTACAACGTCCTCTACACCGGCCGGCACAACCTCGTCGCGCACGAGTGCGTGATCGACCTGCGGCCGCTGGCGAAGGAGGCCGGGGTCAGCGTCGACGACGTGGCCAAGCGGCTGATCGACTACGGCTTCCACGCGCCGACGATGAGTTTCCCGGTGGCGGGGACGTTCATGGTGGAGCCCACCGAGTCGGAGAGCCTGGCCGAGCTGGACCGCTTCTGCGCGGCGATGATCGCCATCCGCGGCGAGATCGCCAAGGTGGCGTCGGGGGAGTGGCCGGCCGGCGACAACCCGCTGGTCAACGCGCCGCACACGGTGGAGATGCTGGCCGGGGAGTGGGACCACCCCTACACCCGGGACGAGGCGGCCTACCCGATGCCGACGCTGCGCCGGCGGAAGTACTGGTCCCCGGTTCGCCGGATCGACCAGGCCTACGGCGACCGCAACCTCGTCTGCGTCTGCCCGCCGCCGGACGCGTTCGCCGAGTAGGGGAGTCGGGCCGTCCCGGCTGCCGCAGCCGGGCTCGGTGGTGTGCGGCGGCGTGTCGGCGGTGTTCAGCGGTTCGGCGACATGTCGGACGGCTGTGCCATAGTGACCCGATGACGAGCGTCGGTGCGATGTTCCCGTGTGCGGTCGAGCCGGAGGCGCTGCCCTCCTACGCCCACCAGGTCGAGGCCCTCGGCTACCAGGAGCTGTGGGTGGTCGAGGACTGCTTCTTCGCCGGCGGCATCGCCGCCGCGACGGCGGCCCTGGCGGCCACCGAGCGGCTGGCCGTCGGGATCGGCGTCCTGCCGGCGGTGATGCGCAACCCCGCGACCGCCGCACTGGAGCTGTCCACCCTGCTGCGGATCTTCCCCGGCCGGGTGCTGCCCGGGTTCGGTCACGGTGTGGCGAGCTGGATGGAGCAGATCGGCGCGCTGCCCCCGTCGCAGCTGGCCGCGCTCGGGGAGAGCGTGGCGGCGGTCAGGGCACTCCTGGCCGGTGAGACGGTGACGACGGCCGGAAAGCACGTGCGGCTGGACGGCGTACGCCTGGAGTTCCCGATCGCGGAGCCGCCGCCGATCTCGCTCGGCGTGCGCGCGGCGAGGTCGCTGCGGCTGTCCGGGAAGGTCGCCGACGGCACCGTGCTGTCGGAGCTGTCCGCGCCGGCCTACGTTCGCTGGGCACGCGAGCAGGTGGACGCCGGCCGCGCCGAGGCCGGGCGTACCGACCCGCACCGCTACACCGTCTACGCCTACCTCGGCCTGGACGAGGACGGCGAGTGGGCGGTCCGACGCAGCATCGCGCGGGTGCTGCGCGGTGACTGCTCGGTGCAGCTCGGCCCGATGGGGATCGCCGAGGAGGCCGCCGACCTGGCCCGAATCCACGCCGAGGAGGAGGACCTGGCGCGGGCGCTGCCCCGGGAGTGGCTCCACCAGTTGGCCGTGACCGGCACGCCCGACGAGGCGGCGAAGACGCTGCGTGAGTTCCACGACGCCGGGGCCGACTCGGTGGTGTTCGTGCCCGCGGGTGACCCCACGCAGGCGTTGTCCGGGCTGGCCCAGGCAGCCGCGGTCGGGCTGACCGACCCGGTGGTCACCGAGTCCGAGTCCTGGCCGACGTAGCGACTCTCGCACCTCGCGACCACCACACCCACGTCCACGTCGCACGACCGGCCGGCTCCACGGCCGTCCTGACTGCCCGCCTCATGGTCGGGCGTCGATGAGCTGGGCGATGCCGTCCAGCAGCCGGTGCAGGCCGAACTCGTTGGCCTCGACGGTCGCCTCGGCGGCGTTCCTCGCGAACCCGCCGCTGTGCCACAACCGGGTCATCGACGGGTGGCGGTCCACGTCGAAGTAGTCGTCCCACAACTCCATCCGCTCACCCCACCACGCGTCGTGGGACTGGCCGGTGGCGCGTTCGAGCTGCTCGCTCTCGGTCTCCAGGCTCGCGGTGGCGTGCACGATCGTCGACACCGCGGTCGAGGCCGCGTCCACCTGCGGCGGGGTCAGGCCGGTGTCGATCAGCGTGGACAGGACGTACTCGCGTTCGGCGAGCATCCCCGGCCCGAGCGGCGGGCGCACCGTGGAGACGTGCCGCAGCCACGGGTGACTCCGGTACATCGACCGGACGCGCGCGGCGTAGAGCTCGAGCTGTGCCCGCCAGCCTTCCGGCCGGTCCTGCCCGGGGGCGGGCAGGACCAGCCCGCCCAGCACGTCGTCCACCATCAGGTCGACCAGCTCGGTCTTGGACGGGACGTACGTGTAGAGCGTCATCGTTCCCACGCCGAGCGCCTTGGCCACCCCGCTCATCGCCATCGTCTGGATGCCGTCGGCGTCGGCGAGCGTCACGGCCGCGGCCACCACCTCGTCCACCGACAGCCGGGGGCGCCGGCCGAGTGCGGGGCGCGCGTCGCCGCGGCCGGGCCGGGTTCGCCGCCAGAGCAGGGGCAGGATCCGCGCGGGGTCCGCGCCACCACTGTGCTCGATCGTCATCGGGCTCCGATCGCGTGCCGGGTCGAGTGGACGAGGAGGTTTTCCGTACGCCCTACGCTAATATTCCCGTACTTCATACGGAAAAGGTGTTCGGGAAGGGAACGGCGCATGACGATCCTGGTGACGGGGGCGACCGGCAACGTGGGGCGACTGGTCGTCGACGAGCTGGTGGCCGCGGGCGAGACGGACGTGCGTGCGCTCACGACGAACCCGGCGAAGGCCGCACTTCCACCGGGGGTCCAGGTCGCGCGGGGATACATCGGCCGGCCCGAGACGATGCCCGCGGCGCTGGCCGGGGTGGACCGGATGTACCTTGCGCCGCTCACGCAGACCGTGCGGGAGGTCGTCGCCATGGCCGTGGAAGCCGGTGTCCGGCACATCGTCGACCTGGCCGGGCCGGCAGGCAGCTGGTGGCACGAGATCGAGCAGGTGGTCGAGGCGTCCGGTGTCGCGTGGACCCACCTCGACGTGGGCGAGTTCATGACGAACACCCTGATGTGGGCCGACCCGATCCGCCTCACCGGCACCGTTCGCGAGCCGTACCCGACCGCGGCCAACGCGCCCATCGCGCTGGAGGACATCGCTGCCGTCGCCGCCACGGCGCTGGTCGAGGACGGCCACCAGGGCCGGGCGTACGAACTCACCGGTCCGCAGACCCTCACCCGCGTCGAACTGGTGCGCGAGCTGGGCGCGGCGCTCGGCCGGAACATCGAGTTCGTGCAGGTGAGCCACGCCGAGGCCGTCGAGCAGCTGGCACCGGCGATGGGAGAGGTCGCCGGGTGGTACGTCGACGGGCTGGCCGCGCTGGCCGAGCACCCGCAGGAGGTCGTCCCCACCGTGGAGAAGGTGACCGGCCGGCCGGGCACGACGTTCGCGACCTGGGCGCGGGCCAACGTGGCCGCCTTCTCCTGAAGCGACGGTCCCGTCGTCACGACCGCGGGTCAGGGCGCCTGGCCGTCGCCGTCCTCCTGCCGCGCCTGGACACCGGCAAGGCGTTCGAGCGCCTTGATCAGGGCGTGGTTTCCCTCGCCGCCGAGGCCATCACGCTGCAGGGTGCGGTAGAGGTGGAAGATCGTGCTGGTGGCGAGGGCTGGTACGCCGAGCTCGTCGGCGGCCTCCAGGACCAGCCGCAGGTCCTTCTGCTGCAGGTCGATGGTGAAGCCCGGCCGCCAGTCGTCGCGGATCACCTGCGGGCCGCGGTTGGCGAGCATCCACGAACCGGCGGCGCCGCCCTCGACCGCGGTGATGGTCTTCTCCAGATCCAGGCCGCCCGCCTTGGCCAGCACCAGCGCCTCGGACACCCCGAGCATCGAGGTGACGACCAGGATCTGGTTGACCAGCTTGCAGGTCTGGCCGGCGCCGACGACACCGACGTGGGTGACCGTGGACCCCATCGCCTCGAGGTAGGGACGAGCACGCTCGACCTGCGCGTCGTCGCCGCCCACCATGATCGACAACGTGCCCTTCGCGGCGCCCTCACTGCCGCCGGACACCGGCGCGTCCAGGAAACCGACACCGCGCTCGGCCAGCCTGCCCGCCCACTCCCGGGTGGAGGCCGGGCTCACCGTGCTGGAGTCCACGACCAGGGCACCGTCGCGAACCCCGGCGGCGATGCCGTCCTCTCCGAACAGCACCTGCTCGACGTCGGGCGTGTCGCTCACACAGATGAACACCACGTCGCACTGCTCCGCCACCTCCCGCGGCGTGGCGGCGGCCGTGGCGCCCTCGGCGACGAGCGGCTCGGTCCGGGCCGCCGTGCGGTTGTGCACCACCACGTCGAAGCCCTTGCGCAACAGGTTGCCGGCCATGCCGGCACCCATGATGCCCAGGCCGACGAAGCCGACGCGTTCGTTCTGCTCGCTCATGCCACTCCTTCTCCGTTGTCGGCGGGGACGCCGGGACGCTTGGCCAGCTGCTCGGCCAGGAACGCGCACGCGGCGGGATAGGCGTCCAGCTGGTTCGCCCGCTTGGCCAGCCCGTGCCCCTCGTCGGCGTATACGCGCAGCTCACACGGCACGTTCCGGGCCCGCAGCGCGGCGACTATCTGCTCGGCCTCCGACAACGGCACCCGCGGATCATTCGCACCGTGGATGACGAACAGCGGCGCCCGGATCGCGTCCACCTGGGTGAGCGGACTGGCCTCGTGCAGGAAGTCGCGGTCGTTCGCCAGCGAGCCGTACTCCCGCTCGCGATGGGCGCGGCGGTAGTCGGAGGTGTTCTCCAGGAACGTCACCAGTGAGGCGATGCCCACGATGTCCACCCCGGCGGCCCAGCGCGTGGGCTGGAACGCGAGGCCCGCGAGCACCATGTAGCCGCCGTAGGAACCGCCGTAGAGGGCGACCCGGTCGGGGTCGACGCCGATCGTGGGCAGCCACTCGTGCAGTGCGGCCAGGTCGGCGACGGAGTCCAGCCGCCGGCGCACGTCGTCCAGGGCGTACCACCGCTTGCCGTAGCCGGTCGAGCCGCGGACGTTCGGAACCAGCACGGTGTGGCCCTGCGCGACCAGTCCCGCGACCATCGGCTGCCACTGCCGTACCGACTGACCCTCCGGTCCGCCGTGGACGACCAGCACAGCCGAACCGTCGCCACCGTCGGCCGGCCGGTAGACGAACGTCGGGATCTGCTCGCCGTCGGGCGCGGCGACGCGGTGGGACTCCGGTGACACCAGGCCGCCCGGAAGCTCGGGCCGGTTGGGGGGCCGGATCGGCGTCGAGGTGCCGGTGGTGACGTCTAGGCGGAGTGCGTAGGGGGGTTCGACCGGCGAGCTGTACGTCACGGCCACGGCGTCTCCCGCCTGCGACCACACCGGATCCGGGTGCCGGTGCAATGCGGCGCAGCCGCCCGCCGGCAGCTCCAGGTCGCGAATCAGCTCGCCGCCGGGAAGGGAGTGCAGGGCCAGCGGTACGGCACCGTCGTCGTTGGTGGCGACCAGGACGTGCGCGCCGTCGGGGGAGGCCCAGCCCACCAGGTCGTGCTCGGGGTCGGCCACCACCTCCGACCAGGTTCGGCCGGCCAGGTCGTAGCGCAGAACAGCGGTCATCTCCCGGCCCGGGTTGCCCGAGACCAGCAGGGCCGAGGAGTCCGGCAGCCAGGACGGCGTGGTCAGGTAGGCGTCGTCGCCCCACGGGGTGAGCGGCTCGACCCGGCCGTCCTCGGTGGAGACCAGCAACAGCTGCAGGGAGTTGGCCGGTGCGTTCGGCCGGGTGAGCGCCACCCAGCGGCCGTCCGGGGACGCCTCCACCTCGGCGACGTAGCCACCGCCGTCGTAGAGCACCGTCTCCTTGCCTGATCCGATCTCCCGGCTCACCAGGTCGAAGTCGACGCCGTTGCGGCGGTTGGTGAGGTAGAGCACCCGTCCGGGCGCGACTCCTGCCAACCGGTGCACGAACGCCGGATCGTGGACGAAGGGTACGAGCGGGGGCAGTGGTTCCCCGGCGTCGCCGGTGTGCTCGGCGTCGGCCTCGACCGCGCCCACGTCGGGGGAGTCGAGGTCGACCAGGGACAGCTGGCCGCGTTCGTTGCCGCCGGCGTCGTGCTGGACGACGATCGCGCGGGTATCCGGCAGATAGCGGCCGGCGGCCACGCCGTCCAGGTCGGTCAGCCGTCGCCAGGCCCCGTCGGCGCCGACCTCGTACAGCTGGGCCGAGCCGGTGACGTCGTAGCTGACCAGCGTGCGGCCTTCGGTGTCCACGTCACGGGCGGAGACGGAAGGAAGCTGCAGCAGCGAACGCAGGAAGTCGTTCGGTGGCGGGACGACAGTGGGCATGCATGGACGGTAACAGCGCCGTGATCGCCGGTGCCGGGAGGTCGCCGCCGGCGAGCCGGGCCACAATGGAACGGACAGCAACCGGACGACAGCCGGACGCACCGGTCGGCACCGGTCAGCATTGCTCGGCAACCGGTCGGCAGACGGACGGCACACGACAGGGGAGTGGTCACGGATGGCGGAACCCACGTTCACCGGCGTCGGGGTCGCACTGTTCACGGTCTTCGACGAGTTCGGCGAGGTCGACATCGCCGGCACCGTCGCGCACGCCAACCGCGTCGTGGAGGCGGGGGTGCGCGCCGTGCTGGTGGCCGGCACCACCGGCGAGGCGGAGACCCTGACCGACGCCGAACGCGAGGCCCTCATCGCGGCCGTTCGGTCCGGGCTGCCGGACGAGGTCACCGTGATCGCCGGGGCCGGCGGGCCGTGGCCGCGGGCGGCGGCGGAGCGAGCGGCGGTTGCTCGCAAGGCCGGTGCCGATGCCGTACTCGTGAGCCCGGCCCGCGGCGGCGTGGACGCGGCGGAGCTGTTCGGTGCGGTCACGGCGGCGGTCGGTGGCGCCGACCGGGTGATCGGCTACCACAACCCGGGGCCGCTCGGCGTGCCCGGCATCGAGGTGGACGCCCTGCCCGGCCTGCCCGTCGGGGCGGTCAAGGACTCCTCTGGCGACCCGGTGCGGTTGCTGCGCGAGCTCGCCGAATGGCGCGGCCGTACCTACGTCGGGTCGGCCGCACTGCTGGCGCTGGCGGGACCTCTGGGTGCGCCCGGTGCGCTGCTGGCGTTCGCGAACATCCAGCCGGAGGTGTGCATCGCGGCGTTCGGCGGCGACCCGGAAGCGCAGCGCGCGCTGACCGAACTGGTCGTCACCGGACGCACCGGCGGTGTGCGGGCGCTGAAGATGAAGGCGGGCGAGAGGTACGGCATCTCCACGGTGAGCCGGCTCGGGTTGCGCTGACCCACCGCTCAGCTGGCCTGGCTCACGCTGGACATGTTGAAGTCGGGCACCCGCACCGCGGGCATCGCCACCCGCGGGAAGTAGTCGCCCCACTCCCGGGAGAACGCCGGCACGGTCGTCCCGGACTCGGTGAACCGCCCGAGCAGGTCGACCGGGCTCTCGTTGAACCTGAAGTTGTTGACCTCGCCGACCACCTCGCCGTTCTCGACGAGATAGACGCCGTCGCGGGTGAGCCCGGTCAGCAGCAGGGTCTGCGGATCGACCTCACGGATGTACCACAGACAGGTGAGGAGCAGGCCGCGCTCCGTGCGGGCGATCATGTCGTCCAGAGATGCGTGCGCGCCGGGCACGTCGAGGACGAGGTTGTCGACGTACGGCGTCGTGGCCAGCCCGGTCAGGTCGGCGGAGTGGCGGGTGGTGGCCAGCGTCGCGAGCCTGCCGTCGCGGATCCAGTCCGTGGGGCCGAGCCGGGTGCCGTTGTCGAACACGCTCTGGGCACCGGAGGAGGACTTGGCGACCACGAACGGCGCGCACTCCAGTCCGGCGTAGGCCGGGTCGGACCGAAGTGACAGCGGCACGGGGGAGAGCTGCTCGCCGACGCGGGTGCCACCACCCGGCTTGGAGTACACCGTCTGGCCGTCGTGGGCGTCGCGGCCGGACATCGTCCAGTACGCGTAGATCATCAGGTCGGCGACCGCGGTCGGCGGGAGAAGGGTTTCGTACCGGCCGGCGGGCAGGTCGATCCGGCGCTGCGACCATCGCAGCCGCCGGTCGAGCTCGGCGCTCAGCGCGGTCGCGTCGACGTCGCGGAAGTCCGGGGTGGCTTGACCCACCCACGCCGACCGCCGCAGGTCGTCGGACTTGCCGGTCATTGTGACGTAGCCGGTCGGCTGGACGTGCCGCAACCGCAGGCCGGAGGACGAGCCGAGATAGGTCGTGGTCACGTCGTGTTCGACGAAGCCGTAGTGGTGGGTGCCGTCGGCGCGCGCCCGGCCGAACGCCTCGCCCAGAGCGGGCGCGAACGTGTCGAAGACCCGGATCGAGGTCTCCGCCGGCGGCTCGTCCCAGTCGGGCGCCGCGTCGCCCTCGACCAGCGGCCGCGCGTCCTCTGCCGGCACGCTGTCGCGGGCCGCGTCCTCCGCCGACCGCACCACCGCGTCGATGTCGTCGCCGGTGGTCACGCTGCGGGTGACCACACCGGAGGCGGTGCCCTCGGCGCCCTCGACCGACGCGATCACCGTGAGGGACCGGGTGAGCATGACGCCGTTGGTGGTCAGGGTGTTGTTGGCCCAGCGCAGGTTGGCACTGGAGGACTCGGTGGCGATGACGACACAGCCGTCGGCCTTGGACCGGGCCAGCGCGCGCTCGACCGTCTCCTGCAGAGTGAGGTCGCTGCTCAAGGGACTGCTCACCGTCCTGACTCCTGGGTGGTGTTGAGGATGCGGACACCGCGGAACAACGCCGAGGGGCAGCCGTGGCTGACCGGGGCGACCTGGCCGGGCTGGGCCTTGCCACAGTTGAACGCCCCGCCGAGCACCCAGGTCTGCGGGCCGCCGACCGCCTCCATCGATCCCCAGAAGTCTGTGGTGGTGGCCTGGTAGGCGACGTCGCGCACCTGTCCGGCGAGCCGGCCGTGTTCGATGCGGTAGAACCGCTGTCCGGTGAACTGGAAGTTGTAGCGCTGCATGTCGATGGACCACGAACGGTCGCCGACGACGTAGATGCCGCGCTCGACTCCGGCGATCAACTCCTCGGTCGAGGGGCCGTCCGCGGCCGGTTGCAGCGACACGTTGGCCATCCGCTGCACGGGGATGTGGGACGGGGAGTCGGCGAACGCGCAGCCGTTGGAGCGGTCGTAGCCGAAGGAGCGGGCGATTCGCCGGTCGAGCTGGTAGCCGACCAGGATGCCGTCCTTCACGATGTCCCAGGACTGGCCGGCCACGCCCTCGTCGTCGTACCCCACGGTGGCCAGGCCGTGCTCCACGGTGCGGTCACCGGTGATGTGCATGTGCTCGGAGCCGTAGCGCAGCGTGTTGAGCTTGTCGGGGGTCGCGAACGAGGTGCCGGCGTAGTTGGCCTCGTAGCCGAGCGCCCGGTCGAGCTCGGTGGCGTGCCCGATCGACTCGTGGATCGTCAGCCAGAGGTTGGACGGGTCGATCACCAGGTCGTAACTGCCGGACTCGACCGAGGGCGCCTTCAGCTTCTCGGTGAGCAGGTCGGGCAGCTCGGCCAGGCGGGCGTCCCAGGCCGGGTCGGTGAGGTATTCGTACCCACGGCCGACCGGCGGGGCGAGCACCCGCATCGAGTCGAAGCGGCCCGAACCGGGATCGGTGCCGTAGGCCTCGACGTCGGGGTTGAGCCGGACCCGCTGCTGGGTGGTCACCGTGCCGTGGCTGTCGGCGTAGAACTTCTGCTCCTTCACCTGCCGCAGGGTCGCGCCGACGTGGGCGACCCCGGTGCCGGCGAGGAGCCGCCGGCTCCAGTCGCCCAGCCGCTCCACCTTGTCGGCGGTGGCGACGGCGAACGGGTCGACGTCGTAGGCCGAGACCCAGGTGACGTCGCCGTGCACCGGCTCCGGGGCGAGCTCGATGCGCTCGGCGTTCATCCCGGCGGCGACCCGCGCCACCTCGACGGCGCGCTCGGCCACCCGCGCCGCCTCCTCGGGGGTGAGGACGACGCTCGCGGCGAAACCCCACGTCCCCTCGTGGACGACGCGGACCGCGAACCCGGTGTCCTCGCCGTCGGTGCTGCCCTGCAGTTGGGCGTCGCGCAGCGAGAGGTTCTGAGTGCGGATCCGCTCGAGCCGGAAGTCGGCGTGCTCGGCGCCCAGCTCGCGGGCGCGGGCGAGGGCGGCGTCGGCGAGCGTGCGGAGCGGAAGGCTGAGGAAGTCCTGATCGATCTTCTGCGGCACGCGCCCGAGCCTAGGGCATGCCGCCGACAGGCGGCCGTCGATTTCCAGGGCGCGTTCCGGGCGGGTTGTAGCGCGGGAAAGCGCCGGGCCGCACCGGAACGCGCCGACCCGTGTCTAGGTCGTACGGTCGGTGCGGTCCAGCCGGGCGACCCCGATCCGGGCGTCGGCCATGCCGTAGAAGACGTAGGTGCGGCCGGCGATCGTCTCCACCGCCGTGGGGAAGACGACGTTGGCGACGGTGCCGGTGCGTTCGTCGTCGGTCTCCGGCGTGAGCAGCGGCTCCGGCGTGCGGGCCAGCACCCGGCTGACGTCCAGGGCGTCCAGCAGCATCGCACCGGCGCCGTAGGTTACCCGCTGGGTACTCGGGTCCCAGCCGGGCGGGATGTGGCCGGTGACACCGTGGTGGATCACCAGCCAGCCCTCCTCGACCCGCATCGGCGGCGGTCCGGCGCCGATCTTCAGGTCCTCGTAGGGAAACTCCGGCTGGGCCACCTGGCGGTGGTCGTGCAGATGGGTGAGCGCGCGGATGTCCTGCTCGACCGCGGCCACCGGGACGTACGACACCCAGATGCTCGGGCGGTCGTCGTCCACACCGGCGGGCAGGTGGACGCCCTCGCCGGGACGGAACCAGCCGAGGTCCCACATCGGGCGGTGCAGCATGGCGTAGCAGGGCTCGCCGTCGGGCCCGGGAACCGGCTCGGGAAAGAACACCGCGTCCTTGTTGGGGAACAGGTTGAGGTCGGTGTCCAGATCGGGTTGGTACTCGAAGTGCACCGGGCCGAGGCGTCGCCAGCTGCTCAGGTCGTCGGAGACGGCGATGGCCAGCTTGGGGCCGATCGGGCCGTAGGCGACGTAGGTCATCACGTGCACGCCGAGGTCGGGCACCCAGGTGACCCGGGGGTCCTCCACGCCGGCGTTGTTGAGCCCGCGCTCCCAGCCCTCGTCGGGAGCCAGCACCACGCCGCGCCGATCCACGCTCACCGGCACGCCGTCGACGCAGTTGACCTCCGCGAGTCCCACCCGGGACACGTTGCCGGCCGCGACCATGCGCGGCAGGAGGTACAGCCGGCCGTCGGGGGTGTGCCCGCTGGCGGGATTGAGGACGCCCTCACTTTCCAGCTCGTTGTCCGGCTCCGGTGTCATCACCACGCCCAGCCGGGTGAGGGTGTACGGAACCTGGACGTGCGAAACCTCTGTCGCCTGCGTGCTCAACGGATCGGCCCCTCCCGAGATAGCCCCGCCGAACCTTAGCCTGAGCGTATCCGGGGCCACCGACAGGCGTCAGGCGAGCGGGACGGCCGCGACCGGCGTGGTGGTCGGTGCCGTCGACCCGCCCCGCGGCTCCACCGAGATGCCGAACGCGTTGGCGCCGCCGACACCGGACAGAACCTCGCTGACGCGTCCGGATCCGGTGACGTCGACGACACCGGCGGACCGGGCGTTCTTCCCGGCGATGAACCACAGCTGGTACGTGCGCCCCCGGGGCGGCGGGGACAGCCCGTCGAGGAGGACGACGGCCCGGCCGAGCCGCTGGGAGACCACGACGGTGACCTTCCCTCCGCCGCGGACGTCGCCGCGGACGGTTCGGGAGTCGGGGGCGGCCAGGACGGTCTCGATTCGCTGGCGTTCCTCGACGGCCTGGGCGGCCCGCTGCTGGGCCTGTTGGTACTGCACGACCCCCGCGCCGACCCCGATTCCGGCAAGGATGACAAGCGCGGCGGCCAGGGCGAGCAGTCCCCGCCGGCGAGGTTGCCGGCCGCGGTGTCCGTGGGTGGCCGGCTCGTGTCGCCCGGTGGCCGCCGGGCTGCCGGTGTTCCCCGAATCGTCCGGGCCGGTGGTCTGAGCGGAGGGACGGTCGGTGGGACGGCCGTTGCCGGAGCCGGGAGCCGCCTCCTGGCCGGTGGTCAGGATCGCGGCCAGGACCCTGGCGCGCAGCTGCTCCGGCGGTTCGGTGGCGGTCGCGGCGGCGAGGTTGGCCGCGACGGCGGCCAGTTCGCGTACCTCCTCCTGACAGGTCGAACAGGTGGCCAGGTGGGCCTCGAACTCGGCCAGCTCGGGTTCGGGCAGCGCGTCGAGCACGTAAGGCGCGGCCAGGGAGTGCAGGTCGGGTACGTCGGGGAGACCGGGAGTCGTCGTCATCGCGGGGCCCCCAGCTCGAGGTTGCCGATGCAGTCGCGAAGCCGGGCCAGCCCGTCGCGCATGCGGGTCTTGACCGTGGCCAGGTTGGCGCCGAGCACTTCGGCGACCTCGCGGTAGTTGTACCCCACGTAGTAGGCGAGGGTCACCGCCTGGCGCTGCAGGTCGGTGAGGGAGCCCAGGCAGCGGCGGACCTGCTCCTGCTCCAGGCTCGCCGTCACCTCCTCGACCACCTGGTCGTACGCGCGTGAGTTGTCGCCGGCCGCGGCCCGGCGTTCGCGGTCGGTGGCGGCCTGTTCGGAACGCACGCGGTCGACGGCCCGGCGGTGGGCCAGCGTGGTCGCCCAGGTGCGGACCGAGCCGCGGGAGGGGTCGAACCGGGACGCCGTACGCCAGATCTCGACGAACACCTCCTGGCTCACCTCCTCCGCGTGCGAGGGGTTGCGCAGCACGCGGCACACGACACCGAACACCTGGGATGCCAGCAGCTCGTAGAGCGCACCGAAGGCGTCCTTGTCGCCCAGGGCCACCCGGGGGAGGAGGTCGTCGGCGGTCGGCGACGTGTCACCCACCGGACGCGGTGGTCTGGGCGCGTCGTTCATCGGGACATCTTGGCGTGCGCCGTCGCCCGCGCGACGCGGCGGGGGCTCAGGGAGCGGCACGACCGGCCTGCTCGGACGACATGGCGTACGACATACCGGGCAACCTACCGGGCGAGGACAGGTCGGATGACCTGAACACCTGACGAGACGGACGAGCGCCCCGACCGCATGCCGCGGGCGGGGCGCTGATCCGGATGGAACGGGTGCGAGGGCTCAGCCGAGGCGGAGCTTCTCGTTCGGGAAGATCAGGTTGGGGTTGCTCCCGACCAGCTTCCGGTTGAGCTTCCACAGTGCACGCCAGCCGCCGTCGACGCCCTGCGCCTGCGCGATGGTGGACAGGGTGTCACCCGAACGGACCACGTAGTTGGCACCGGAGACCGCGTGCCGGGAGTGCGTGTGCCGGGTGTGCGTGTGCCGGGTCACGATCTTCGGCCGGGAGGTACCACGCGAGGAGCGCGAGCTGTGCTGCTTGCGCTCCTGGGACTGGGCCCGGGTGTTCGGCGTGCCGCCCTTGTCGGAGGAGCCGAGGCCCAGCTTCGCCGAGCATGCCGGCCAGGCGCCCCAGCCCTGCACCTTCAGTACCTTCTCGGCGATGGCGATCTGCTGCGACTTGGTGGCGTAGTCGGCGCGGGAGGCGTACTTGCCGCCGCCGAAGCCGGTCCAGGTCGAACGAGTGAACTGCAGGCCGCCGTAGAAGCCGTTGCCGGTGTTGATGTGCCAGTTGCCGCTGCTCTCGCACGCGGCGAGGCGCTCCCACGTGTTGGTGCTGGCGGCGTTCGCCGGAGTGGCGGCGGCAGCCATTCCGACCATGGGAACGGCGGCGGCGATGCCGGTGACGGCGGCGGTCTTCGTGACGCGCTTGGCGACGGTGTTCGTACGACTGGCGCCGCGGTGCTTGCCCTGATAGGCCATGAGTCTGTTCCCTCCCGTCGCCTGCGGAGTTAGCTGTCGGATTCGGGCGGGAGAAAGTGCCCGGCCGCACGAGGCGGCTTCACCCCAGGACCCGTTGCCGGGTCCGTATGTGGTTCCTCCGTCTCCGCCCGATGGAAGTACCGGGTCTGACGACAACCGCCGGGCGGAGCTAGGCGAAGCGGGTCGTAGCCGCCCCCGTTAGGCGCGACCGGCAATGACTGTACGGCGTGATCGTTTCGTTGCCAACCTGATCCAAAAGATTCACCCAAGTCGCGACCACGCTTGGTTTACCACGATGAAGTGTGCGCGGCGTGGACTGTGCCGAGCTCGGGACGAGCCCGAGAAGAGCCGGAGAAGACGTTCGCGAGAACGGCGCGATCGCTGCGAACACGGCGAAGTTGCTGGTGACAGCGTTGCGGTCGACGCAGTGACGGCCGCGAGACGATGGTATCGCCGCGCGGTCCGCGGGCACGAAGACCGGGCGGCGGAAGAACCTGCGACGCCGCCCGTGCGAGGCCGTGACATCGCCGGAAAATCCTTGTCGCGCCGACGGAAATCCTCCTCGTGGCTACGGCTTTCGTGGTCTCCGCGTGGCGAACGGGTGTTCGGGCGCGGGTCTCGCTAGCGTTCTGGCACGATGCCCGACACCACCATCAGGTTCCTGCACTCCGGCGACTGGCAGCTCGGGATGATGCGCCGGTTCCTCGGTCCGGAGGCGCAGGCGCGTTACGGCCAGGCCCGTGTCGACGCGATCGAACGTATCGGCGCGGTGGCCGCCCGCACCTCCGCGGCGTTCGTCGTGGTGGCGGGCGACGTGTTCGACGCCAACCAGGTCGACCGGAAGGTCGTCCTGCGGGCGTGTGAGGCACTGCGGGCCATCGCCTGCCCGGTCTATCTGCTCCCGGGCAACCACGACTCGCTGGAGCCGGGTTCGGTGTGGGCGAGCCCGATGCTCGCCGCGCACCTGCCGTCCCACGTCGAGGTGCTGCGCGACTCCGTCCCCCGTACGCCCGCGCCGGGTGTCGAGGTGGTCGGTGCGCCGTGGCGCACCCGCCGGCCGCTGCACGACCCGGTGGCCGAGGTGCTCGACGCCGACCCGCCCGCGGCGGGCGTGATGCGCGTGCTCGTCGGCCACGGGCAGGTCGACAGCCTCGCCCCCGACGTCGGTGAGCCCGCCCTGGTGCGCCGGCAGGCGCTGGAGGAGGCGATCGCCGCCGGCCGGATCCACTACGCCGCGCTGGGCGACCGGCACTCGCGTACGTCCGTCGGTGAGTCGGGCCGGATCTGGTACGCCGGTACGCCCGAGCCCACCCGGCCCGAGGAGGAGCATCCCGGCGACGTGCTGCTGGTGGAGCTGGCCACGGGGCCCGGCGGGCCGACCTGCACCGTCACCCCCGAACGCGTGGGCACCTGGCGGCTGCTCTCCCGCGTGGTGGAGGTGGACGGCGACACCTCACTGGACGCGCTGGACCGCTGGCTCGGCGAGCAGCCCGACAAGGCGCGCACAGTCGTCCGGCTCGGCGTGCGCGGCGCGCTGTCCGTCGCCGGGCTGACGCGCCTGGAGGTGCTGCTGGACGCGCAGACCGAGGTGTACGCCGCGATCCAGCGGTGGCGCCGGCACTGGGACGTCGGCGTTCTGCCCGACGACCAGATGCTGGACGACCTCCCGGTGACCGGCCCGGCCCGGGCCGCGCTGGAGGAGTTGCGCCACACCGTCGCCAGCGGCAGCGACGACGCCGCCGAGGCCGCCGACGCGCTCGCGCTGCTGCACCGGCTGGCCGGGGGAGCGGCATGAGGGGCGCGGCGTGAGGCTGCACCGGCTGACGTTGCGCGACTTCCGCGGAGTGGCCGCGCGCGACCTGGACTTCGACGAGGCTGGCGTCACCGTCGTGCTCGGCGACAACGAGACCGGAAAGTCCAGCATCCTGGAGGCGCTCAGCCTGCTGTTCGAGCTGCCGGACGACTCAAAGGCCGCGAAGCTGCGCGCGGTGCAGCCGGCCGGACGCGACGTACCCAGTGAGGTCGTCGCGGAGCTGACTCTCGGCGGGCAGCGGGTGCACTACCGGAAGCGGTGGTTCCGCCAGCGGCTCACCGAGCTCCGGGTCGACCCAGGTGGGCACACCTGGACCGGACGCGAGGCGCACGACGAGGCCGCGAGGTTGTTCGGCGCGCACGTGGACCAGAGCCTGTGGGCGGCGCTGGTCGTCGGACAGGAACACGCACTCGCCGTTCCGGCCGCCGGATCGGTGGCGGCGGTCCTCACCGCGCTGGACGAGTCCGCCGGCGGTGAGATCGACCACGGTGCGTCGGTGCCGCTAGTGGCGGCCGTCGAACGCGAGTACCAGCGCTACTTCACCCGGACCGGCCGGCCCAGCGGCGACTACGCCGAGGCGATCGCCCGGCGCGACCAGGAACGCGCGCGGGTGGAGGAAGCACAGGCGCAACTGGCCGAGGTCGAGCAGGACGTCGGCCGCGCCGAACGCCTGACCCGCGACCGCGCCACGATGAGTGCCAGGTTGCGCGAGCAGGAGACCCGGGTCGCGGAGCTCACCGACCGCAGGCAGGCGGCGGACGAACTGGTCGGTCAGGTCGACCGGCTGCGCCGCGACGCGGAGTTCGCCGCCGCGCAGGTCGAGTCCGCGCGGGCGGAGGCCGAGCGCCGGGCCGCGCTGGTCCAGGAGGTGAAGGAGCGCGACCGCGCGGCGACCGACGCCGAGGACGCGAGGCTGCGCACCTCCGCGGCTCTGCGGGCCGCGGAGCAGGAGTGGGAACGCGCCACCGCCGCCCTGCGCGTGGCCAGGGACGACCAGGCCGCGCGGCGGGCGGAGGTCCGCCGGCTCGACGCCCACCTGTCCCGGCTGCGTGACCGTGCCGACCTCGCCGACCTACGCGAACGCCTCGCCGCGGTGGAAGAGGCCCACGAGCAGGAACGCCGCGCCGCTGCCGCGCTCGAACGCTCGAACGTCGACGAGGCCGCACTGGAAGCCGTCGAGGCCGCGCACCTGGACGTGCTCGCCGCCCGGGCCGCGCTGGCCGCCGGGGCGCCGACGATGGTGGTCAGCCGCCTCGGTGACGCCGGTGTGGAGCTGTCCGGCGTACCCCTCGACGAGGATGACCGGGAGGTGACGGTCGACCGGGACACCACCGTCGTGGTGCCGGACGTGGTCGAGGTGACGGTACGACCGGGTACGGGCGCGGCCGAGCTCGCCGCCGCCACCGCGAGTGCCGAGGACGCCGAGCGGCGGCTGCTCGCGGAGCTGGGGCGGGCTGACATCGCCGCGGTCCGGCAGGCCGCCAGGGCCAGGGCGGAGGCCGAGCGAGCCCTGACCGTCGCTCGCGAGGTCCTCACCCGCCGGCTGGAGGGACGCACACTCGCCGACCTGACCGCCGCCCACGCCCAGCTGCTGGCCAGGGTCGGCGACGACCTCGACGACACCGACGACACCGACGACACCGACGAGACCGAGGACCCGGTCGACGACGACCTCGACGATCGCGCGGAGGACACCGCGGCCACGCTCTTCGACCCGGAGCCGGCTCCTGCCAAGAAGTCGTCGTCTGTCAAGAAGTCCCTGTCTGCAAAGGCTTCGTCGGCTGTCAAGGAGGCCTTGCCTGCCGAGGAGACGACGTCTGTCAAGGAGCCCTTGCCAGTGGAGGTGCCCCTGCCCACCACGCAGGAGGCGACCCGCGAGGCGCTCGCCCGCGCGCAGGCCGAGGACGTCGCCGCCGCGAAGGCGCTGGCCCGGGCCGAGTCTGCCGAGGCGGGCGTTCGTACGGCGTTCGAGACCGCGCGGGAGGAGGCGACCGAGGCGCGCGTGCGCGCCGAGCAGGCCGCCGAACGCCGCGCCGACGTACACGCCACGTTGGATCGGGACCGCGCCCAGCAGGGCGACGAACTCCTTGCCGCCGCGGTGGACAAGGCCGCGCAGGAGGCGGCCGCGATCGCCGCCGATCTCGCCGGGGCCGAGGACGCGGTTTCGCGCAGCGGATTCGCTCAGCTCGGTGAGCGGCTGGCGGAGGCGACGACGCTGCGCGCACAGCTGGCCGAGCAGGTCGAACACCTGCAGGACGAACTCAGCCGGGTGGAGGGCGCGCTGGAACGCGCCGGCGCGCAGGGACTGGCTACCGCGGCCGACCGCGCCCGGGCCGAGCTCGCCCACGCCGAGGAGCACCACGCCACCCTCGAACGCCGGGCCCTCGCGGCCGCCCGGTTGCGGGAGACGCTCGAACGCCACCGTGCGGAGGCCCGCCTCCGGTACGCCGCGCCGCTGCGCGACCGCATCGAGGCGCTCGGCCGGGTCGTGCACGGGCCGTCGTTCACGGTGAGCCTGGGCGCCGACCTGGAGGTGGAGGCCCGCACCGTCGACGGGATCCGGCTCCCGGTGTCGTCGCTGTCCACCGGCGCCCGCGAACAGCTCGCCACCCTGGTCCGGCTCGCCATCGCCGGCCTCACGGCCACCGACGGCAGTGGCGTCCCGGTCGTGCTCGACGACGCGCTCGGCTGGTCCGACCCGGGCAGACTGCAGGCGATGGGAGCGCTGCTGGCCCGCGCCGGTGCCGCCGGGCAGGTGATCCTGCTGACCTCCGCGCCGGACCGCTACGTCGGGACGGTCCCCGGCGCCCGGGTGGTACGAATCTGGGCAGGCGCCAGACCCTAGGCTGGCCCGGTGAACGACGCTGTTCGGCTGGTCCGGGTGACCGAGCCCCACAAGTCCGTCCTGGCCAACCTGCTGCAGCTCTACCTGTACGACTTCAGCGCCCTCAGGGACATCGAGCTGTCCACGCACGGGACGTACTCCTACCGCTATCTCGACCACTACTTCGTCGAGGCCGGCCGCGAGCCGCTGTTCATCCTGGTGGGTGACCGGCTGGCCGGGTTCGCTCTGGTGCGGCGCGAGGACGGGGTGAACCTCGTGGCGGAGTTCTTCGTCGTCTCGAAGCACCGCCGGCGCGGGGTCGGCCGGTCTGCGGCGCACGCGATGTTCCGCCGCTATCCGGGGGAATGGGGCCTCGACTACTACGAGTCGAACGACGGCGCCCGGCGGTTCTGGCCCGACGTGGTGCGCGCGGTGGCGACCGGTGAGATCGGCCGGCGGCGGTTCGGCCCGCCCGAGACCGACCTGCCCGCGACGCGGCTGACCTTCACCGTCGGCTGACGACACCGTCCCCTCGCGAGCTACCCACCTGGTCGGCGCATTCGGCGGCGGACAGGCCCGCGTCGGCCGCGCGGAGTGCACGTTCGACCGATGCGGCCGTCTCCGCGCTCTGCCCATTGGGCAGCGGCCACGCTCGTCTCGGGCGACGAAGTTGCTGGGGGTCCGGGCAACCCGGTAGTTGTCGTCACCTCCTCCGGCCAGGGCGGTTCAGCCGAGTTCGGTGAGACGTTCGGGATGGGTGTAGGCGACGTAGCGTTCGCCGCGCAGGAAGCCGACCAGCGTCATCCCGAACCGCTCCGCCAGGTCGACCGCCAGGCTGGACGGCGCGCCGACCGCGGCCACGAACGAGATGCCGGCGGCGAGCGCCTTCTGGCAGATCTCGTAGCCCGCGCGGCCGCTGGTGACGAGAACGTGGCCGGTCAACGGCAGCCGGCGTTCGAGGAAGGCCCAGCCGACCACCTTGTCCACCGCGTTGTGCCGGCCGATGTCCTCCCGGGCACGCAGCAGCGTTCCGTCGGCGGCGAACAACCCGGCCGCATGCAGCCCGCCGGTCCGGCTGAACACGTTCTGGGCCTCGCGGAGCCGGTTGGGCAGCGCGCACAGGAGGGCGGAGTCCAGCACCGGGCCGGGCGCGACGGGTGCGCAGCCGCGGAGTTCGAGCTCGTCCAGGCTCTCCTTGCCGCACACACCGCAGGCGGAGGTGGCCGCGCCGTACCTCGCGGTCGGAGCCTCAGGCAGCGGACGCGCGAGGTCGACGGTGACGACGTTGTAGCGCTGCTCGGTGCGCAGCGTCGGGTCGGTGCAGTACGCGATCCGTACGACGTCAGAGGCGTCGGTCAGCAGCCCCTCCGAGCGCAGGAACCCGGCGGCCAGTTCGAAGTCGGCGCCCGGCGTGCGCATGGTGACCACCAGCGACCGGGGGAGCGTCCCGGGCCAGCCGACCCGGATCTCCAGCGGCTCCTCGGTCGCCACCACGTCGGAGCGGCCGCGGACCGTGCCGCCGTCGACCTCGCGGACGCGTACTCGCACGGTGCTGCCCGGCCGCCGGGTGGGAAGACTCATGGCCCCATCCTCGCCCCGCGCAAAACCGGATGACCCACCGGCACACCCCGGCCTAGAGTCCGGAGGGTGGAGATGCGTCGCGGGTAGCGCCCGCGTGACCCCTCGGCCGCCGGCCCGGCCGTGGACCTCGAAGCGGACCGTCCCGGCGCCGAGCCGGTGCCACGCGGTCCGCCCGAATCCCCGTCTCTCCACCTTCGTGACCGCGCGTCGTCGCGGCCACCGTCCCCGGGAGCATCGCGATGGCGCCGCAACGCGTCGGTCTCCACCATCCCAGCCTGCGTCCGTTCCTGGCTGCCGCGCGGAACACCGCGCCGCCCGGTGAGGACCACGTGGTGGTCGAGGGCATCTGGGCGCTGGAGAAACTGGTGTCCACGCGGGCACAGGTGGACACCTTCCTGTGCTGCCCGGAACTGGTCCGTACCCCGCAGGCGCGACGGTGCGCGGACGCCCTGCGTGCGCGGGCCACGACGGCGTACGAGATCGGTCCCAAGGTGTTCGCCCGGCTGTGCGGCCGGGACCGCTCCGACGGCCTGCTCGCCCTGACCAGGCTCGCCCGCCGGACCGCGGCGGAGGTGGAGTTCGGCGACCGGGCGCTGGTGCTCGTGGCCGACGGCATCGAGTACGCCGGGAACCTCGGCACGCTGATCCGGACCGCGGACGCGTGCAGCGCCGACTGTGTCGTTCTGGTGCGCCGGCAGGTCCGGCCCAACCATCCCAGGGTGTTCGTGGCGAGCCGGGGGACGCTGCTCAGCGTTCCGCTGGTGGAGTTTCCCGACCCGGCACCGGCCGCCACCTGGCTGGAGCGGTGCGGGTTCACCGTCGTGGTGGCCGACCCCGGCGCGACCCGCGACTACCGGGCGGGCGACCTGTCCGGCCCGCGTACGGCCGTCGTCGTGGGCTCGGAGGGCCGCGGCGTCTCGTCGGGGTGGGACGCCCGGCGGGTACGGCGGGTGTCGATCCCTATGCTCGGGGCCGCCGACTCCCTGAACGTCTCGGTGTCGGCGGCGCTGCTGTTGTACGAGGCGCTCAGTTGCAGGTCGCGCCGCACTGCCGGCGCAGCAGCGCGTCGATGACGATGCCCTCCATGTCCTTGGGGTCGCGCGCGCGGTAGGCCCGGCCGTTGGTCGCGTCGGCGATCTTGCCGAGGGAGGCGAGGTCGGCCTGCGGGCCGATGCCCACCAGGATGACCGCGATCGGGCGGGCCGGGTCCGCCTCGGTCTTCATAGTGTTGAGCAGTTGGGTGAGCGAGACGCCCGTACGGTCCTCGTCCTTGCCGTCGGTGAGCAGCACGACCGAGTTGACCTTGGAGTCGTCGTAGCCGTTCTGCGCGGTGCGGTAGGCGGCCAGGAAGGTGTCGTACAGGCCGGTGCCGCCACTGACCTGGCTGGGCAGTTTCGCCAGCACCTTCGCCAACTCGGCGCGGTGCGCCGCCGACAGCTCGGCGGTCTTCGCGAGCTCGCGGTAGTCGCGGGTGCCGTCGCGGAGTTCGGAGAACTCCCACAGGCCGACCTCGCCCTTGTCGGGGAAGTAGCTGAGCGCGGTGCCGGCGGCGTCGCGGGCGAGCTCGATCCGGCTCCGGCTGCCGGCGGCCGCGGCCATCGAGCCGGACACGTCGACGACGGCCAGCAGTCGCGACTGCAGGCTCAGCGCGGCCCAGCTGCGCAGAACGTCGTCGGCGTCGTGCAGGGTGACCGGTGGCAGCACCTTCACGGTGCCGACGTCGGCGTTCTTCGTGGGCGGCGCCAGGTCGCGGTAGTCGCGGAACCCCGCCTTGCGGAAGGTGTCCCGGCCCTGCGGAGCGTCGGCGAACCTGGCCAGCGCGGCGCCGGCGGCGGCGACCTCGGCGGTGCGGGCCGCGTCGTGGCGGATGGCGACGAGGGGGTAGTCGAGGAGGACCGTGCCGTTCTTCGGCACGACCGCCACCACGTCGGTGTCGGAATGCTCCCGGGTGAAGCTCAGCACCTGTTGCTCGCTGGCGGGAACACCCCGTCGCAGGCCGGCCCCGGTGTCTGCCTGGGCGAGCTCGCGGTCGAGGGCGTCGACGCGGTCCTTCGCCAGCTTGATGAGCACCGTGCCGAGCTTGGACCGGGCCTCCTCGGCCTCACCGGTCACCGAGCGCCGCACGCCGAGTAGTGCGCTCAGGGCCACTCCCGACCGCTCCGCGTCCGCCACCGCCATCTGCCCGCTGGTGGCAAGCGTCGACCAGTTGTCCGCGTCGGCGCCCAGCTTCTCCGCCTGGCCCTGGGTGGTGGCGAGGACGATCGGCGACGCGGCCAGCGACGGGCTCAGCGCGAGCAGCCGCGACGACGGGATGCCGGTGCGGGCCACCCACTCGAACGTGTCCGGCACCCACAGGTCGGGGGCGTTCGCGTCACTGCCCCCGGTCTCGCCGGACAGCCGGGTGAACATGTCGCGGGGGCTGACCGCTGTGACACCGAACGTCAGGCACGCTCCGCCGACCGGGACCTTGTCCTTCTCGACGCGGGCGGCCACCGACTTCAGCGGTGCGACCATCTCGGGCGCGGCCGCGACCCGGACGCGCAGCGTGCCCTTGCAGGAAACCGACTTGCTGCCCGCCGACGCACCGAACTCGCGGACCCCGAGGAAGGCCGCCGTCGGAATGATCAACGCCAAGGCGGCGACGAGTACGAGCAGAGCGCGACCTCGGCCGTGGTGACGGCGGGGTCGCAGGTCTGCGGCGGCATGACGACCGGGCATAGCGCTGCTCCCTCTCCACCCCGAGTGGGCGGGACATTACCGGAAAACCCGACCTCATCGGCGGCCTTCATCCGCAATGGGACGAAGCATTACCAGGGGTGCCGAACCGGACACGTATGGCTACGAGCGGGCTGGCCGGGACCGCCCAGGTCGCCGGTCACCGCCCTGTTCACGTGCCGCGTCAGGTCTCGCCGACGTCCCCGCCGGCGGCGTACATCCTGGCGATCACCGACTCGATCGCCGGCTCCTGGATGGACAGGTCCGCCAGCGGATAACGGGCGGCGATCGAGGCCACCAGGGGAGCGGCGCTGGTCGCCGCCGGGAAGGTCAGCCACTGCCGCGGACCGTCCACCCGGGCCACGCTCGCGCCGGGCACCTCGATCGGCGGGCCGGGTTCGGCGAGGTCGACCACGAGGGTGCGTTCGCTCCCGCCGTTCAGGTCGTGCAGCCCGGGCAGGCTCCCGTCGTACATCACCCGCCCGTGATCGATCACCATCACCCGCGAGCACAGTTGCTCGATGTCGGTGAGGTCGTGGGTGGTCAGCAGGACGGTGGTGCCGCGTTGGCGGTTGAGGTCGCGCAGGAACTCCCGCACCTTGGCCTTGCTCACGATGTCCAGCCCGATGGTGGGCTCGTCGAGGTAGACCACCTCCGGGTCGTGCAGCAGCGCGGCGGCGATGTCGCCCCGCATCCGCTGGCCGAGGGAGAGCTGGCGGACGGGTACGTCGAGCAGCGGGCCGAGCTCGAGCAGGCCGACGTAGTGGTCGAGGTTCTCGCGGTAGCGCGCGTCCGGGATCTTGTAGATCCGCCGCAGGAGACCGAAGCTGTCCCGCAGCGGGAGGTCCCACCACAAGGTGGTGCGCTGGCCGAAGACGACGCCGATCCGCCGGGCCAGCCGGATCCGGTCGCGCGACGGTTCGATGCCGGCGACGCGCAACGTGCCGGCGGTGGGTACGAGGATGCCGGTGAGCATCTTGATCGTGGTCGACTTGCCCGCGCCGTTGGGCCCGATGTAGCCGACCATCTCCCCGGCGGCCACCTCGAAGGACAGTCCGGCGACTGCGTGCACCTCCGAGCGGGTACGCCGCAACCGCCCGGCTCGTCGTCGTACGGAGAAGGTCTTCCGCACGTCCCGCACCTCGATCAGGGGCCGCGCGGCCGTGGGCTCGGCGGTCGCGGTGGTGAGGGACGACTGGTTCGTACGCGTGGTCGGTGAGGTCATGGTCAACTCCCGGTGCTGCGGTAGCTGCGCAGGCCGGCCCGCCAGGCCAGCGCGGCGACGAGGGCGAGGGCGAGGGCGGCCAGCGGCGAGGCGAACTGGAAGGCCTTCGGCAGGCCGAGCGGGTCCGGATGGCCGAGGATGTGCAGGGCCGGCAGCCAGTTGACGAACGCCAGCGGTACGCCGAACGTCGCCGCGCGGAGCAGGCCCTTGGCGAAGATCGTCGGTGGGTACTGCGTGAGGAAGTTGCCGCCGTAGGTGAAGGCGTTGGCCACCTCCGCGGCGTCGGTCGCGGCGAACTGGAAGGCCGCGCCGAGCACGAAGATCGAGGCGAAGATGACCGTGCCGCTGACCAGCATGACCGGCAGGAGCACGATCCGGTCCCAGGTCCAGTGCACGTCGACCGCGACCATCGCCCAGCCGAACACCAGCGCGCTCTGGATGATCCGCCCCAGCCGGCGCAGCGCGAAGTCGTCGGCGGCGGCCTGGACGAACGTCGGCACCGGCCGGATCAGCATCACGTCCAGGGAGCCGTCCCGGATCCGCCGGCCCAGTCGTTCGATACTGCCGATCAGCAGGTCGGCGGTACCCATCGCCACCCCGGACGTCGCGTACAGGAAGGCGACCTCGGGCAGGTCGAACCCGCCGAGCCGGTCGGTGTGCACGAACATGATGAAGATGGCCACGAAGTCGAAGCCGGTGACCACGAACTGCCCGACGGTGAGCATCGCGAACGACGCCCGGTAGACCATCGTGGACCGCACCCACATCGCGACGATCCAGCCGTACGCCCGCAGTGCGTCAGCCACCCTGGACCACCACCTTGCGGGTGGCGAGCAGCGTGAGCGCCCGCCCGGCCAGCCACAGGACCAGCGCCCAGCCCGCCTGGAACGCGAGGGCGGAGACCAGCGAGGCACCCTGGCGCTTGCCGAGGAAGATGTCCGCCGGGATCTGCAGCGCCGACGACCACGGCAGCGCCCGGGCCAGGTCGCCGAGCCAGCCGGGAAAGACGTTCAGCGGCAGCAGCATGCCGGAGAAGAACATCGCCAGCACCCCCGCGAGCTGGTGGACCCCGCGGGCGTCCATCAGCCAGAAGCCGACCAACGTGAACAGGTAGTTGAGGCTGAAGCAGACCAGCGCGCCCAGGAAGACCGCCAGCAGGAACGCCAGCCAGGTGGCCAGGTCGCCGGGAATCGTGAGGGTGAACGCGAACGCGCCCACCAGCGTCGGGCCGATGCCCCGCCCGAGCAGGTGGAACGCGGCCCGGCCCAGATCGGCGGCCAGCCACCACGCCTGCAGGTCGACGGGCCGGTAGAGGTCGACGGCGATGTCGCCGGTACGGATCCGGTCGGCGAGCTCCTCCCGGAACCCGCCGCCCCACAGGGCGCCGACCATCCCGAGGGACTGGCCGAGCCAGACGTAGGTCACCGCGTCGTTCACGTCGTACCCGCCGAGGGAGGGGCGGGCGCGCCACAACGCGATGTAGGTGAACGCCATGATGAAGCCGAAGACGGTGTTGGTGAACACGCCGGCCGCGGTGGCGGCGCGGTAGGTCGAGTATCGGCGGAAGGTACGCCACGCGATCGCGGCATAGACCCTCATGCTGTGCGGCTCCCTTCGGCAACTGGCATGCGCCACAGGCGGGTGGCAGGCCTGTGGCATGAGTGCGGGCAGGCAGAGCGCGCGGTGTGGCGCGTCTTGGGCACGCGGGGGAGCAGCGCGGGTGTGGTGTCTCGCGCTTGGGTCGGATCTTGGACGGCGCCCGCCGGCAGACCGGGGTCGGGTGGTGGCGGGGCGGGCAGGCACGTCGAACTTCCCCCGAATCGGGCTGACCGGGGGTGAGGTGGGGGCTGGATCTGCCCGGCGGCTGGGCTGACCATGCGCAGACCGGGATTTTTGGCGGCCAGACAGCATAACCGGCACCGGCCGGGACGGGAAGGGTTTTTCCCTCAGACCACCGTGCCGGCCCGCTCGGCCACCTACGCCGTGGGAAGCACGGTGACCGGCTGAGGCGGTGGGGCCGGCGGCGGGTCCGCGTGATATGCAGGCATGGTCCCGCTCGTGTGCGGTGCGTCCCCGGCCGCAGCGAGTCACCAGCTCACGAAGGTTCCGCCATGCCGCTGCTGACTGTCTACCGGGTCATGTCCTACGTCACCGGTGTCGTGCTGCTCGCGCTGGTGCTGGTCGCGATGCCGCTGAAGTACTTCGCCGACACCCCTGGCCCGACCATGGTGGTCGGCCAGCTGCACGGCTTCCTCTACATGGCCTACGTCGTGGTGGTGCTGCTGCTGGGCTTCTCGCTGCGGTGGCGGCCGGTACGCATCCTGCTGGTGATGCTGGCCGGAACGATCCCCTTCGCGGCGTTCTTCGCCGAGCGGAAGATCGTCGGCGACGTCCGGCGCGGGCAGGGCACCGGCGGTCGTGAGGGCGACCGGCGGAGCGAGCGGGTCGGTGCCGGTGACTGAGCCGCCGGCACGCGGGCACGCGGACCCGATGGCGACGGCGCGTACCCACGCGGAGGCTCTGGTCGAGGTGACGGGCGTCGTCGCGGTGGTGGTGGGCGGCAGCCACGCCAGCGGCACCGCCGACGCCGGCTCCGACCTCGACCTCGGCGTCTACTACCGCGAACCCCTCGACGTACCCGCGCTGGCGCACCTGGCCACCACCCTGACCGGGCGGCCCACCGAGGTCGCCGCCCCGGGCGGCTGGGGACCCTGGGTCGACGGCGGCGCCTGGCTGTCCACCGACGAGGGCCCGGTGGACTGGATCCTGCGCGACCTCGGCCGGGTCACCCACGAGTGGGAACGCGCGGCGCGCGGGGAGTTCGGCCTGCACCACCAGCCGGGTCACCCGTTCGGATTCCTCAGTACGACCTACGTCGGCGAGCTCGCCACGGCCGTCGTCGTCGCCGACCCGGACGGCGAGGTGCGCCGGCTCCAGCAGGCCGCCGCGCGGTATCCGAAGCCGTTGCGGGACGCGCTCGTCGGCTGGCTGTGGGAGGCGGAGTTCAGCCTCGCGGTGGCGCGCAAGGCGACCGGGCGCGGCGACGCGGCGTACGTCGCGATGTGTGTGCTGCGGGCGGTCGGCATCATGGCGCACGCGCTGCACGCGCGCGCAGGCCGATGGGTGCTGAACGAGAAGGGCCTGGTCGCCGCCGCGGGCCGGTTGCCGGATGCGCCGCCTGCGTTCGCGGCCCGCGCCCAGGCGCTGTGCGGCGGGATCGGCACCACCCCGGCCGAGCTCACCGCGGCACTCGCCGACGCCGACCGGCTGCTGGCCGACGTCCGTGGCGACTGACGCCGGACTCCCCGTGAACCCGAAGACCCCGGCAGCCTCGGCTGCTTCGGCGGCTTCGGCTGCTTCGGCTGCTTCGGACACCGCGGCGCAGGACGCGCTCGACGCGGCGTACCGCGCGGCGTTCACCGCCGACGAGCGAGTACGCGCCGTCCTCACCTACGGCTCCCGGCCGGCCGGGCTCGGTGACGCCTGGTCGGACGTGGAGTACTGGGTGTTCGTCGCCGACCCGGCCTCGACTGATCCGGCGCCGACCGACCCGGCAGGTCCGCCGGAGTGGCTGCGGGAGGTCGGTGATCCGGCGCTGCTGGTACGCAACGAGTTCGGCGCCTGGGTCGCAGTGCACTCCGGCCTGGTGCGGGTGGAGGTGCACCTGTGGCCGGCCTCCGACGTCGACGTCGTACGCGACTGGCCGGCGCGCGGCGCCCCCGTGGAGGCGATGGTCGTGCTGGACCGGGACGGCACGCTCACACCCGCGGTGGCGGCGCTGCCCGAGCACCCGCGGGTCCCGAGCACCCCGGCGGAGGTGGAGCAGGTCTGCGGACGCTTCGCCAACTGGTGGGTGCTCGGGCACAACGTCGCCGGACGCTGCGAGTGGGAACGTTCCCAGGACGCGCTCGCCCACGTACGCCGCGAGCTGACATGGATGGCCAGGTTGGCCGAGTCGGGGCCCGAGGGCGGGGCCGAGTCGGGGCCGGACGGGGCAGGGTCTGCTCAGGCGACCAGGCGGTGGCTCACGCCGTCCCGCCTCGCCGAACGGGACCTGTCTCCGGAGGTGGTCGAGGTCCTGGCGCGGGCCTCCGCCCGCACCGAGCCGGCCGATCTCACCCGGGCGTACGTCGCCGCGTGGGAGCTGGGTGAGCGGCTGTGGCGGACGCTCGCCGCGACCTGGGGCTTCGACCCACCCGACCGGCTGGCCGGATGGGTCGAAGCCCAGACCGGGACTCGATCCCGGGACTGAGTCGTCGGCGCGGGCCTCACCAGCTCCCGACGGTTCCGTCCTCCCGGCGACTGACCGGCAGGTAGCCGCGCTGGTACTCGTACTTCGCGGCGAGGCCCTCGTCGATGTCCACACCCAGCCCCGGCGCCTCGCCCGGGTGGAGGTAGCCGTCGGCGAACGACCAGGCGTGCGGGAAGACCTCCAGCGTCTCCTCGCTGTGGTGGCCGTACTCCTGGATCGCCGCGTTGTGGGTGGCCAGGCCGAAGTGCAGCGCGGCCGCCATCGACACCGGCGACAGGTCGGCGGCGCCGTGGCACCCGGTGCGGACGTGGTACGGCTCGGCGAAGTGCGCGATCTTGCGCAGGTGGGTGATCCCGCCCGCGTGCACGACGCTGGCCCGCACGTAGTCGATCAGCTGCTCGCGGATCAGCTGGTGACAGTCGTACAGCGAGTTGAACACCTCGCCCACCGCGAGCGGGGTGGTGGTGTGCTGCCGGATCACCCGGAAGCTCTCCTGCAGCTCGGCGGGTACGGCGTCCTCCAGCCAGAACAGCTGGTGGTCCTCCAGTCGCTTACCCAGCCAGCCCGCCTCGGCCGGGGTCAGCCGGTGGTGCGCGTCGTGCAGCAGGTGCACGTCGAACCCGACCGCCTCGCGGACCTTGCCGAACAGCTCGGGCGCGAAGCGGAGGTACTTCTCGGTCGACCAGCCGTCCTCGACGAACGGCAGGTCGGGCCGTTGTCCGGACACGTCGCCGCGCGGCGTGCCGTACATGTTGTCGATGCCGGGCACCACGCACTGCGCCCGGATCGCGCGGTAACCCTCCTCCCGCAGCCGGAGCACCTGCTCCACCGTGTCCTCGACGGTCCGGCCGGACGCGTGGCCGTAGCAGAGCACGCCCTTCCGGGACCGGCCGCCGAGCAGGTTGTAGACCGGCGTGCCGAGGACCTTGCCCTTGATGTCCCACAACGCCATGTCGACGGCGGCGATCGCGGCCATCGTCACCGGGCCGCGCCGCCAGTACGCGCCCTTGTAGAGCAGCTGCCAGGTGTCCTCGATGTCGGCCGGGTCGCGGCCCTCCAGCATGGGGACGACGTGGTCGGCGAGGTAGGACGCGACGGCGAGCTCGCGGCCGTTGAGGGTGCCGTCTCCGACGCCGTGGACGCCCTCGTCGGTCTCGACCTTCAACGTGACGAAGTTGCGCCCGGGTGACGTCACGATCACCCGGGCACCTGTGATCCTCATGCCGGGCCTACCAGGGCTCGACGCCGAGCAGCTTACGGCCGAGGGGACCGGCCGCCTCCAGCTGGCGGGCGCCGTACCGGCCCGGCTCGGGCGCCTTGCCCGCGCCGTGCGGCTGGTCCTCGCGTACCCACCGAAGGAACTGCGCCACGCGCGGGGTGGACCGGCGGTTGTGCGAGGCGCCGTGCGGCATCAGGTGGTGCAGCAGCGCGAAGTCGCCGGCCTCACCAGTCACCTCGACGCTTTCCAGGTGGGTGATGCGCTTCCAGTTCTCGTGCAGGTGGCGGCCCTTCGGGTTGGCGCGCGCCTCCTCCTCCACGATCCGGTGCCCGCCGGGCACGACGTGGATGCCGCCGCCGTTCGGGAGTACGTCGGTGAAGTAGAAGCAGCCGCCGACCTGCACCTCGGCGAGGGAGAACAGGAACTGGTCGATGTCGGTCGGCACCGACGCGTCGATGTGCAGTGTCTGGCTGAGCGCGCGGTCCCGGTCGCTGTCGTTGCGCAGGGTGATGCCGAGCGAGCCGTCCAGCACCCGCAGCTTCGCCGACTCCAGCAGCTGCGCGGCGACGTGGTAGAGCTTCTCGTTCGCCCACAGCGGCAGGAGTTCCGGTGTGTCGAAGGTGTGGTCGTGTGCGGTGCGCATCGGCTTGATCCGGCCGGCAGAGGAGTGCCAGTGGTCGGGCAAGGCGAGGTTGCGCGGGATCAGGTCGAGGATGTGGTCGCGGTAGTGGGCTGCCTCCTCCCGGGAAATTACTCCGCGCACGAGGAGATAACCCTGCTCCCAGAACTGCGTGATCTCTGCGTCACTCAGAATCTGGGGTGTTTCCACGACGGTGGTCACGATGCCTCCCTGGCAGCGTTCGGGGATCTCTTCCACCGTACGAAGGTGAGCCGGGAGTCGCACCTCGCCGGCCGGGTTCTAGCCAGGTTCGGTCAGCCGGTTCTCCCCGCCGGACGTCCCTGCCTCCTGCAGCGGCCCGCCTTCTGCGAGCAGGGCCCGCACCCGGTCCGGGCCGAGGGCCAGCAGCAGGGTGGGCAGCCGCGGCCCGCGGTCGGCGCCGACGAGCAGGCGGTACAGCAACCGGAAGAACCCCCGCTGCGCTCGCTTGACCTCCGCCGTCGCCGGGTCGTCCAGGGTGAGGCCCACCCGCAGCTTCGGAACGCCGTACACCAGACGCGTCAGCCCGGTCAGCGTCCAGTCGTCGGTCAACCGGCTGGTGAGCTCCCGCAGCGACGTGGCGTCCTCGGTGGTGAGCGAGGCCAGCAGGCCGGCGTCGGGTTCGGTGCGTACGTGGGTGCGCTCCTCGGCGGGCACCTGCTCGGCCAGCCAGGTGCGGGCCAGGCTCAACCGAGGCTCGACGTCGTCGACGGTGACGCCCGGCGCGCTGACGCCCGGCGCGTTGTCGTCCGGCGCGTTGTCGTGCGGGAAGCCGTCGTCGAAGCCGGCGAGGATCCGGCCCACCTGGGCGGTGTCGCCCGCGGTGACGTCGAGCAGCGAGGCCAGGACACGGAACGACACCCGCCGGCGCGGACCCGCGACCCGGCCGAGGCCGGTCGTGGTCGCCCGGTCGGCAACATCCCGCTCCCACGGCTGTGCCTGCCCGGCCTCGATCCGTGCGGCGAGCCGGTCCCACTCGTCGTACAGCCGGCCCACCTCCGGCCCGAAGTCGATGGTGAACGCCTGGCCGGGCAGCCGGCGGGCATACAGCCAGCGCAGCACCGCGGGCTCCAGGATCCGCAGGCCGTCCGCCGGCGTCGGCACTCCTCCGGCCGAGCTCGACATCTTCGCCATGCCGCGGATGCCGACGAAGGAGTACGGCAACGGGACCGGCGGCTGCCCGCCGAACACCTCGCGGACCACCTGCGCGCCGACGGTGAACGAGGAGCCCGGGGCGGAGTGGTCGGCGCCGAACGGTTCGAACGTCACACGCTCGTGCGCCCAGCGCATCGGCCAGTCGACCTTCCACACCAGCTTGCCGCGGTTGTCCTCGCGCAGGTGCACGCGGTCGCGGTGGCCGCAGGCGGCGCAGGCGTAGTCGACCGACGCGCCGGCCTGGTCGTAGGAGGTCACCTGCGTGGTGTCGCGGCCACAGCGGTGGCAGTACGGCCGGTAGGGGTAGTAGAGGCCGGCCGCCGAATCCTGGCTCCCGGAGTCCTCGGCGTCTGCGTTGTCCGCCGCGTCCCCGACTCCTGGCCGGGTGCGGTAGCGGGCCAGGATCGCGTCGATGCGGGCGCGTTCGTCCAGGGCGTGCAGGATCGCGTCGGCGTACGTCCCCGAGGCGTACATCGCGGTCTGGCTGATCTCGCGCACCTCGATACCGAGCGCGTCCATGGCCGCCCGCACCGGCGCCTTGAAGCGTTCGGCCCAGCTCTCGTAGGTGCCGTCGGGGTCGGGCACGGCGGTCAGCGGGCGGCCGACGTGCTCGGTGAACGACGGCGGCAACCCGGCCGGGACCCTGCGCAGCCGGTCGTAGTCGTCCCAGGAGAGCAGGTGGACGCACTCGCGGCCCCGGCGGCGGATCTCGTCGGCGACCAAGTGCGGGACCATCAGCTCGCGGAGGTTGCCCAGGTGGATCGGCCCGGACGGGCTGAGCCCGGAGGCGCACACGACCGGCGCCCCGGGTGCGCGGCGGTCCGCCTCGGCCATCACCTCGTCGGCCGTACGGCTCACCCAGTCATTGCCCTCTGTGCCGGCCGCCGTGCTGCCCTCTGGGCCGGTCGCTGTGCTGTCCTCTGTGCCGGCCGGTGTGTGGGTCACCGGGCACCTCCCGTCGGTTCGGCTGTGGGGCCGCCCGGCGTGCCCAGCACCTCGCGTACCCACTTGGCGACGTCGGCAGCCACCGCGGCCGGATCGGATCGGTGAGTGGCGAACCGCCGGCCGACCTGGGAACGATGCCAGTCGGCGAAGCCGACCTGGCGCGCGACGAACTCCTCGTCGGATCCGCGCCACGCCGGCCGGTCGCGAAGACGCCGGACCAGTACGTCGTCCGGACAGTCCAGCGCCGCGTGGTGGATCGGACCGATCAGCATCCGGGCCGGCAGCTCGGCCAGCTGGTCGGGAACGATCGTGCCGCACAGCAACGTGGCCAGGCCGTTGGCGGCGAGGCCGTGCGCGAGCTGCAACCAGGTGTTGCGCCAGACGTCCCAGCCCAGCGCGGCGACATGCAGGGTGAGGTCGACGTCGAACACCGCGCAGCCGGGCAGGCCACCACCCTCGGCGAGCCTGGTGAGGGCCTCGGTGACGGTGGTCTTCCCGCTGCCGCTCGGACCGCTGAGGAGGAACAGCGGCTGCCGGGTGACAACACGCTCCCATCCGCACCGGGGACACCTGGCCAGGCCCCGGGTGCCGCCGGGGTCGTAGGTGTCGTCGGGTTTTTCGGCGCCGTCCGGGCGCAGGGCGGTCTCCGGGCCGCACCGCATGCAGAACTCCGCTCCGGGCGGGGTGGACCGGGTGACGCCGTCGACCGGGGTGGGGGAGTTCATGGCCCGGAACGTTATCGGCGACCCAGCGGGGAGTCACCACCTTTTCGGTCCGCCCGGCACAGCATCGGCCGGGTGCTCGACTCCGCTCCCCGCCTCCGGGTCCCGCTCCGCGCCGATCTTCCCCTGCGCACCGAACGGCTGATCCTGCGGGCCTACCGCCCGGACGACCTCGACGCGCGGGGCCGTCGTGGGTGAGACCACCCTGTTCCTGACCAGCCGCGAGCACGCCACCGGCGAGATCGGCTACGTGTTCAATCCCGTGTACGTCACTTCGTCGAGAACGGGTTCGTCAAGGGCGAGTGGACCGACGAGGTGGTCTACGCGTTGCTCGAACGGGAGTGGCGCGAGCGGACCGACCATTCCTGAGCGGTCTCCAGCAGCCGCGTCAACGGCAGGTTGGCAAGAGAGGTGACCCGAAGATCGGCCGCCGCAAGGTCGAGTTGACGGGTGAGCGCGTTCGGCACCACGACGCAGAACATCCCGGCCCGCTTGGCCGCCGCCAGGCCGTTGGGGGAGTCCTCCAGCGCGATCGCCTGCGCGGGGTCGACGCCCAGGTCCGCCGCCGCCAACCGGTACAACGCCGGGTCCGGCTTGGTGCGTTCCACCTCGTCGCCGGTGCGAACGGTGTCGAAGTGGTGCAGCAGGCCACGTTCGGCCAGGTGTCCCTGGATCCAGTCGCGGGAGGAGCTGGACGCCAGGCCGACTCGGAGCCCGTGGTCGCGAGCCTGCCGGAGGTAGTCCTCCACGCCGGGCAGGACGGGCTGGTCGCTGATGAGCGCCCGGATCCGGGCCCGCCGCGCGGTGCGGATGGCGCCCCGGTCGACGGTGCGGCCCGAGGCACGCTCGAGTTCGGCGTACGGGTCGAAGTGGTGGTCGGTCGTACCGATGACGTCTGCCCATGTCGCCAGCTCGAGCTCGGTGCCGTGGTCGGCGAAGATCTCCTGCCAGGCCTGGAACTCCGGTGTCTCGGTGTCGACCACCAGACCGTCGAAGTCGAACACCAGCGCGCGGATCGCGCTGTGCTGACCGGACCGGTGCCCCGGCTGCTGCCCCGGGTTCTGCCCGGACTGCGGCCCCGACTGCTTCGGATCTTCGAACACGTTCTCGGCTGGGATGGACATGCCGCTCAACCTATCGGTGTGGCTCGACCGCCGCGCTCGGTCGGGTTCGGGCGTCCGGGTTCGGTTGGTCAGCCCCGGACGAGTTCTTTGAACCTGCGCCCGCGTTCGGTGAAGTTGCGGAACCAGCCGTAGCTCGCGCAGGCCGGCGACAACAGCACCGTGTCGCCGGGTCGGGCCAGCGCACGCGCCCGGGCGACCGCGTCCTCGAACGACGCCGCCCGATGCACAGCAACGTGGTCCGTCCCCGTGGCGGCCGGATCGTCTCCGCCGATGGCGTCGGTGAGCATGTCTGCGGTTTGCCCGAACACCACCGCGGCCCGGCAGCGTTCCCGGACCCGGGCGCCGAGTGCGTCGAACGGCAGGCCCTTGTCGTAGCCGCCGAGCAGGATCACCAGCGGCCCGGGCAGGGTGTCCAGGGCGGCCAGGGTGCGTTCGGGTGTGGTGGCGATCGAGTCGTCGTAGTAGGCGACCCCGTCAAGCTCGGCGACGAACTCCAGTCGGTGTTCCACTCCCGGGAAGCTCACCATGACCTCGGCCGCGGCCTCCGCCCACCCCGGGAAGGCGTCCGCCGTGGCGGCGGTGGCCGCGGCGAGGTTGTGCAGGTTGAACCTTCCGGGCAGGCGCCGGTCGTGGACGTCGAGCCGGTCTCCGGCGTACTCGATCGTCTCCTCGCCGATCCGGGCGCCGTCGGCCCCGACGTCCACCCCGAACCAGCGCACGGAAGCCCCTGTGCGCTCAGCCGAATCAGTCCCGGCGATCCCCGGGTCGAATTCCGTGGCGAACGGGTCGTCGGCGTTCAGCACTCGTACGTCGCCCCCGCGCTGGTGCCGAACTATCGTCTGCTTGGCCTCGACGTACCGCGCCATCGTGCCGTGCCGGTCGAGATGGTTGGGCGTGATGTTGGTGACGACCGACACCCGCGGACTCCACTTCAGGGGAGCCAGGCGCTGCAGCTGGAAACTGGAGAGCTCGAGTACGACGATGTCGTCGGGGCCGATCTCGTCGAGGTGGTCCAGCAGGGACACGCCGAGGTTGCCGCCGACCCAGACCCGGCGTGGTCCGCGGGCGAGGATCCGGCCGATCAACGTCGTCGTGGTGGACTTGCCGTTGGAGCCGGTGACGCCGTAGACCGTGCGCGCCGGGCACAGCTTGACGAACAGGTTCAGCTCCGCCTCGAGGGCGTCGGCGAGTCCGAGCCAGGGCGACTCGTCCGGCACACCCGGGCTGACGACCACGAGATCAGTGCCGGTGAAGTCCTCCTCCCTGTGCCCGCCGAGGTGGAAGTCGACCGGCCAGCCGTCGAGTGCCGCCACCGACTCCCTGAGCTGATGTGCGTCGTGCACGTCGGTGACCGTCACCCGCGCCCCCGATCGGCACAGGAACTTCGTCACCCCCACGCCGGCGCCGAACAGGCCGAGACCCATCACGGTGACCCGCGCGCCGGACAGCTTCGGAACGTCGACCAGCATCGGGCCATTGTGCCCGACGCCGGCCGCCGCTGCCCGGCGATGGGGCGTCGCCGCCGGTGTCAACAGAACGTTGACACCGGCCGGGAACGTCCGTAGCTCGTCAGCAGACGGGCTGCCCGGCGGCCGTCCTGGTATGGATCTCGTCCCTGATGACGGTCCAGCACGACTGCAGGTGCTCGAGCCGGCCTTCCACCCGTCGCCCGTGGTCCTCGAGGAGGTTGAGCCGTTCGGTCATCCGGTCCGGACCCGCGCGGTGGAGTTCGGCGTACCGACGCATCTCCGCAAGCGGCATCTCGGTGTCCCGCATGCATCGCAGCAGCCTCAGCCAGGTGACATCGTCGTCGGTGAACCGGCGTTGCCCGGACTCCGTGCGGTGGATCCCCTTCAGCAGTCCGATGCGTTCGTAGTAACGAAGAGTGTCGATGCTGAACCCTGATCTTTCCGCGGCCTGGCCGGAGGAGTAGGAGGTCACGCAGGAAGGATCGCATCAGGACCTCGGTCAAGGTCAAGACCGTTCGGAAACGGAAATGTCCGATTTGTGTCCTGGGTGCCCGTCACTTCATGCTGTCGGCCGGCCGGTTCGTCGGTACCGTTCGGTGGCGACTCAGCAGCCGCAGGCAGGGCTTGCCAGCGGTGCGGTGAGCGGGTCCGCCGGTCGCAGGGATCGGCCCTGCGCCGTCTCGACGGCCAGGCCCTCCCGAGCCCAGTACTCGAAGCCGCCGCGCATCTCCTTCACCCTGCGGTTCAGGCGGGCGAACTCCAGTGCGCCCCGAGTCGCACCGTTGCAGCCGGGCCCCCAGCAGTAGGTAACGACGAGAGCATCGGCCGGAACGATCCGGGCGCCGTCGGCCGCGATCCGGTTGGTGGGCAGGTGAATCGCGCCGGTCACGTGCCCCTGCTCCCACGCCTCGTCCGACCGCACGTCGACGACGACGAGGTTGGGTACGCCTGCTTCGAGGTCGGCGTGCACGTCGCTCACGTCGGTTTCGAAACTCATGCGGGCGGCGAAGTGGGCGAGGGCGTCGGCGGGCGAGGCGGCTGGCACGCCGCCCACGGCGGAAGGCACCGCGGACTCCTCGGCAGGCGGTCCGGCAGACGGTCCGGTGGACGAACGGGTGTAGGCCGCGGTGATCGATGGGTTGTTCATGCCCTCGATCCTGCGGTTCCGTCCCACCCGGGAACAGTGGCCCGAATGCCGTACTCCACTAATATCGCGCCATGCCTACAGCGAACCCGAGCGCGCCGACCGCGGTGACGATCCGGCGCCGTCGACGGGTCGCGGCCGAGGGCCGGCGGGTCGTCGTGGTCGCCTACGACGGAATGTCCGCCTTCGAGACCGGGATCGTGACCGAAGTGTTCGGGCTGGAACGGCCCGAGTTCGATCTACGGTGGTACGACCTGCGGATCTGTGCCGAGCGGAATCCCGTCCGGTTGGTCGGCGGGGCCGAACTGTCCGCCGCGTACGGCCTGGCGGAGATCGCGCACGCGCACACGGTGATCGTTCCCGGTGTCTCCGACGTCCACGCGGACCCCTCGCCCGACCTGGTGACCGCACTGCGGGCCGCGCACCAACGAGGCGCGCGGATCGTCTCCATCTGCTCCGGCGCGTTCGCGCTTGCCGCGGCAGGTCTGCTCGACCATCGGCCGGCGACGACGCACTGGCAGTACGCACCGCTGCTGCGCCAGCGGTTCCCCCTGGTGCGGGTGGATGCCGACGTGTTGTACGTCGACGACGGGAACGTACTCACCAGTGCCGGCAGCGCGGCCGGCGTGGACCTGTGCCTGCACCTGGTGCGGCAGGACTTCGGACCGTCGATCGCCAACGCGGTCGCCAGGCGGATGGTCGTACCAGCGCACCGTGACGGTGGACAGGCGCAGTACGTCGAGATGCCGGTGCCGGAGGAACTCGACGACGACCGGGTGGCCGCCAGCATGACCTGGGCGCTGGCCCACCTCGACGAGGACCTCACTGTCGCGACGCTGGCCGCCAGGGCGCACATGTCGCGCCGGAGTTACCTGCGGCACTTCCAGCGCTGCACCGGGACCAGCCCCATCCGGTGGCTGATCGCCCAGCGCGTACAGGCAAGTCTGGCGTTGCTGGAGCGTGGCGACGCCCCGGTCGAGCAGGTCGCCGCCTCCGTCGGCTTCGCCACGGCGGTCACCTTTCGCCACCACTTCGCCAGAACGATGCGGACGTCTCCGTCGGCGTATCGCCGAGCATTTCGTACCGCCGCGAGGGCTGACGGGTGAGCATTCGTCGGTCAGTATGACCTCGACAACAGGTGGTGGGAGATGACGAGTACGTCGAAGGGGTACGCGCTGCCGCGCTGGCTGCGGCCGATGAACAGGTTGGTCGTCACGATGCAGCGCGCGGGCCTGCGTACGGGCCCGGTGCACACGCTCACCGTCCGGGGGCGCAAGTCGGGCAAGGACCGCACCACACCGGTGACGCCGTTCGAGTTCGAGGGCGGACGCTACATCGTGGGCGGCTTCCCTGGCGCCGACTGGGTGGCGAACGCGCGGGCGGCCGGTGTGGGCGTGTTCGCGTCCGGCCGGCGGAGCCAGCGGGTCCGCCTGGTGGAGTTGTCGGCGGAGGAGTCGCGCCCGGTGCTAGCGGTGTTCCCGGCGAAGGTGCCCAGGGGAGTGCCGTTGATCCGGCAGGCGAGGGTGGTCCAGGACGGCACGCCGGAGGAGTTCGTGGCGCTCGCCGGTCGGGTCGCGGTCTTCCGGATCGAACCGGCCGAAGGCCCCGGCTCGGAGCGGTCGTCCTCCCGGTAGCGGTTCTTCCCACAGCGCATTTGCTGCCGGTCCTGCTGCTGCTGGTCGTGCTGGTGGCAGCAAGCCCATGTGCAGTAGGGCTTTCAGGGTCGTTGCACCTTCTGCTGCGGGTCCACCCACTCCGGCGGAACGTACTCCGGGTGGCCATGTGCGCCCATCCGCACCTGCCAGCCTCGGTGGTGGACGAAGGTGTGATGGGCCTTGCACAGGAGAACTCCGTTGTCGAGGTCCGTCGGCCCGAAGTCGTCCCAGGGGTTCATGTGGTGCGCGATGCAGCGGCGTTCGGGGACCTGACAGCCCGGGAAGTGACAGTGGGATCCATCGCGGACTGCCAAAGCCCGGCGTTGCGCCTCGGTGAAGAACCGGTCGGCCATGCCGACGTCGAGGACCTCACCGTTGCCGCCCAGCACCACCGGGATGATGTTCGCGTCACACGCCATCCGCCGGACGGTGGCAACCGAGATCGGCTCGCCGCGCAGGCCCAGGATCCGCACCGAGCCACCGCCTCCGCATTTGCTGCAGCCGTCGTGCGGGTCGATGCGGCCGGCGGGGTCGTCGGGGTCGTCGGGGTCGCTGGGTTCGTGGGCATCCTCCGGTCCCGCCGCACCCTCGGGCAGATCGGTGTCGGCGTCGTCTTGTGCCCCGAGGTCCCAGTCCTCGGGCCCGGTATCTGTTTCCGGGTCGGCTCCGAGACCCGTTCCAGCTTCCCTTCCGGCGTCGGGGTCAGTTCCGGTCTCGGGGGCCGTTCCGGTGGCGGTGTTCGGTTGTGAGTGCTGCCCGGGTGCTCGCGGTTCGGGTATCCGGTCCGCAAGGCCCGCGGTATCCGGTGGTGGTTTCTCCTTGTCCGGTTGACTATTGCGGCTACTCGTCGTCCTCTGGCCGCCGGGACGACCACGGTCCTCGGCGTCGGCCGCCTGGGTCGGTTCGCGCGGGTCTGTCGTCTCGCCCGGGTCGGCGTCCGTGTGTGGGTCGTTGGTGTCGGCTGGCCGGGTTGTCTCGCCGGGGCCGTCCGCCAGGTCCTGATCGACGACCCCTTCGTCAACGCCGGGTTGCGCCGTAGCCCCCATGGTGGCGTTGGTGTTCGCATCGGGCGCCGCCGCGGGCTCGGCGTTGTCGCTCGGCTCGGCGTTGTCGCTCGGCTCGGTGCCGCCGGTGCCGCTGGCGTCGCCGGTGCCGTCGGTCTTCTGGGTGGGGTTGGAGCCGGCAGGCTTGGTCTTTGCGGTGCCGGGGCGGGTCTTGTCTGGCCCGGACTCTCCCGACCAGGGCTGTCCCGACTCAGAACCCTCGGTGCGCTTGGTGTTCTCGTCCTGGGACTGGCCCTTGGCCTGGCGCCGGGCTTTGCGTTGGGCTTGGCGTTGGGCGTCGGGGGTTTGGCAGCCGCAGGGCATGGGGCGGACGGGGTTGAGGTCGTCGATGGTGCCGAACCCGACGCCGTTCATCAGGTTGTGCAGATCGATCAGGACGGTGACGCAGTCGCGTCCTCGGCCGCGGTTGGGCGAGGCTTCCCATTCAGCCCACCTGGCGACCAACTCCGCGAACGCGTCCCCGCGTTTTTGGTCCAGGGGACGGTCGTCGGGCTCGGGACGGGTGTCACGGGCGACCAGCGCCTCGACCAGCTTGCGGAGGACTTCCATCTCCAGCACCGGCAGCTTGATCACTACCGTCTCCGATCCCGGAACACCGTTCGGCACGTACTTCAGGGAGCGGGATCGTTCCGCAGGGCGTTCGGCATCGTCGAGTTCCTTACCCAGCCGCTTCTCCCACTCCTCCGGCGCCAACACCCGCAGCAGGTGCCGTCCCAGCAGGCGCACGTCGTCGGGGTTACGCCGCTTCGACTCCGCGATCAGGTACTCCTCGGCCTCCAGGCGCTGTTCGAGGCTGACCCACTTGGGCAGGTCCTTGATCGCCCCCGCGATCACCTGCGCGTGCCGGAACGACAACTCATCCCGAGCGAGAGCCCGCGCGGTCAGGGTCACCGTCCGGTCCAG